>CALGND010000024.1 GCA_937958675.1 uncultured Granulosicoccaceae bacterium
AAGCGTAAAGCAGTAGCTAAGAAGTCTCCTGCCAAAAAGGCGCCGGCTAAGCGTAAAGCTAAGAAGGCTCCTACTAAGCGTAAAGCAGTAGCCAAGAAGTCTCCTGCTAAAAAGGCTCCGGCTAAGCGTAAAGCTAAGAAGGCGCCTGCTAAGCGTAAAGCAGTCGCTAAGAAGTCTCCTGCCAAAAAGGCACCGGCTAAGCGTAAAGCAGTAGCTAAGAAGCCAGCTCGCAAAACAGCCGCTAAGCGTAAGCCAGTAGCTAGAAAGCCAGCGAAACGCAGAGTAGTAAGAAAGAAATCTTAGTTTCTTAGCTAGCGCTCATCTGCAAAGATTGGCACTAGCTTTCTCTGTAGAAAAAAAGCCCGTTACTGACGGGCTTTTTTGTGCCTAATTTGTTTGTGCGGAAATGCAGTGTCCAAATGTCGCGCCTATGTGCTCAGCCAAAATTGCTTCAGCTTTGATTCAGCATCGTCAAGATTAGTTACACGTTGTATCTTCCAATGCTCTGGATATAGATCCCTATAAACGCGCTGAGAAAATCGATCATCAACGAGCACAACCACTCCACGATCTGATTCCGTCCTGATAACTCGCCCAACGGTTTGCTGCACGCGAGTAAAACCAGGATAGCGATACGCATAATCGTATCCATCTAAGCCCGCCTCTTTATATCCCGTTGCGATAAGCTCCTGCTCCACGCCACCACCTGGTAATCCGACGCTTACAACGATAGCTCCAATCAGCTTACTGCCTGGATAATCCACCCCTTCGCCGTAGGAACCACCCAGAATCGCAAACCCGATCCCGACTGTCGACCTTTCCATTTTGGATAGCTGTGATTGTCTATCGATAAGCAGCTCATCAGTACTTTGACGCCATGTAGGCTCATCTGGATATAACTTGCCAAACAAATCATAAATAGCTGACAAATAAGCATAAGACGGAAAGAACACTAGATAGTTACCCGCCTGTGCCGTAGAGATCGATTTAATTAGCTCACATAAAGCGGTGGCAGAGGCTTCTCTGGATTTATAGCGTGTGTCAATAAACGGTACCTGCAGTTGCAAACAACGTTCTGGGTCAAATGGGGATTCCAGCATCAAGCTTTGCGTAGCTTCCCCCAATCCCAATGAATCACGGTAGTAAACTGGCGGGCGCAATGTCGCTGAAAACAATAAATTGGCTTTAAAGTTATTGAAGCAAGGTTGCAAGAACTTACTCGCATCAGTACACCATAAATGAAGCTCCACATCATTAAGCGACCCTTTCTTGTCGATGGTCACTAACGTTTTATGCTGATCACTGTAAAGCTCTGTAATTGCGCCAAGCCTGCACAAAGATTTAAACAGCTCAAATAGCGTATCAGAATGAGCCTGCCCATCTGCAAAGGTGTTTACGATATCGTCTACCAACATTGCTGAATTACTACGGATATTCTCTGGAAATCGTTCTCTTACCGACACCTCATCATTTTTTTCAGATGCGAAATTCTGCAGTAACTTTGCTAATCGCTTGATCGGTTTTGACAACGAGGGATTTTGCTTAGCAGCAAATAAGAGCTCTCCACGCGTCAGCTTAGCTGAGTACATATTGCGCGATCGATCCAGTAAGTTGTGCGCTTCATCAATAAGCAGCATGGTGTTCTTTCTAGATTCGGCATACCAGCCCAGTTTTACCAATGGATCAAACACATAGTTGTAATCACATACCACCAACGACACCCATGGCAATAATTGCAAGGCAAACTCAAACGGGCATATCTTGTGTTCCCACGCAATCTCATCTATGGTTTCACCATCGAGCATACCGGCTTGCATGGCAGCGAGACGAGCTTCCGGCAACCGGTCAAAGAACCCGATAGTCATCTCACATCGACCATCATCCCCACGTTCGCAACGGCCATTACTGCAAAAGCATGTCAGTTTTTTTGATCTAAGCACGACAGATGTGGTTTCAAGCCCAGATTTTTTTAATAGCCCGAGTGCGCCTAGTGCGGTTTCGCGGCCAGAGGTTTTGGCTGTAAGATAGGATACGTGTTTTATTTCACCAGAACCAAGCGCCTTTATCGCAGGAAACAAGGTGCTGACCGTTTTGCCAATGCCAGTTGGTGCTTCGCACATCACAGCACCACCATCGCGAGCCAAACGGTAAGTCACGGCAGCCATATCCCGCTGCCCTTGCCGAAACTGCGCATGAGGAAAGGCTAGCGCCTTTGCCGATTCAGCGGTTTTGCTTTGCCACTGACGTACCAGCTTGATCCACCGGATATAGTGGCGCAACGCTTGTTGTGCGTAGGCTTCTATGTCGTCACAACTAAGCTTGCGCGTATCAACTGTGTGTTGTTCGTCAAGCAGATTGGTGTAGTAGATTTGCAGTGCTATGGTGTCGGGCAGCTCGCAGAGTAAGTCAGATTCTTCGGCGGCGGCACTACGCAGCTCTTGAAGATAACAATAGCCATAGAGCATCAGTTGAGCCCAATGCAGTTCCGTTTGCTCGATGGGCAATTGCGTTTGAGGCACTCGCGTTGTCTTAATCTCACCTATCGTGTGCGCTTGCCGATCGAGCAAATCCATTCTGCCCGTTAGCCGCACCTTAGTATCATCTAAGGTAGTGTTACTAACAACGCGAACCTCTGAATCCAATCGTAAGGTTGATTGCAAACGTTGGTGCGCACGTATGCCTTGCTGCGCCGTTGGACCAGCCGGTCCCATTTGCCCAAGATCACCTTGGCGACAAGAAAATACTGCCAAATTAGTGACCGATACTTTAATCAGATTTGTATTTTCCCGTTGTTCGCTAAAATCGCGTTTGCCAACATCGCGTTTGCCACCATTGCGGCCCGATGTTTTGCTTTTTGTTTTTGAAGCTACCTTGTTTGCCATGGGTTAACCCGTTACCGCCGTACCTGCCCACTTAACGTGCACCACTCGATACGGCACACCTACAGATTCAAAATAGGCAAACCATCGCTTTTGATTTTTTTGTACAGCATCGCCTGGCCCTTTGATTTCTATCAATTCATAACCACCTGTTTTAGGAAAATTGACAAGATCAGGGAACCCGCTTGTGTTACCACGCAAGTCTTGGAGCTGACGCTCAAAGCATGCGCGCCAATGATGCTTGGGTATTATCTTTAAGGCGTGCTCTAGCAAGGATTGACTAAGGTGCTCCCAGCGCACCAGTGGATTAGCAATACCGTAGTGATCATTAAACCGCGATAATATCTCCGGCCCAAAGCTTAAGTCATCCAGCTTATCTAGGCGAGCTGTGATTGATTGTTGCCGGCGCTGGCAAAATGCAGGGTCGTAGAAATCAGCGGGTGCGTATTGAAATGAGTTAAAAAATGCTCCAGACAACGGTGCAAAAATCTCATCCCAGATCAACAGCCCTAGCACGCCGTTGAATAACGAATTCTCAGCATAGTAGCAATCACCATGATGCTGATAATATGCTTGAGCTACCTGCTCAACCCTCGCTGTCGAATGTTGTTTGAGCACCAACTTGCTGCTAATTGGCTTAAACCGCTTCACTGGTAATTTTTTACCCATCTTGCGCGCTAGCTTCGGCTTCATCGTATCAACAAACTGCAACTCTTCATCACAATAAGGGTGTTGTTCGATGGTTTGCAGCAACTGCCAGCTGGCTTCATAGTCAGCTTTGTGTTGATAAATGCGAACCATACGCTCACGCGCCGGTGCGCGAGCACATCGAGAGTAAAGCTGTAACGCATCATCTCGGCAATCAATACGCTCAAGCTGCCTAGCGATCCTCAAACGCAGCCTCTCAACACGTCGGGTTAATGTAGGGTCGCGTTGCTGGTAAACAGGCAGAGCGCTATCGAGTTGTAGTAACGCATCGCGATCACGTTTATTGATGTGCTCATACTTAGAAGCACATTCGTAATAAAACAAATGCGCATCAATTTGATCTCGGCTATCAAACGCTCGATTAGTTTTATCAAGTACATAGGGAAAATAATGTGTATGCCCAAGTTCACGCATCGCAAACTCGCTGGTATCTTGATGCCGGTTGCCAAAAAAGCACAGTAAAAACCAAGAATATACACCATGCCCCTCAATAGTTAACCATTGATCAGCAGCATGCAGCAAGGCCTGTGCTTTATTGGGCTGATCGTGATAAATCGCATCGACGATGTCGGCCTTAACGTTGTTCTTTAAATCGGGCCGATCAAACAAAGCGACGAACTCTGGCTTAGTAAACAAGCGATTAAGCTCATCCGCTGTTATAGGCGGTGCAGCGTTCGCCAAAGGTGTTTGTATTAAGGCATTAACAGCAGAGGGCAAATCGGCAACGTCTTCGTAACGCAGCTTGGAAACTCTGAACGTATTAAAGCTACGATTAAGTAACCTGACATACAATATTTTAGCGGGTAGCGCTAGAGAGTTTACCGCTGCCAACCATTGCTGCTCTCGCAGCGATAGAAGATCGCCATAAGTTTGCGATACAAACTCACACACCGTATCAAAATTGCTTACCGGCAGCGATTCCATAATGCCTTCTGGTTAAACGATATTGTCGCTTGTGTCATAGCGAGATTGCCAATCATTGCACAACGGCTCCCATGGCCTCTCTACTCAGAACTATTAGCTTCAATCATACAGGATGTGGCTTGTATGACCTTACCAATAATGGTGGCACTCGGGTAACCTGCCTTGTGCAATTGGCTTATCAAAGCTTCGACATTTGCGGCAGGAACAATACCCAGCAGTCCACCACTAGTTTGAGGGTCACAGAGTATTGCTTTAATCGCGTCAGGGGTTTTTTCAGCACCAGCAAACAGCCTCAAGGTATCGCTGTTTGATTCATACAGCGAGCTGCGCACGCCGCTTTCCGCTAGCGGTAATGCGCCATTCAACAACGGCAAGCTAGCAATATCAATGGATGCCCGTAATGCGTCATCGCCTAGTAAAGAATGCAAATGAGCCAACAAACCAAACCCTGTGACATCGGTAACACGACTTGCCTCTGCCGCTTTTAGCGCTTGAGCAGCTGATCGATTACTTTGCTGCATTTGTGTCAGTGCATTGGATACATCGGTGCCATTGGCGGTAAGCAAGCCGTGTGCAGCCATGATGATTCCCGTGCCTAAGGCTTTACACAGCACTAAAGCATCGCCCTCCTGTAGCGCGGCCCTTGTGCCCACTTGCGTGGCCGGCGTTAACTTGCCATTGACGACAAAGCCAAGCAGCATATCCGCAGCCTCGGCCGTGTGCCCACCCACTAGAGCGCAGCCCTCTTGATTAAATACAGTCAATGCACCTGCCAACAATTGGCTTAGATCTCGCCTGGTTACATCGTACCCACCATGGGGAAGCGCAACCACCGCTTGCGCAGAATGGACATCCATCGTTTGGGTAACCACGTCGCTTAGCGCATGAACTGCGGCTATTTTTCCGAACCAGTATGGGTCGTCCGTAATCGCGCTGATTTGATCAACTGATTGAACCCAGGTGGCATTGTCAGCTGAGAAAACAGCCGCATCGTCAAGCTGTGCTAGCCCACTATCGATATCATCGCGACTAACTGGCTGCAGCTGCGATAACACCGCACGCAAAACACTTTCGCCTACCTTGCTACCGCAGCCTTTACAACGCATAGCTTCGTCGCTTGTAGCATTGCCTGAAATTTCAGTAGGCACACGAAACACATCGCGCCGCCCTTGCATTAAAGGCAGCGCAATAAACTGACGCATAAATTTTTGATCGATATAGTCTTTTAATCGCCAATAAATAGGACCTTTAGCGGTTAATGAGCCGCGACTGGCTATCGCGGATTTCTTACCAACTGCCATCAGACTTAAAAACGTTTTTTGAGGCTTGTAGGGCTTAAGTGGTTTGTTTAACAAGTAGCGTCGTACATTCTCAAATAACACTGGCGCTTGGCGCACTGCAAATACCCCTGCCTTATCCGATGGCGTACTCACTTGTGTACCAATATCGCCGGTGGCAAACACAAAAGGGTGAGAGACGCTCTGCAAATGAGCATTAGTTGCAACGAACCCCCTATTGCAAGCTTGCATACCCGATTCAATAACCCAAGCAGGAGCGGCAGCGGCCGTGCACCAAAGCACTTCATCGAGTGCTAAGTTTTTACCATCCGCAGCAGTCAGTGAACCCTTGTTAACCAATGCCACATCAAAATCTTTATGCACCTTAATACCCGATGCAGTAGCGGCTTGTAAGGCATATTCCCCCACCTTCGAAGGTCGTCCGTTTAAACACGTTTGGCCTCGCAGCATCCAATGCAAGGTGACCGAATCTGGCATTGCATAACGTAGTGCCGTAACTATTTCAAAACCGCCCGCGCCAGAGCCAACCACACCCAGATCCGTTTGGTCTTTATGTTTTACGCTCTGACTGAGCTCTTGCCATCGATCAAACAATTGGGATACAGGCTTAACCGGCGTGGCAAAATCACGCGCACCGGGAACAGACAAATCAGGAGTGGAACCCGTATCAAGTGATAGTAAATCAAATTCAATCGCTGGACGCCCATCCAGGTGAATGCGCATTCCAGGTAAATCAATTGCATTCATTCGAGCCGTAATAAAGCGCACACCAGCCCACTTACACAAGCGAACAAGATCTATATGCACCTGTTTGTGGCTGTAATGACCTGCGAGTAAACCAGGCAACATGCCCGAGTAAGGCGTAAGAGGGCTTTCAGAGACTAGGGTTAGACGCACACCCGGCAAGGGTTGCATTGCCCATTTTCGTATTAGCAAAGAATGGCTGTGGCCTCCTCCCACTAGCACCAAATCTTTATAAGCAGGAGCAGCTTGCATTATCCTGAGTAACCTTGTTGACTCTCTGCGGCTACCGATTCGGCACACCAACGAGCAAGCTCGTGCTTGTCGCCTTGATACATAACTCGGTCGGCTTTTACTTGTAACTGGTAGTCGTACATTGGGTCGTAGTAATCCACTAGCAATTTTTCAATCAGCGGCTTGTATGCCGCGGTGTCGTTATGATTCTTATGTTGTGCTAATGCAGTGAGCAACAATTCGCGTGCCTGCGCATAGTTTTCACCACCAAATCGTTTACGTACTCGGTATAGGCTATTTAGGTGATGCTCCTCGTATGCATCAAATCCCGACTCCTCGCCCTGCGCTTGTTTATACAGTGATAACAGTTGCACGACATAGTCATCTATTACGTTATTAATACGAGCTTCGATCGCTTCTTCTAACAATATCACGCCCGATGCTTTCATTTTCTCGTGCAATACAGCCGGCACACTATTGCTACCAACCATACGAGCTTCGTCTTCGACGAAAACTGTTTGCTTACTTGTCGCTAGCAATCGCAGCAAGGTTGCGGTGATTTCATTTTCGAAATTGGCATTACTGGGTTGAATAGTGGCGGTACCGCCAAAGCTTGAACCCCGATGTTTTGCCAAACCTTCTAAATCGAGCCGGCGTTCTAAGCTGTTCAAAAAAATCGTTTTACCAACGCCAGTTCGACCACCGACTATGATCAACGGAAGTTGCTGCACACTCTGCGTAAGTGATTCCAACAAAAATTGTCGTATAGCTTTGTAACCGCCTTTCACAACGGGTAGATCGATGCCAGCTTCTGCCAACCAACTTGAGGAAATATTGGAACGCAAACCACCACGGGCACAGTAAATAACCGCACCAGGATGATCTGTGGCATAAGCTCGCCAACTCTCAACGCGCCTAGCACGTTGCGCAGGATCAATTAAACGTGCGCCCAAGGCGATTGCAGCTTCTTTGCCAACACGTTTATACTCCACTCCCACCAAGTGGCGCTGTTGGTCATCAAGCAACGGTATATTGGCCGCTCCAGGGGCAAACGCTTCGATAAATTCGGATGATGAGCGAACATCTATCATTGGCGCACCCGACACTATCAGCTGGCCATAATTATTGACCTCCCTGTTAGCTTTAACCGTTACAGGCATTGTGCGGAACGCTATGTTGAGTCTGACGAGGAGTCAGAGTCGTCTACCAACTGGTTAACTTGCTCGCCAGCGGGAAGCGCTCCAAGGCCGCTATACAGCTGCAACTTCTCTCGTGAATCATTGATATCAAGGTTTCGCATCGATAATTGTCCGATACGATCCACAGGACTGAAAGCTTCGTCTTCAACCCGCTCCATTGAGAGATTCTCAGGTTTGTATGTAAGGTTGTCGCTTTGCGTATCAAGAATGCTGTAATCGTCACCTCTTCGCAGTGATAACACGACCGTGCCTGTTACCGCTTGGCCAATCCATTTACGCAAAGTGTCACGTAACATTAAGCTTTGTGGATCAAACCACCGACCTTGATATAACAACTGACCCAAACGGCGGCCCATAGTGTGATAGTTCTCGAGCGTGTCTTCGTTATGTATGCCGTTAAGCAGGCGCTCATAGGCTATGTGTAGTAATGCCATGCCAGGCGCTTCATAGATACCACGGCTCTTAGCTTCAATAATGCGATTTTCGATTTGATCGCACATGCCCAAGCCATGGCGCCCACCAATTTTGTTTGCTTCAAAAAATAAATCTACGTTGCTATCAAAACGCTGGCCGTTGAGTTCTACTGGCATACCACACTCAAATTTGACGGTGACTTCTTCAGAGGGAATAGCCACTGATTCGTCCCAAAATTTAACGCCCATGATCGGCTCAACAATTTGCATACTTCTGTCGAGGTATTCAAGATCTTTTGCCTCATGTGTAGCACCTAAAATATTGGCATCGGTTGAATACGCTTTTTCAGCACTGGCTCGATAGCTAAAACCATTGGCCTGCAAGAAATCACTCATTTCGCTACGACCGCCCAGCTCGGCAACAAAATCTCGATCAAGCCAAGGCTTGTATATTCGCAAATTAGCATTTGCCATCAGACCGTAACGATAAAAACGTTCGATATCGTTTCCCTTATAGGTTGAACCGTCGCCCCAAATATTGACATCATCTGATTGCATCGACTTAACCAGAATGGTGCCGGTAACCGCTCGCCCTAAAGGTGTGGTATTGAAATACTTTTTGCCACCACTTTGAATATGAAACGCACCACACATGATGGCCACCAAACCTTCGTGCACCATAACTTCTTTACAATCAACGGTACGCGCTAGCTCCGCGCCATATTCTTTTGCCCGTTTTTCGATATCGTCGAAGTCGTCTTCGTCCGGCTGACCAAGATCAGCTGTGTAGGCACAGGGCAAAGCGCCGCGCTGACGCATCCAGGCAATGGCAGCAGAGGTGTCTAGACCGCCTGAAAAGGCGATACCGACTTTTTCGCCAACAGGCAAAGAAAGCATTATTGTGTTCATGAAAGAGGGAAACCAAAAAGAGCGCTAAACAGAGCTCCAGTCTAGCATTTTCACGATCTTAAATTGCCGAATCGCGACCAACCACCAAAGACGAGTTGATCAAATAAAACCACTCGTTTGGGCTCAAAGCAGGGCTCAGAACTGGGGCTTATCGGTCTTTGCTGAACGGCACACCAATGGCAGCAGGCGCAATGGCTCGGCCAATAAAGCCTGCCAACAACACCACAGTGAGCACATAGGGCAAGGATTGAATCAATTGCACAGGCACCTCGCCTATCACGGCAAACTCAACGCCTTGCAAGCGAATGGCCACGGCGTCGAGAAATCCAAACATCAAACACGCCAGTAGTGCAGGCAGCGGGCGCCATTTACCGAATATTAAGGCCGCCAACGCAATGTAACCCTGCCCGGCTGTCATCTCTCGAACGAACGCTGCGTTTTGTGCGATTGATAGATAGGTGCCAGCGATACCGCACAGCAAACCGCAAATTAGCAACGCAGAATAGCGCAGCCTGCCCACCGACAAACCTGCAGTGTCCACCGCTAATGGGTTTTCACCGACAGCTCGCAAGCGCAAGCCAAATCGCGTTCGATATACTACCCACCACGTAAGCAATACAGCAGCAAAGGCTGCGTATACCAACAAATTGTGGCCACTAATCACTTCATTATAAAAACGACCAACCACTGGCACATTCGCTGACGATTCAGCGAAGGGTAATTCAATCGGCATAAACCGTGCGCTGGATGCTAGCGAAGGTGTTTGCCCACCCCGTGCAAACCAAGCTATACCTAAAACCACGGTTAGCCCTGATGCCAACACATTGATGGCTAGCCCGCTAACCACTTGATTTCCCCTGTGAGTAATGCTGGCAAAACCATGTACAAACGCTAGAAAAATACTGACAAATATCCCTGCGAGCAGTGCAATCCAAGGGCTACCCGTAAAAGCCGCAACACTACCTGCTGCAAACGCCGCTGCCAACATTTTGCCTTCTAGACTAATATCAACGATACCTGATCGCTCAGAAAACAGACCCGCCATTGCGCATAGTATTAGCGGCGTAGACACGCGCAGCGTGGCATCAAGTGTAGGTAGAGTACTGGATAGCCAATCAGACATGCTGAGCCGTCAGTGGTTTGAACTTAAGATAAACACGCACAACCCATGGCCGAAACAACAGTGCCAATGCACCAGAAAATAAAATGATCAAACCTTGAATCGCGACAACCATTTCGCTGGTTATTTTAGGTATCTCAAATGCCAGTTCAGAACCACCTTGATACAACATACCAAACAATAAACTCGCCAAGATAATTCCCACCGGGTGATTACGCCCCATTAGCGATACAGCGATACCTGCAAAACCATAGCCTGCTTGGAAGTTCATCAGCACTCGATGTTGCTCACCCATGATGGCGTTAACCGCGACAAATCCTGCTAGCGCGCCTGATATGCACATGGCACTAATGATAACTTTACGTGGTTTGATGCCGGCGTATTTAGCGGCATCTTCGCTTTGGCCTGCGGTACGTAGATCGTAGCCCCAACGTGTGCGCCAGATGTAGATCCAAACCAAGACACAACACAATAGCGCAAAGAAAAACGATAAATTGAGCGGTGTGCGCGTAATCTCAAACCCAAAGCCACCCAAGAATTCATGCATAAAAGGCATCCAGGTCGCTTCGCTAAATCTGCGAGTTTCAGGTGCCATCTGCCCAGGCTTTATTAACACATTTACCAACAAATACACCATTAGTGATGATGCGATAAAATTAAACATGATGGTGGTTATAACAATATGACTGCCACGATAGGCTTGCAGCCAAGCAGGAATAAACGCCCAGGCCGCGCCAAATAGACCTGCTGCAAAAATACCGATAGGGATTAACAATAATGCGGGTAAGTATTGATCAAGCGCTAAAAAAACCAAGCCAACACCTAGTCCACCAATGTAAGCCTGCCCTTCACCACCAATGTTAAATAAATTGGCATGAAAGGCAACGGCGACAGCGAGGCCTGTAAAAATAAAATTGGTGGTGTAGTAAAGCGTATAGCCAATCCCTTCATCATAACCAAAGGCTCCATTTAGCATGATGCCAACGGCTTCAATCGGATTGACTCCAATAGCCAGCATGATCAGGCCAGCAAAAAACAAGGCCACCATGATATTCAGAATGGGAATAACTACGATTTCTAGCCATGCTGGCAGATCTATGTTGTGAGTATTCATGCGGCGTCGTTCTCAAACGCGTTCGCCATCATTAATCCCAGTGTGGTTTTATCGGCAGCATCACCTGTTAACTCACCCACTACTTTGCCTTCATACATCACTACAATGCGATCGCTTAAGGCCAGAATCTCATCAAGCTCCACTGACACCAACAAGACGGCACAGCCAGCATCACGCATAGCGACGATGCGTTGATGGATTAGTTCTATCGCGCCAATATCAACACCGCGTGTAGGTTGGCCTACCAATAAAACTTCCGGATTCTTTTCAAGCTCTCTAGCCAATATCAGCTTTTGTTGATTACCGCCAGAAAACGAGGCAGATTTTAAATTAGGGTTGCCTGGGCGTACATCAAAATTACCCATTAGCTTTTTGCAGAGGCTTTTTATCGTGTTCAATTGCAATAAGCCACGCCACGAAAATTTTTCTTGATGCAGATATCCCAATACAGATGATTCGGCTGCCGTAAACGCTTTGACTAAACCGAGCTTGAGGCGATCTTCTGGCACATGGTTAACCTTGTATTCCCGGAGTTGCCGAGGATTAATGGGTTGATCATGGCTTATTGTATGGCCATTAATCACTACACTGCCATGGTCGGGCACAGTGATGCCGGACAACACTTCCAGCAGCATACTTTGGCCGTTACCCGCAACACCTGCAACGCCCAATATTTCACCACGCTTAACATGCAGACTCACATTATCCAAACGCAATTTATCTTGTGCATCTCGGTGAGATAAATTAGTTACCTCGATACCATTTTCAGCCTCTGCAGGTAGCGGTATCTGACGTCGAAAATCTTGCGCAAGCAACTTGCGACCTACCATTAGCTCAGCAAGCTCCTGAATACTGGTATCAGCTGTGTTGAGATGCGCCACCATCTCGCCGCGGCGCAGCACTGATACAGTATCAGTGATGTCCATAATTTCACGTAGCTTGTGCGTAATCAAAATAACGGTCACACCTTGTTCGCGCAAGGCATCAAGCACTTTAAATAATTGATCGGCTTCTTGAGGAGTTAATACACCGGTTGGTTCATCAAGGATTAAAATTTCGGCTTTACGATAAAGTGCTTTAAGTATCTCGCAACGTTGTTGTTCTCCTACGGGCAATTTGCCAGTGATAGCATCAATATCGAGAGATAACTGATAGTTATCTGAAAGGGCTTGCAAAGCACCACGTGCATCTGCAGCACTGTGTTCAATCAAGGCGTGGGTTTCCGCGCCGAGCATAATGTTTTCGAGTACGGTAAACGTATCAACCAGCATAAAGTGCTGGTGCACCATACCAATGCCGCAGGCTATGGCTTCTTTCGAATTTCGTATCTTTTTAGGTTCACCATTAATCAGTATGTCGCCACTATCAGCTTGATAGAAGCCATAAAGAATACTCATTAACGTGGATTTGCCAGCGCCGTTTTCGCCAACGATGCCGTGAATGGTGCCGCGCTGAACGGCAAGATCGATATCTTGATTGGCGCGGACCGCACCAAAGCGCTTAGAAATGCCACGAAGCTGAATTGCAACGCTCTTAGTCGCAACAGCGCTGGCAATATCTGCGTTTGAGGTGCCGCCAGCCGAGGCTGACGACACAACGTTTTTACTCACAACGGTAGACTAAGCGCTAGCGCTTACAGGTCGCAGTTGTTGTTGCTCATGTAGTCGTGTACTTCAATATCACCACCTACAATACCTGCCGAAGCAATTTCTACAGCAGTTTTCATTTCGGCAGTAATCAGCGAAGCATTGTGCTCATCTAGCGCCCAACCTACACCGCCCTCAGCCAAACCCAACACACTGATACCTGGCTGCCAGGTGTCATTTTTAACACTTTCAAATGTGTTGTACGCTGCAACATCAACACGCTTTAGCATTGAGGTAAGCATGGTGCCTGGGTGCAAATAGTTTTGGTTTGAATCAACACCAATAGCCATCTTTCCACCATCTTCGGCTGCCTGATAAACGCCTACACCTGTTCCACCGGCAGCAGCATAGATCACGTCAACGCCACGATCAAATTGACCTTTTGCAAGCTCGCTACCTCGGCCCGGATCGTTCCATGCCGCAGGCGTTGTGCCAGTCATGTTTTCAATAACAGTCACCGTTGGGTTAGCGTGCTTAGCGCCTTGCACAAAACCACAAGCAAAACGGCGAATCAATGGAATATCCATACCACCAACAAAACCAACCGCGTTACCTTTTGATGCCATTGCGGCGAGTACGCCTACCAAGAAAGATCCTTCGTGCTCTTTAAACACAATCGACTGTACGTTTGGTAGATCGACTACGCCATCGATGAGGGTGAATTTGGTATCTGGGAATTCTTTGGCTACGATTTCGAGCGGACCAGCTTGAGCAAATCCAATACCGAGCACTGGGTTAGCTCCGCGTTGCGCCATGCGTCGTATCGCTTGCTCACGCTGTGTTTCATTCGTCACTTCAAATTCACGGTAGTCGATACCGGTTTCTGCTTTAAAGCGTTCGACGCCGTCATACACGCCTTGGTTAAACGATTTATCGAACTTACCGCCCATGTCGAACACAACGGCGGGATTAATTTCAGCTGCTTGTGCGATTGCGCCAGTCAGCATTAACGCAACGGCTATGCTTACGCGTTTGAATATCATTATTATTCTCCTAACAAATGGTGGATAGGGTTACAAACTTCGATCTGAGTGTATCACGGCCGACCAGCGGTCCCCAGCGCTTCGGCTAGCCCTTTCCGTCTGCTTTTTGAGCCTCTTCGGCCTTGATCAACATGCCAGCCAACTCAGTAAAACTGTCCTTGTAATAATACGGCGAGGTTTGGTCTGGGCTCTGAGTGTTTTCCTCGTTCACACCATAATCCAGCCCTTTTTCGGTTAACACTTTGTATTTTTTTACGATTCCGGGGCGCGTAGAGCTATTACGCTCCGCCTCCTCCAAGATACCGATTGACAGCAAGAGCTTATTGGCCTTCACAGCCGACAAAGGAACAGCATGCTGCTTGAGCAGCTTGGTCAAAGATTCAACATCAGAGCCTTTCACATTGGCCTCCAACAGTTAGGGATAAAAAGAATTTACTTGGATTCGGCTTCATCACGATAGGTCTCGGTAATCGCTTGAGCATCCAGTGGGCCGACACCCATCATCTCCAGTACATCTTCGCCCATCAGCAGCGCGGATTCAAATGTTTCCGAGTAAGCCCGATCAGCACCCGAATCCAACTGAGCATTTCGAGCCGTTTGATCTAGGGCCCGGCAACTTATGGTGATATGCGGATGCTCCAAACGCACCCGATCTACCAGCTCTTGGGCACGCTCTGGGTCGTCAATGGCAATAACCATCACCGCAGCTTTTTCAATACCCGCTGCTTGTTGCAGGTCCGGCCGAAGCACATCGCCATAAAAACCAATAAATCCTTCACTGCGCAATTGGTCAAATCGCTCGGGATTATGATCAATGACCACAGTACGAAATCCGTTTTGCTGCAGCAGATGTGCAATCACACGACCTACGCGGCCAAAGCCAGCAACGATAACCTGAGAATCGGCAAACTGATTAGCTTCAAGGCCAGTATTGGTTTGCTTTCGCGCCGGTACCTTTGCACGCCTATCTGCGAATACCATCAGTATCGGTGTCGTCAACATCGACAAGGCGATGATAATCATCAACTGCGAACCAAGCTCAGCAGGCAAGGCATGTTGCTGAATCGCATAGGCCACAACAACAAAGGCCAGCTCACCCGACTGCGACAACACTGTTGCTAACCAAATACGTTGCTGACGAGGGACCGCGGAAAACCTTAGCACAGTGCGTAACACCCAGGCTTTTATCGCAACCAACAATGCAACCAATGCCAGTGTTTGCAATGGCTTCAAAATAAAGCTACCAAAATCGATACTCATACCCACCGAGATAAAAAACATCCCGATCAACAAACGCTCGAATGGTTTTATCGCAATATTAATTGCTGAGCCGTACTCGGATCGAGTCAATATAAACCCTGCTAAAAAAGCACCGAGCTCCATCGGCAAGTCGAGTAGTTGCATTAGCAACAAAGCGCCAACAATTAGCAATAAAGCAAATGCGGTGAATACCTCATCAAGCCCGATTTTGATGACGAAACGCAATAGATGTTTTAAAAAATAGTGGCTGAGCCAAGCGAACACACAGATCACCAGCAGCGATACCACAACCGATGGCCAAGCGCTGCCCTCAGTAATTGCCGCTTCGAAACCAAGTAAGGGCACAAATACTAAAATCAGAAACATCGCCAAGCTTTGCATCAGTAACAAACGCTTGCCCGTATCGGTCAACGCAGAACCCGTTGGGTAACGTTCCCAAAACGCTTGATTGGCAATAGCACCGGACGACAAAGACAGAGCCAAACCACAAGCAAGCGCGTGATGCCAAGGTAAACCAATCGTCAGTGCAACCAACATGATCATCAAGGTTGCCAAACTAAACTGCAGCATACCGATCGAGAATAAATCAGTGGGTAGCATACGAACGCGTGCTGGCGTCGCGCTCAGCGCAATCAAAAACAACAAGGTGATGGTACTGAACTGCAGAAACGCCGCGATCGAATCAGTATCACGAATTAGCGCGATGCCCCATGGCCCAACACAAATTCCAGCAAACAAATACCCTAACACCGGGCCAAGCCCTAGCCGCTTAGCAACAGGTACGGCAAGTAAGGCTACTGTTAGGTAAATAAAGGATTGCAGCAGCAGGCTATTGGTTTCACCCATCGCTTACTAACCGTTTGCCATGCGGCTATCATCGGAAAGCTTGTGCCAATGGGTGAGAAAACCATCAAACCAGCGCGTAATATTGGCATCGTGTGTTAGCGCATCACGGCGTTGAATGATGCGCTCCTCTTCGCTTAGCGCACCTGTATCGCGTTGTCTATTGCGCTCATGCCAGACATCAAGCGTGGCAGGATTGACTTCAGGGTGAAATTGTACGCCGTATGATAAAGCGCCATAGGAAAACGCCTGATTCGGAAAACGTTCACTACTAGCTAGCAGAGTTGTCCCTGCAGGCAAATCGAAACCCTCTTTATGCCATTGCATAACGGTTAAGGTATCGCTCATAAATTGAGAATGACCTGGCAGCGGGTCTACATCAAAAAAACCGACCTCGGTAAGCTCATCCGGATGCAAAGTAACCTCAGCCCCAAGCACACGCGCCAACATTTGTGCACCTAAGCACACACCAAAAAACGGCGTATTGGTTTTTAGGCATTGCTCTATAAACTGAAGCTCTTGCCGAGCCCATTCAAATTGATCGGTATCGTTGGCACTTGGCGCACCACCAAAAATAACAACACCTTGATAGAGGGAGGGATCAGGAAACGCTTGGCCCGATACCGGATAACATAAATCTATTTGATAACCCTTAGCTTGCATCCATAGGCTACAACGATCTTCACTCCAGCCCTCGGAGTGTTTTATCAATAGGTATCGCCCAGTTTTGTTGGGTCGATCTAGCGACATCTATCTTTCAACGGTAAGAGTGAATTCATTGGAGGTAACAAACAAACCACCAGGATCAGTCGCCACTATACGCAGCTCGAAGTCTCCGGTTTGCCGAGGGACTCCTGATAATTGGCCCCTGGTGTTAAGCGATAAGCCCGTAGGTGACAAGCCTTGAAGCCGATAAGTGAGAGTGTCGCCATCAGGATCGGAAAACACGGGGCTGATGCGAGTGATAGCATCTCCAAATTCGACTTCTTGATCAGCGATAGCACCTGTAAAACGAGGCGCAGCGTTTTCGGCTTCAACGATGAATGTCATGGTTGTTGTTGTTGGTGTGTTATATCCATCATCAGCTGAAACCTCGACATCGAATTCACCTAGGGCAGATATAAAACCCGTAATCACGCCTGTGCGCGAGTTAATAGCTAAATCAACCGCTGCATCGCTACTATCAAGCGAGTAGATAATGCTTTGGTTTTCAGGGTCGTCAAATTGAGAAGCTACCCCAACGATTATGCTGCTGTCCTCTACCACTGTTTCATCAGCTATAGCGCTAGCTATAACGGGTTCGTTATCCAATATAGTGAACGAAATTTCGGATGTAGTGCTAGCAACGCCATCAGTGATTAACATCGTATAGGTGTAGTCGCCCACATCAATGGGTTCGCCTACTCCACCTAACACCCCGATAGTACTGAGCTCAATTTCGCCAGAAACAGGAAAGCTGCCACTCAGTACAGAGAAACCCAAGGTGTTACCTTCGGGATCAGAATAAAAATCAGCGAAATCGAGAGAGAAATCAATACCCGCGACTTCCTCGATGTTACTGATCGTACCGTTGGCTATGGGCTCGTCGTTACGCGCAACTACATTGATTGTGACAGCCGCATTGACAATGTATTCGCCATCGGTAACCGAATACTCGAATCGATCAGCCGCATCTTGCACCAAGTTGGCACCCTCAAACGAATAACTAAAACCACCATCCTCGCGCAGTTCAAACACATCCGCTGAGGCTGGCAACGTCACTGCGGTAGTCGATACCTTGAGTGGCCGACTGTTCACATCGTCGGTATCGTCTATATCGTTACTGAGCAAGTGAATGAGATCGCTACCTCTGATATCAAGCACCTGCCCTTCTAACACAGTGAAGACATCGTCGGCTGGTTGTGGCGGGTCGTTAACTGATATGACGCAAAAAGTGTAATCGGCAGTGCCCCTGCCACCATTGTTATCAGTTGCGGTTAAACGATATTTCAAACCAACTGGGGCGTTTAACGTTGGTGTTCGTAAAATAAACTCAGCAGTATCAAGCTCGTTACCTTGAAGCTCAAAATCCATTCGGCAATCGTCATCTGCGGGGCACGCTGCTGCTAAACTGTCAGCTGCAAGATCACTTCGGTAGCCAGTTGCGTTGCTACATTCGCTCAGATTGCCTTGCTCGATTGGCGATAAACTCCATTGCCAACTGCGCACTGAGCCATCTTCATCGCTACCCCTGACTAAGATGGACGCGCTTGTTTTCTCGTTCAGAACTTGCGGACCAGCGGTTTGGCCATCGTCCAGAACAATCTCGACTTCTGGCGTGGTGTTATCGCGACCAGTCGAATCGACCCAACCACAGCCAGACAGGGCAAAAATCGCCAAGATAGAGACCGATAAGAGGGCTAAAGGCCGAGCAGGTACTTTCAGATAACGTGAACGCATAACCCCATTGTAAAGCACATTTGTGCGACGTCTATTAAACATTCAGCAAGGCACACCTAGCACAGTCGATAATTCACAATTGTATCAACGAAATGCTTCAACACAAGGGCGTCGTCAACCTGCATACAAGCCTGACAATCCGGGCGATCTTGCCAATGGGTCAATCCGTATTCGTAACCCTTGCGATCAAGTGCTAGCTGCCCCACGGCAACTCCATCGTGAATCACGCGGGCTGGGCCGCTAATCACGCCAAAGGCATCTGGAATAAGTAAATAAGCCACCGCCGCGGCATCGTGCATGGCGCAAGCTGGCTCTTGCTCGTCAGCAGCGGCACCCTTGGACGAATAAAAGTCCACATAGAATCGACTGGTTTGCCAAATAAGCTCACCAGTTTTTGCCGCATTATCATCGAGTTGCTTTAGATGGGTGTCCGTAATCAAAATTTGATGAGTGACATCTAAACCAACAATCGTGGCTGGCCAAGATGCGCCTAGCACTTGATCAGCAGCGTGGGGATCGCCAAGAAAATTAGCTTCTGCCACAGGCGAGACATTGCCAGGCTCCGTGACAGCTCCACCCATAATGATCAACTGTTGAACAAGTTCAGGCAACTTAGGTTCGCGCTCCAACGCTATGGCAATGTTAGTCAACGGCCCAACGGCAATTAGACTGATTTCGCCGGGATACAAACGCGCCTGCTCAATAATATAATCCGCCGCATCCAATGCCTGCAACGCAGCGTGCTCAGCGGTGGGCTCATACGAAACTGATCCGTCGTAACAATTACCAATCCCATCTTCGCCATGGACAAATTCTGCGTGTGGCATTGGGTTTTGCACAATTGGTACAGCTGCGCCCTTAGCCACTTTTACTGTTGTGGCACCAAGCATATGCAGTACATACTGCGCATTGCGCGTAGCTTTTTCGATATTGATGTTGCCAAACACGGTAGTTAACCCGAGTAGTTCGATGTCAGGATGACATAGGGCATAGGCGATCGCCATTGTGTCATCGATACCTGGATCTGTGTCGAGAATGACCTTATGCACAATGTGCTCCTTTGATTGTTAGTGTGTTGCTACCGCAAGATAGTTTACGCGTTGTCATTCAAAAAATTCTTAACTGCTTTATTCACCGGGATGCTAGAGGATGCACCCGCCTGTGTTACCGCAAGTGCAGAAGCTGCGCAAGCGGTTTGTAATGCAACAAGTGCATCACTATTATTATCTAGGGCAGTTAAAAAATACCCTACAAACGTATCACCTGCCGCAGTGGTATCAACCACGTCGACATTATGAGCAGACACAAATTCATGCCGGCCCTGATAGTGCCAACCAGCGCCACGACTACCTTCGGTTAACACTAACTGCACACCGGGAAAGCGCTCCAGAAGTGCCGCGGTTGCATCGGCTTTATTATCCATTCCGGATAATTGCTCAGCTTCTATTTCATTAACAATTAACACAGCGCAATCAGCCAACGGAAGTGATTGAACATTCTCAGACATTGGCGCAGGATTAAACGCAATTTGCATTTGCTTACGTTTGGCAATATCCATCGCCAGCGCCAAGCCATTGCACTCGTTTTGCATTAACAACCAATCACCAGCTTGCGCAGATTCCAAGGATTGCTCTATATAACTTTCACTCAAAGATTGGTTTGCGCCGCCATGTAGGAGAATGGCATTTTCTCCAGCCTCATCAACTTGAATAATGGCATGCCCGCTTGGTGCTTCTATTTGCAATACACAAGACACGTCAACGCCACTATCTAAAAGCGTATCAACAACCCAAGCATCTGACGAACTGATGCTACCAATATGACAAACCGACGCACCCGAACGCGCTAAAGCCAATGATTGATTAGCACCTTTGCCGCCCAGCAGAGTTTGCATGTCGGTACTAGCAAGCGTCTCACCGGGCTGCACAAAGTGGCCGACTCGGTAGACATGATCTAGGTTGATCGATCCCAGATTGTAAAACATGTAACTTCCCTCTTGCGCCGCGATTAAGACGATAGCGTTGACAACAATTTTGACGATTACCATTGGTGGAACAAATCAGCTATTTGACTCCAATGCACACAACAGGGCTACAATAACATTATGACTATACCAAGCCGTGTAAAGATTGTTGAAGTAGGCCCTCGAGATGGCCTGCAAAACGAAAGCAACCCCGTCTCGGTAGACGAGAAGATCAAACTGATCGAGCTACTGTGTGCATCTGGCCTAAGCACTATTGAAACAGGTAGTTTTGTTTCACCGCGGCACGTGCCACAAATGGCTGATTCAGCAGCAGTCTATGCTGGCCTACAAAAAGACAATGGCGTGAACTATCAGGTATTAGTGCCTAACCAAAGAGGGTATGCCGATGCGCAGGCCGCCGGTGTAAGCGAGATTGCCGTGTTTGCAGCAGTAACAGAAACCTTTTCACAAAAGAATATTGGCTGCAGTGTTAGCGAGAGTATCAAGCGTTTTACTGACATTACCGCTACAGCGCTACAACAAGGCATCAAAGTAAGGGGCTATTTATCGTGCGTACTAGGATGCCCCTACGAAGGCGAGGTAAACCCAGCAGTTGTGACAGCTTTAACCCAACAGCTACTCAATGCAGGCTGCTACGAGGTATCACTGGGCGACACAATCGGTATAGGCACCGCCGGTAGCACCAATGCCCTATTGCAATGTATGCAGCAAAGCAGCATTAACCCAGAGCAACTCGCCATGCATTGTCATGATACTTACGGCCAAGCGCTTAGCAACGTATTGGTGGCACTTCAACACGGAGTCAACACGATCGATGCATCGGTTAGCGGCTTGGGTGGCTGCCCATTTGCACCGGGCGCTTCAGGCAATGTGGCAACAGAAGATGTTATCTATATGCTCAACGGCTTAGGTATTGAGCATGGTGTTGATCTAGCAAAATTGATGACAGCTGGAAATTATATTTCAGGTGTGCTGAAACGCGACACCCAATCAAGTGTGGCTAGGGCAATAGCCCGTAAGCTAACGTAAGCCCAACAAGGCCGGCAATCCTGACAAATCATTCAGTTCTGCTATCGGTGTGCCAGGAAGATTCTCGGCAGGCTGCGCATAACGATTTACCCAAACGACTTTCATACCAAAATGAGCCGCTCCCGCTGCATCCCAGGCATTGGATGATTGGAAGCAAATTTGATCAGCTGGTACGTCTAATGTATCTACTGCTAGTTGATAAACCTTGGCATCGGGTTTGAATATGCCTACCGACTCCACTGATAATTGATAGTCGATATACTCATCAAGACCCGCGCTACTCACGGCAGACTCGATCATCTTTGGAGATCCATTCGTTAAAATGCCGGTTTTATATCCAGCCTTTTTTAGCTTAGCCAATGTATCAGCGACTTCCGGGAATGCCGAAAGGTGCAAATAGGCTTGCATCAACTGCTGCTTGAGATCCCCGTTATCGATCGAAACAGCTTGTAGGGCATAATCCAGAGCTTGCTCGGTCACCTGCCAAAAATCGGTATGTGAGCGCATTAAACTGCGTAACCAGGTGTACTCCAATTGCTTGATACGCCAAACTGCAGAAAGCTCCGCATGGCGCTCACCTACTTCATCTTTATAAGCACCCACTGCAGAGTGCACATCAAATAAAGTACCGTAGGCGTCAAATACGCACGCTCTTACATGTGCGAGCCGGTCATCGGCAGTTGTCATCAAATACTCCTTGGTGGAATCGAGTAAGTGGCAGTGACATGAGCCACAGGCGCATCAATTGCGCGCTCAGTACCACCTGAACCGCCATCGCTGTATAAACTGACTTCGCCTACGGCGAGGCGTTTACCCAATTTTAGCAACCGTGCTTGCGCAATAATATCGCCAGGCAAGGGGCGCGACAAAAAGTTAATCGA
Source organism: uncultured Granulosicoccaceae bacterium (assembly GCA_937958675.1). Classification (GTDB taxonomy): domain Bacteria; phylum Pseudomonadota; class Gammaproteobacteria; order Granulosicoccales; family Granulosicoccaceae; genus Granulosicoccus. The sequence continues at coordinate 22,605 of CALGND010000024.1, forward strand.
AAGGTTAGTCGTAACGGCTAGTTCGACTGGTCCAATCCGACTCAACACAAGGGCATACATGGCGGCATCGGCCAAGGCCATCATAATCGGCCCAGACACCGTACCCCCTGGTCGCAGAAATGCCTCGCTATAGACCGCCCGCATCGTCACACCGCTGGTGGTGATTGATTCTAGCTCCAATCCCATTTGCTGGGCAAAAGGCATGCGCTCAGCTGATAGCTGATTAAATTCGGAGACACTGAGCTTCAGCTCGATTGGGTTGGCTTCTGACATCAGTACAGCATACCAGTTGATATCGGCGCTGAAAACTTCACCAATCGCTTAACAAGCGGTATATTGTACTAACAGCACCACAGCGCCCATTTGAAGATAGCACTAGCCCAGCACGCGCAGCTTCTGCGTACGTGCTAAGGCACCACCTGCAGAGTGACCATAATCTATGTCGAACACAGCTGAAAAAAACCAACAAAACATTCTGCTTACCGATCACAGCAACGGCATTTACCGCTTAACGCTAAACCGACCGGAAAAATACAATGCCCTGTCGGCAGAAATGCTAAACGCACTGCAGTCAGCCATTGAAAACACCCCGGCAGAGGCACGAGTCGTTGTCATTGCAGCCAATGGCAACGCGTTTTGTGCAGGGCACGACCTTGCGCAAATGCGCAGCAACCCAGAACAATCCTACTATCAACAATTGTTTGATCAATGCGGCCACATAATGAACTTGTTGATCGGCTTACCACAGCCTGTCATTGCACAAATTCAGGGCATGGCCACGGCTGCTGGCTGTCAGTTGGTTGCAAACTGTGATTTAGCAGTTGCCGTTAACACAGCAAAATTTGCAGTATCAGGTATCAACCTGGGTTTGTTTTGCAGCGTACCGTCAGTACCGCTATCTAGAAATCTATCGCGCAAACGCGCCTTCGAAATGTTAATGACAGGTGATTTTATTTCAGCTGATAAAGCTGTTGATTGGGGTTTATTAAATGCCAGCGTCGAGCCTAACGAGCTTGAAAACGCTGTTAATGCGTTGTGCGAAAAAATAAAATCAAAACCCGCTGTAGCAACAGGGTTGGGTAAGGGGCTTTTTTACAAACAACTCGAACTACCATTAGCCCAAGCGTATCAGCAAGCTAGCACCGCTATGGCTTGTAATATGATGGAAGAAGATACGAGCGAAGGTATTGATGCTTTTATTGATAAGCGTAAGCCTAATTGGTCTTAGGTCTCGCTCAATTCTTTGAAAACGCCGGCCCAGCGCTCACACGAGGCTGACAAGCTACATGCCAGATACTTTACGCATTCTAACTTCTGGCTTGTATGACTCAAACCAAGTCAGCAATTCACCAGCTGACAATGGTTCACTAGCTAAGAAGCCTTGGTATTCGTCGCAGTCGTAGCTGCGTAAAATATCCAGCTGCTCAGCGGTTTCAACACCTTCAGCCACAACAGATAAATTTAGATTGTGACTCAACGCAATGATAGCCGATACTATTGCAGCATCACCTGGGTCACGACTTAAATCTTGTACAAAAGAATGATCAATCTTGATCTTGTCAATTGGCAGACGCTTCAAGTAGCTCAAGGATGAAAAACCCGTTCCAAAATCATCAATCGAGATTTGAACACCAATCTTCTTCAGGCTTTGCAGAATATTAATGCCATTTTCAATGTTCTGTAAAAACAGGCTCTCTGTTAATTCAACTTCTAGCAAATTAGAGGGCAAACCACTTTGTGATATCGCTTCATCAACATCTTTAATCATATTGCCACGAATAAACTGAACCGGCGAGCAATTCACTGACATGGCAATCGGCTCCATGCCGTCATCAATCCAGTCTTTCATTTGGCGGCACGCTTGTTGTAGCACCCAACGCCCCAGAGGCATTATTAACCCAGTCTCTTCAGCCAAAGGGATAAAATCAGCAGGGCTGATAGCTCCGTTTACTGGGTGATCCCAACGTAGTAGTGCTTCCACTCCCGCGGGCTGCCCACTGACCACATCAAACTTAGGTTGGTATACTAAATCCAGTTCTTCGTTTTCTATGGCGTTTTTAAGCTCGCTTTCCATTGAAAAACGGGCCAAAGCTTGTTCATGTATACCGCGAGAGTAAAACTGATAACCGTTACGGCCCTTCTCTTTGGCGTGATACATTGCAACGTCAGCATGCTTCATCAGCAATTCGGCTGATTGCCCATCGGCGGGATACAAACTGATGCCGATCGTTGTAGTCACTGATACCTCAGTGTCGTTAATAGTGTAAGGAAGACTAATTGTCTTAGCGATACGCTCCGCTACCCTCGCAGCATCCTCTACCCGATTGATCGATCCCAGCAGCACAACAAATTCATCACCGCCGATGCGTGCAACAGTATGCTTGGAATTTGAATTTTCGTCGAGAGGATCTGCCGGTACTGCTACCGAATCCGACTCACGCACAACCTCAGTCAATCGGCCAGATACTTGTTTTAGTAAATCATCACCAGCATCATGCCCTAACGTATCGTTAACTTGCTTGAAATGGTCTAGATCTAAAAACAGTAAGGCAAATTTTGACTCACGGCGTTTCGCCATTTTCAAGGCATAATTAAGCTGTTCATTCAGCTGAGCCCGGTTAGGCAAGCCGGTAACTAGATCAAAATAAGCAAGATTATGGATCTGTCGCTGAGCATTAGTGCGCTCAGTGATATCTTGCATAGTGCCGCGTAAGTGAGTGCATTCACCCTGCTCGTTCACATGAGGCTCTGCTTCAAGTCGAATGGTTCTGTCTTGTTCTGCCTCAGAAAACTTAATTAAGGTAAATTCAACTGAAAAGCCGCGAACTTCTTCAACCGCCTGCGACGCTGCCATTCTGACCGAATGCCTTTGGTCGTCGCTGAGTTTTTCCAAGAAACCATTCCACGATCCCATCAGTTGATTCTGTGGATATCCCATGGTTCGGCCAAATTCATTGGACCACGTTAGCTCGTTGGTAACAACGTTCCAATCCCAATGACCAAGCCTTGCAATACGTTGAGCGTTATCCAGTTTTGCCTGGCTAGAACGTAAGGCATCCGCCGTGCGCTTGGATCGCAGCATGTATTGTATGCGATGCGGCAACACAAAGAAGTTAATGGGTTTAGTGAGAAAGTCTGTTGCACCTTCATCGTAAGCTCGGGTTATGGAATCTAGGTCGTCAAGGCCTGTGATCATTAGGATTGGCACATGAGCGCCCATTGCATTACTGCGAATGTGCGTAATGGCTTCGAATCCGTCCATGACTGGCATGACCGCATCCATGATGATTAAATCAGGTTCGCATGTTTTAAATTGCTGCAGGGCTTGCACACCATCGGCTGCATGTACCACATCAAAGCCTGCGTCTTCTAAGGAACCTTCAGCCATAAGCAAGCTTGCAGCATCATCATCGACATGCAACACCACCGGCCGCAACCGTCCAGATGAAGGCGCGAGTACTTGCGCTTGGTATTTTTCTTGCGGCGAAGGCATCAGGCAGCCCTTTCCACTATTTGCATGAGCTCAGCCAATGATGCTTCGAACTCTTCTTCCAAACCTTCAGCCAACGCAAAACATTCAAGCTCACTACCTTCCCTAGCAGCCTGTTCAATATTTCGGCATTGCTCTGACAAACGGCTAGCACCAAGGTAGGCGCTACTAGATTTCATGGAATGAGCAGCGACGCGCATACTTTCAAGATCACCGCTTTCTACAGCTTCGACGATAGCGCTTATTGATGCAGGTGAGTCACTAGCAAAAAGGTCCACAATGCGGCCAAGTAGGTCAGGCTTGCCTGGACGTTGCAGCGACGAGATTGCCTGCAGTGCGCTTTTATCTATATGGTTAGTCATAATATCTTTTTCACGTCGTATCAGTCTTAGCTACAACCACTTACCTTCAAGGCGTAATACGTCATTCTTATATTCTTCTTCTAATTCCACCAACTCACCGCTTAGTTGCTTCATGCGCTGATACGCACTCGAACGATCAAGTGATATCGCGCTTTGGTCATCTCTATAACGAACAGCTACCGTTGTGGTTTGATAAAACACAATAGCGACCGCGAATAGGCATAACGCTGTGTAACAAGCAAATACTCGGTTGTCGCTTAGTACCCCATGCCCATATGTCAATAATGCAAGGGCACTGACCACGGCAATACAACGCCATATAAATCCAGTCATCGACTTGGCAGAGTCAGCCGTCATACTTTTTAAGCCCTCAAAACCGTGGCGCATTTGCCTAAGACCCACAATCTGGGCATCCAGTACCACAACTATCGACGTATTTGCGATGTTCTTGACGGGCGAATATGGGCTGAGAAGAGGAAGTTAGGTGTTTTATCGGGAGCGGGTATCAGTATCGAGCACGCTACGCAATTAGATGCACATCACACCTACGTTAAAATTGAGAAAGGATCGATCCAAAATCGACGCTTTTTTGAGAACCGGAACAATGTTTAGTCCGTGCAGGAGATTCGCTTGAAGACGGAGCGCCCAAACGACCCATATAGGTAAACTTACAGTGCAAAAGCAATTTTGAGCAATGCTTCACAATTTCTTTGGGAATACGTTACTTAGCCTCAGAGCGACGAGCAGTGCAGCGAAGCCTCAACTTAGCGCTGTCTAGCCGCTTGCTGTTTAACCAATAGACCACCGGCTTTTTAGCACACGATCCAGCACTTTCATGAATACGCCGTCCACTGTATTTTGCACCCCAACAGAAAACCGCTCCATTAACGGTTTTTTCTGTTTGTACTTAACGGATATGACGTCGGCGTCGGCACAGGCCTTCATCAAGTACTCATCCGATGTGATCAACTCATCCACTAACTTGATATCCACCGCATCCTGACCCGACCATATTTCGCCAGTGGCGACCGTATCGATATCAAGCTTCGGCCGCCGTGTGTCAACATAGCCTTTAAACTGATCATGAATTTTTTCGATATCCTCCATAAACTTATCGCGCCCTTCATCAGTATTTTCACCAAACAAAGTTAGGGTTCGTTTGAATTTTCCTGCCGTAAGTAATTCAAAATCAATATCCATTTTTTTGAGCAAGCGATGAAAATTGGGAATTTGCGCCACCACGCCGATTGACCCCACCACGGCAAACGGCGCTGCCACTAACTTATCAGCCACGCAGGCCATCATATAACCGCCACTGGCGGCTACTTTATCGACACATACTGTGAGCGGTATGTTGTGACTGCGGATACGATCAAGCTGAGCGGCACCTAAACCGTAAGAGGTCACCATTCCGCCGCCACTTTCAAGCTTCAGCACAACCTCATCATCACTTGTGGCGCTAGATAAAACCGCCGTGATTTCATGGCGCAGATTTTCAACTGCAGATGCTCGTACATCGCCATCAAAATCCATAACAAAAATACGTTTTGCTTGAGGCTCTTCAACAAGCGTTTCGCCTGAGCCGCGCTGCTTGCTAGCTTTTTTGGCAGCAATCTTATCTTGCTTTTGCTTAGCCTTTTCTTCTTTCTTACGCTCTTTTAGCACCATTTTTTGGTTGATCGGATCGAGCAGGGAAAACGATAAAGCATCTTCCATTTTTTCAAGCTGATCATTGAGCTTGGTCACTTCAATACTGCCAGCAGATGCAGAGCGCTTGCCGCGCATACTCATACTAACGGCAAAAAATATTAGCACCATGATAGCAATGACAAACGTCACCACCTTCAGTAAAAAAATTCCATACTCTGCAAATAGTTGAGCCACAGGCTTCCCCTAGTGTTTTGTTATAGACCAGCACTGATGAATGCGTGGGCTACGAAAAAAATCTTGATCGATGGACCACTTGGAACGATCTTTTGCAGTCAAACCACTGTTGTCGAGCCAAGTATTGTCTATCTTGAACTGCCGAAAGTTATTCGAAAATAATAATTCACCACCAGGTGCTAACAACTGCATGCAAGCATCAATACTGGCAGTGTGATCACGCTGTAGATTCCAGTCTTCTTCGGTACTATTCGAATTTGAGAACGTTGGCGGATCCAGCAAGATTAAATCATATTTTTCCTGCTTGTTTTCATTTAGCCATTTCGTAACATCTGATCGGCTAACAACATGAAGATCCGCATCACCAGCATTTCGTTTTATATTGCGCGCAGCCCATTGACTGTATTTGTTGGACATATCCACCGAATGGGTGTGACTTGCTCCACCCACAATGGCGGCAGCAGTTACCGCACCGGTGTAGGAAAACAAATTTAGGAAACGTTTGCCTGCTATGTTGTCCTGAACATAGCGACGTACCTTGCGATGATCCAAAAACAGGCCTGTATCCAAATAGGCCGACAGGTTCAGCTCATATACGACACCTTTTTCATTTAAAAATTCAACTGTGTCTTGCTCTGACATCCGCTGATATTGCTCTTTGCCTGCTTGTCGGCGCCTTGTTTTAAGATGAACGCGTTCAGGGCTAACTTCTAGCAAAGCTGGCACTGCAGCGCACACCGCATCCAAGCGCTCTTGGGCAATATGCACATTAACAGTGGGAGGAGCCTGATACTCCTGCACAACGACATGCCGTTGCTCGCAGTCATAGACATCAATTGCCACAGCAAACTCGGGTAAATCGGCATCGTAGGTGCGCCATGCCCGTATCTCTTCGCGTTTGCGCCACGACTTGCTGGCTTTAAGATTTTTACGCAAACGATTAGCAAATGCGGTGGTATCTATTGCCGGAGTGATTGTAGCCGTAGCATCGCTTGTGGCAGCGTTTGCATGTCGCGCAGGCACTCGCCCTGCTAATAAATGACAGTCAATACCACCGTTCGCCGCCGCCAACTCAGGCTTCAGCGGTAACGCCAAATGCCGGCTAGGTGCCGAGTCAGAGGTGAACAAGCCACAGCGCCAACCAGAATAGTGTTCGCTAAGCGCACGCCCGAGCTCTGTATAAAATTCAGCATCACCTGCCAATCGTTCACCATAAGGGGGATTGCTTAGCAGCAAACCATTTGCACATTGGCTCAAGGCCGAGCTCTTACCCTTCATTACCGACAGGGTTTCAACTGAGACAGCATCTTCAAGGCCCGCTGCGGTTAAGTTAAGTTTGGTGGCCGACACCATCTTTTTGTCAATATCACTGCCCACAATCACACTGCGCGGCGTGATTTGTTTAGCTTTCGCATCATTTAGCAGCTTTTGCCACAAGGCACTATCGTGCCCCGCCCAGCCTAAAAACCCAAAGTAATCGCGATCGATGCCGGGTGCTTTATTGCTTGCGATCATCGCAGCTTCAATCAACAAAGTGCCAGTACCGCACATGGGGTCCACAAAACATTCCCCTGCGGCGGCTTGTTCGGGCCATTGGCTGTGAATGAGCAGAGCGGCCGCGAGATTCTCTTTTAAAGGAGCCATACCCTGCTGGTGTCGATAACCGCGACGATGCAGGCTAGACCCAGAGAGGTCTAAGGCGATTCGAGCTTTGTTGCGGTAGAGATACACATTGATCCGGATGCTCGGTGAGTCCCGATCAACATTAGGCCTTGATCCGGTTTTCTCCCGGAACTGATCAACGATTGCGTCCTTGACCTTCAAAGCACCGTATTGTGAGTGGGTAATTTCAGAGTGGGATGTGAAAAAATCAACCGCTAGCGTCCCTTCTAATGCCATGTGCTTTGACCAATCGAGTTGCTGAACCAGTTCGTACAGCTCCTCCGGCGATTTGGCAGGCCCTGAATGTAACGGCAATAAAATGCGATTAGCCAAGCGCGACCATAGACATGCGCTATACGCGGTTTCGAGCGTACCTTCAAAGCGCACCCCCGCACCAGCGGCGGAAACCTGACTCGCACCGACATCTCGCAACTCCTGCTCAAGCAGTGGCGGCAAGCCTGGCGCGCAGGTAGCGTAGAGTATATGAGTGGGCAACATAAGCTTTAGAAAGTGGGCGAAGGCGCTAGAGCACCGGTGTACAATTCGTATTCTACCGGGTATCCGGCTATCGGTCGCCTAATCGAAGAAGAATGAGCTACAAACAATGAAATTGACCAGTTACGGCGCTGCCGGAGAAGTTACGGGTTCCTGCCATTTACTACAGGCAGGTCATACCAAAATCCTACTCGATTGCGGCCTCATTCAAGGGCGCCGTAAAGATGAGTTGCGCAACCACGACCCATTCCCTTTTGACCCAGCCACATTAGATGCCGTGGTACTCAGCCATGCACATATTGATCACAGCGGCCGCTTACCCATTTTGATCCGTCAGGGCTTTCGCGGCAAAATCTTTACACACGAAGCCAGCGCTGATCTATGCAAGATTCTATTGCGCGACTCTGCAAGCTTGAATGAACGTGACGTACAGTATCGAAACAAGCTACGCAAAAGAAAAGGTAAACCCCTACTAACACCCTTGTATTCCAAGGAAGATGTAGGAGAAACGCTTAATCGATTTAGCACAATGCAATATGAGCAGAGCGTTAAGATTACTGACAACGTTAGTATTACGTTGTTTGATGCTGGGCACATACTCGGCTCAGCTATGGTTGAACTCAAATTAAAAGAAGCCTCGCAGGAACGCACCGTGGTTTTTAGTGGCGATCTTGGCCATAGAGACTCCCCCATCTTGCGTGACTTCACTCACTTAAAAACAGCGGACCTTGTGCTTATGGAAAGCACCTACGGCAATCGCACCCATCGGGATTGGTCTGATACTGCTGAAGAAGTCAACGCCATTGCAGAGGCGGTTAAAAATAGTCCCGGCAATATCTTAATCCCAGCCTTTTCTGTTGGGCGCAGCCAAATGATCCTCTACATGTTTGCGCGCAACTTCAAAGAATGGGGCTTGGACAGGTGGAAAATCTTTCTAGATAGCCCAATGGCGATCGAAGCCTCAGAAATTTACATGAAACACACGAATCTTTACGACGAAGATGCCGCTAAGTTCTATCAAGAGAATGGATCGGCGCTAGCTATGCCCAATCTGCGCTTCACTAAATCACCCCAGGAATCCATGGAGCTAAACAAAATGGAATCCGGCGGCATATTTATCGCAGGCTCAGGCATGTGTAACGGCGGACGTATCAGGCACCACTTAAAGCACAATCTGTGGCGCCCGGAATGTCACGTCATTATCGCCGGCTATCAAGCACCCGGTTCGCCAGGGCGACGCTTGGTCGACCGAGAGCCCTATCTGAAGTTATGGGGTGAAAAAGTTAAGATTGCAGCACAAATTCACACACTAGGTGGTTTGTCTGCACATGCGGATCAAGAAGGTATGATGCAATGGTATAGCAGCTTTGAGTCACGGCCACCGGTGTTGTTGGTCCACGGTGAACCAAAATCACAAAAAGTGCTAGCCAAGCGGATAAAGTCGGAGTTAGGCGCTAAAGTGAAGTTAGCCAAAAAAGGAAAGTCCACCGATCTACTCAATCTTGAGTCGTTCTAGGGCATATTTTAGTAAGCAATTTAACAATAACGTTCTCAACAAAATTCAACATACAAGCATAGCGAGTCGAGCACATGAGTACTGAACGTGAATCCATGGAATTTGATGTAGTCATTGTTGGCGCAGGCCCAGCTGGTTTGTCCACTGCCTGCCGCTTGATGCAAATTGCTAAAGAGACGGAACAAGAAATTAGTGTCGTTGTTTTGGAAAAAGGCTCCGAGGTTGGCGCGCACATTCTATCAGGTGCTGTTGTTGAGCCAAAAGCGCTAGACGAGCTTTTCCCAAAGTGGAAAGAGATGGGTGCACCAATGGATACACCGGTGACCTCAGATGAGATCTACTTTTTTACAGGCCCAGAGAGTGCACTGAAAGTACCAAACATGTTAGCGCCCAAAACTATGCACAATGATGACAACTACATTATTAGCTTGGGTAATCTCACTCGATGGTTAGCGGAACAAGCTGAAGAACTAGGCGTTGAAATATTTCCAGGTTTTGCCGCAGCAGAAATCCTATACAACGAAGACGGCAGCGTTAAAGGTGTTGCCACTGGCGATATGGGATTAGACGTAGACGGCAAACCAAAAGACAGCCACGAACCAGGTATGGAACTACACGCGCGCTATACCGTATTTGCTGAAGGCTGCCGTGGGCATCTGGGTAAGCAGTTAATCAAACAATTTTCACTTGACAATGGTCGCTCGCCGCAACATTACGGCATTGGTTTAAAAGAAATTTGGGATATTGATCCTGCTAAAAGCAAACCGGGTTTAGTCATTCACGGCACGGGCTGGCCACTATCTGAGTCTAATTCCAGCGGTGGCGCTTTCTTGTATCACCTAAACGATAACCAAGTAGTAGTAGGTTTGATTATTGACCTTAACTACTCGAACACATACCTAAGTACGTTTGACGAATTCCAACGCTACAAGCATCACCCACTTATATCAGCCCACTTAAAAGGCGGCAAGCGCGTTAGCTATGGTGCGCGGGCTATTGCAAAAGGCGGCATGAACTCCCTACCGCGTATGAGCCTGCCTGGTGCACTGATTGTAGGTTGTAATGCTGGCACGCTTAATTTTTCAAAAATAAAGGGTACGCATACCGCGATGAAGTCTGGCATGGTTGCTGCTGAAACGCTCGCCAAAGCCTTAGCAAATAGTGAATCATCAACCACGGAGCTCAATAGCTACAACCGCGACTTCCGCGAAAGCTGGGCTGGCGAAGAACTTCACGCATCACGTAACTTTGGCCCAGCCATGCATAAGTTTGGCACCTACCTTGGTGGTGCATTCAACTTTATTGATCAAAACATCTTTCGTGGAAAGCTGCCCTTCACATTAAAGGACAACACGACCGATCACGACTCCATGAAAAAGGTAGACGACTGCAAGCCTATCGACTATCCAAAACCGGATGGTGTTATTAGCTTTGATAAACCCTCTTCCGTATTTTTATCAGGCACCAATCACGAAGAGAATCAACCCGTACATTTAACACTGGCAAATGCTGACATTCCTATCAACGTTAACCTGCCAATGTACGCTGAACCTGCGCAACGCTATTGCCCAGTTGGTGTATATGAAGTGATTATCGAAGATGACAAGCCGCGTTTTCAAATCAATTCGCAAAATTGCATTCATTGCAAAACCTGCGACATCAAAGACCCAAGCCAAAATATTACCTGGGTAACACCCGAAGGCAGCGGCGGGCCAAACTACCCTAATATGTAATTAGAAGACGTCACCTGTCATCCCCGCGCAGGCGGGGATCCAGCAATCCAAGATCTAAAACCAAATTAATTGTTTATCCCGGGACTCAAAAACGCCGCCTTCGCGGGATGACAAAAGTAAGCGCTAATCCTTTTTCTCAATGGTCACTTCTATCGTCTTGCTACTACCGGCAAACCACTTCTGAACATACAACGACCCCACGATAGGCGCAGTACCTTCATCTGGTACTTCTTTATAACGAACGCTGTTTTTTGTTTCCTTTTCATACTCAAATTTGACTACTTGCTTTGACATGGATCTTTCTCGTTAGTTACAGGAATATCAATACGTCGATTGGACGACATATCGCCGTTCGCTTGGTTTCTGCGGCAGCTAAACGATACAGTATTATTTGCTCTAAAAAGCTACACTGCTTATACAACAGCAACTCACTCTATCGGATTTTTCATGGCTCTTGGCGCTACCATCAACAAAGTTTCGTTAAACGTTGCTGACATGGAACGACACTACTACCAGCAACATGAACTGGTCATGGCAATGCACCCGTCAGAATCCGACCTACGCTTTATGATTAAAGTAATCGCATTCGCTCTTAATGCCAATGAGCAACTCACTTTCACCAAAGGGTTGGCAACTGACGATGAGCCAGAAGCTTGGCAAAAATCACTGAGCGATGATATCGAGCTGTGGATCGACTTTGGCCAAGTAGACGAAAAACGAATTCGAAAAGCATGTGGCCGCGCAAAGCAAGTTGTCATTTACACCTACCAAGAACGTAAAGCATCCACTTGGTGGGAACGAAACAAGCAAACTCTTGAACGTCACGACAACTTAAAGGTCTATCACATTGAAGCCGAAGGCGCTGAAGCACTGCTTAGTCGAAACATGCAGCTGCAGTGCAACATCGATGAAGGGACTGTTTCTCTAAGTAATGACGAACACCATTTGTCCGTGATTGTTACTCAATACACCACCTAAACTGAAACCCAATGGTGCTCATAGGTCACAAGCTCTTTGCGACACAGCACAGAATGGATTGTTTAGACCTTCACAAAACCAAAACCCTACACAACTCGAATCAGCGATTTTTAGACATAACTCTCGATTTCAGATGTGCCACTGACTTAATACCTGCCGACAAATAACTGTTACATATGTATCCAGGTACACGGAAATGCAAAGTACTTACTCTAGACGTCGATTTATCGCACAGGGCTTAGGCTTGGGTGGCGCTTGCTTACTACCGACGCTATCGCGAGCCGACAATCATGAAATTCGACAGCTATCACTTCACAGTACACATACCGGAGAGTCACTAAGCGTTGCCTACTTCCAAGGCAATAATTATGACAGCGAGGCTTTGCAGCAACTCAATACACTACTGCGAGATCACCGACAAAACGCAACAACAAAAATGGATCCAGCGTTATTTGATCAGTTATGGCAAATACAGCAGTTGTTAGAAGACGATAGCAGTATCGAAATAATTTCAGGGTATCGAACCAAAAAAACTAACAAGTTGCTTCGTGGCAGGAGTAACGGTGTAGCAAAGAATAGCTTTCATCAAAAGGGCAAAGCGATAGACTTCAGGCTACCAGATGTACCCACTAAACAAATTCGCAATGTTGCTATCCACCTAAAAAACGGCGGTGTGGGTTATTACCCTAAATCGGATTTTGTGCACATAGACTCCGGTCCAATCCGAACTTGGTAGTCTAAAAAAACTAGCTGTCGTTATCAAAGAATTCAACCGCACCTGTCTCAAGCGAATACTCGGCGCTGACAACTTTTAATTTGTTACTTTGCACTAATTGCTCAAGCAACCTTGAGCCATGCCGCAGATGATCTGCCGACAGACGAATGTTTGCACGTATCGCATGCTTAAGTAGCGCCTCTTTATCATCCTTTAGAGATGTTTCCATAAGTGTTGCCACTGCCGGCTTGATTCGTTCGACAATGGAGTTAATATTAGGTGAGCCACTTTCATCGTGCTTTTCAAGCTCATCGATAGTGGCGACAACCGCGCCACACTGCGTATGCCCAAGCACCACCACGAGGGGGATACCAAAACGCTGCGCAGCAAATTCGACACTGCCGATTTGGGAAGGTGCAACGACATTACCCGCTACACGAATAACGAAGAGATCGCCAAAGCCTTGATCAAAGACCATTTCCGCAGGGACGCGGGAATCTGAGCAACCCAAGATAATAGCAATCGGCTCTTGGCCTGCAACTAACTCATCTCGACGGGATTGGCTCGCCATGGCATCGACATCGCGAACATTTTCAACAAAACGCTGATTGCCTGTAACAAGGCGTTGTAGTGCTTCTTCTGCAGATATCATTTAGTAATAAAAACCAGCATGGCGGGGTGCCATGCTGATTTTAACAAACAAACAGTCACTTTAGCGAATGCGAAGCGTTTTCTGTTCACCACCTGCAAAAGATAACTCTTTATAAGAACCAGCAGCTTCACCCGGTCCGATTAACTCAACACCAGTAGCACCTTGGTAATCAACTTCGCCACCATCAGCGAGGATCTTAAGCGCTTTACCTAGCTCACCAGCCAGAATCTGCTCACCAGGAGCATTGGCAACGGACATGATGTTGGCAGCGATACCAGCTTTGTCAGCAGAACCTGCAGCTTGCATCGCCAATACGATCAGAGCAGCAGCATCGTAAGACTCGCCGCGGAATGGGCCATCGCCATCAACGCCAGCAGCTTTTGCGGTTGCTAGGAATGTATCAGGGCCTGCACCTTCAGAGCCAGGCAATGTGCCAACAGCGCCATCAAGATCTTCGCCAAATTTTTCAACTAGTGCGGCACCGATCATGCCGTCGCCAAAAAGGAACTTGTCATAAGCATCGGCGTCGATTGCACCTTGAATGATACCGGCACCACCTTGATCAATGTAGCCAAGCACTGCAAGCATCTCTGCGTCAACAGCAGACAAAGTACCGATTTCAGCTGAGTAGTCAGCCTTGCCGTCTTCGTGTGGAACCGTCACAACAACTTTACCACCCGCCGCTTCGTGCGCTGCGGCAAACGCATCAGACAAGCCTTTGCCGTAGTCGTTGTTTGTGTAAGTAACAGCGACTGTCTTAACACCCATATCGGATAGTACGTCCGCCATTACTTGGCCTTGTCGCGCATCAGATGGAGCAGTACGAAAAAACAAGCCGTTATCTTCTGCAGTAGATAGTCCAGGAGACGTCGCAGAAGGTGAGATCATTGGAATACCGTTTGCCATGGCAACACCGGCGAGAATTGCACCTGTTACACCAGAGCAATCAGCACCCATAATCGCAACAACACTCTCAGCAGTGATTAAACGTTCGGCACCGGCTGTCGCGGCGGCATTATCAGTACAGGTTGAATCAGCACGAACAGGGGCGATAGTTTCGCCACCTAACAATGCGCCAGAATCGGATGCCTCTTTAAACGCGAGCTCTGCAGACTCAGCCATACCCGGTGTTAGTGATTCGATTGGGCCAGTAAAGCCTAAGATAACACCCACTTTAACTTCAGCTTGCGCTGTAGCTGCAGACAACATCGCGATGCTGCCAGCTATCAGTAATTTTTTCATCGTTTTCACGACCTCCAAATTTGAATTGATTGAAACTCTGCTCAATCTTAGTTAAACATAAACCTACGTTAGCTCACCATGAGCTACAGGCCTGCTTGGATCCAGTTTACCCGGTTTAGATGATATGCGGAATAGCGAAAACGGCGTTCTGGCGTGATCTCAGCGGTTTATCGCCAACGGTTGCCGCTGAGAGCCCGACATATCGAAGTTGTCAGCTGCCAACCAGTTCTCAAACGCGCTTTTGATTCTTGGCCAATCGGAGTCGACAATCGCATACCAAGCTGTATCGCGATTGCGGCCTTTATATACAGTGGCTTGGCGAAATACCCCTTCGAAGGTAAAGCCTAGGCGTAACGCTGCGCTGCGCGAACGGGCATTCAATGCATCACACTTCCACTCGTAACGACGGTAACCTAGCTCATCAAATACTCGGCACATCATTAAGTACATGGCTTCAGTCGCAATGGCTGTACGTTGTATTTCATTGCCATAATGTATATGGCCTACTTCGATCACACCCACATCGGCGGCAATTCGCAAATAACTTGCGATGCCAGTAGCCTGCCCGCTCGCCTTACTAATAATCGTATGAAATAGCGTGTCGTCGCTATTGGGCAACCCAGCTAGCCAAGAATCGAATAGCGCCCTACTTTCAAACGGACCATACGGCATATACGTCCAGTTGCCATCAGAGTCATCACCACACAGGGCAGCGTAAAGAGCATCGCCATCTCGTTTTACATCCACCGTGTGCAGCTCGCAATACTGGCCCAACATCGAGCGCTTGGATGGATGCTTGCGCGAGGTCCATGCTGGCACCTCATAGCTGACAGGGTATGTCATATCAGTTTCATTTTTAGTATGGGGTGCCACGTTTATTTGTAAATTGACGATTAACTGTTCCATTTGCAGGAATGTGCAAATCGACATCAGGATAATGCCCAGTATCCTCCTGAGGGTTACGTGTACCTACAATTAGATAGTAAACATCTTCTTTGGTGCGATTAATCATATGGTGGCCGTTGGGATCGCCAGCAACATGAGTTGTTACGTCCCCCGGTTCAAGTTGAGTCTCACCATCGTCGTCAACCAAGACTGGCCTGCCCTGCAATATGTAGACTAACTCGTCCTCATGGGTATGCCAATGACGCTGCGACGACCACGCTCCAGGGGCTAAGACAAACCGATGAACGCCAAACTGGGTAAGGCCTCCCGCGTCAGAAAGGCGCTCGCTTTTTCTCGCAAGACAAGGTTTATCAAACGGTGCTGGATAACCACTACCCGTACGAACATCAACTTTCGCTATATCAATTTTTGGCATTGATCTCTGTTTACCTGTTATGAATGACTAACTATTCGGCTTTTCTACATCATTACTTCAAAGCATTAATCGCGATAGCTTGATCAATATAATATTGCACCTGCGGAATATTCAGCTCTTGCATTGAAAGAACTCTCATAACTTTACCCGAACCGGTCAGTAATCCAAATTGATCTTCCATGTGAACCCCTTTTAGAAACCCGATGTCTAATCCGTGCGCCATAGTTCTCATATGGCATATTCCACCATTTTCATTTGAGTACGTGGTTATTCGGGCCTTTTTGGTTTCCGTCAACTGGTATTTCTCAAGAAGAATCCGTCTAGCTGAGAAAAAAAGCGCACTATGTTCAGATTTTTCATCGATATCAAACTGCATAATATTGCCCTTTAGATATTGCTAACGCTAATAAAGCAACCACAAAAACCTAGATTGGGTAATGCAGCCTTATTAAGGTAATTAGCAGCCGCCACACCCAAGACCGATCATTGTTAGCCTAATACCACTTGCCATTGATATTAACAATTTTGCATGGATACTTTGCTTCAAACTTATTAGCCGACTGGCATTTTCCGAGCACAAGTTTCGATAGCATTGCAACGTTTTCGCTACTACTGGCCTGCCACGACCAAACACCATTAAGAGAGTACGCTATAACCTTTTGACTGGTTATAGGCACATATTTCTGCTTAAATGATTCGTTCATACTATGCTTAATAAACGGCGCATCGCTACCCACTAGTTCTGGTAATGAGGGTGGCTCAGTAGCCTTGACCCACTCACCATCAATATTTACTACGCGGCACGGCTGATCGCTCTCTTTGTCAGCATTACTCAATTGGCAAGATTCTAGTGCTAGCCGTGCGGCAATATCACCTGAGATATAACCTGCGGTTCTTGAACCACGCCCTGAATCCGAAGCGGCATAAGCTTTATGCGTATCAAGGGTTAGGTATTTTTCAAAATGCACTTTATCTTGTCGTTTGTACGGCTCCTTGTAACACTCGACTCTTAACGCGACCGCCTCTTGGTGATCCAAGTCAATCGGTAATTCATCTGCAAAATATCGATCAACAACATAACAAACCGAAGTAAGGTGACCTTGTCGAGCAGCTTTTAAATAATATTCCGACCCTTTTACCAGCTCTGTTTTTACAAATTCTTTACCTAAAAAATACTGCGCTACTGCATTGTTTTTATTGTCAGCAAAATCATAAAGGCAATCAACATCGCCGCTCATTAAACAATCAACAGGCTCGACTTCCACCAGTTTATTTTTGATCAGTTTCTCAAGCTCTTCTTGCGATTTCTTATGGCTGCCAAAACCCGCCCCTATCTCAAAATATTTCTTCGCCCCCTCAGCATCGTTATCTTCATTCAATAACAACAATCCCATATAGTAAGCTGCATCAAATGCGTCAGGGCTAGGGTCAGTAATAGCTTTCCCCACATGCTCTTCCAAACACTCACGATCCTGCTCTCCATAACAAACTTTCGCACTTCGCTCTTGTGCAATGGCAATGAAACTAACGGATGCCAATAGAAAACAGCCAGATACGATTTTAATGATGTTAGTCACCTAAGTCCCTCCTTGAAATTTTGCAACAAGTTTAACGTATAGCGTCAATCGTGGCCTTAGAATATCCGATCATTCTGATCTTGAAAATCCCAATACTCTCGGGAAGCTAGTTGTCTGTCAGACGCATCTACTAGTAAATGGACTATATATGCACCAACCACTTCCGCTGTCGATAACTCGCCATCGCGATCTAACTTTCTAAATATTGCCACCACTTCACTTTGATCCGAGGATGCGAGAACCGCATCGATGAGCGGAGTCCTAACACCACCGGGGAACAGTCGAATTACAGTCGAACGTTTTAGTTCGGCCACCGCTGAACGAGCTGCCATTTGCGCTGCTGCCTTCACTATGGAATACGCTGCCCAACCTATCCGAAGCGAGTTTGCAGAATTAGAATCGATATACAAAATCCGACTGCCTGACAATTTGCCGGCAAGGCCGTTGTTTAAGGCAATTGGAGCGGTAACATGCACGGAGAAATGTTGCTCCAAGTCATCTCCGTTTTTTAACATATCTTGGTATGCTGCAAGCGGTACCGAAGATCCCGCTGCATGTACGATTCCATCGACTCTCTTGATCGAGCTTGTCGCATCAATAATGGTGTCTATGCCCACTGTTCTCGAAATATCAGCCGAGACAAACCGAACTTTCTCAGGATACTGGTTTTGCAGATTTTGCAGACTGTCGACATTCCGGCCAACAGCAAAGACATCGAAGCCACGAGACGCGAGCGCGAGAGCAGTTGCCTGTCCAATACCTGAAGAAGCCCCAGTTACGATAAACATTTAACCCTCATATCTATAAGCTCCATAAACTATGATCACTATAGTGACATCTGAATACAAACCACCGGTGTTGAAACCAGGCAAGCGCAAGAAGTAAAGCTAACATCTAACTCATTAACACTAAATCAACACTAAATCATTGCAAGAATTTCTGTTAACGCCGTAACCCTACTCTGGGTTTTAGATGATTCATATGATTCATACGGATCATAAAGAACGGAACTCATTCCAGCAGCAGTTGCAGCCTCGAGCCCCACTGCACTATCTTCAACTACCAAGCATTTACTCGGCTCAGTGTCATATGCTTTTGCCGCATGCAAAAAAAGTGCGGGATCGGGCTTCCACGCATTAACTTCATATGCACTAAATATCCCTGACTGAAAGAAACGCGAAAGACCACATAATTCTAACGATCTCTTTGTCTTCTCGATAGGAGCATTCGAGGCTATACATTTAACCCCGTTAATCTGATCAAGCATCATCGCTACCCCCTCACTGGGTCTAATCATTGATGCAGAAAGATTTTTTTCGCGCTCTCGGTAAAGATCAACGCAACCCTCAGGAACTGACCCTGGCAAGCGCTTCTCTATATCAGCGAGAATTTTTGCTAGACGCATTCCTTTGTATCGCGCCGTTACTGATTCAGGGCTCTGATCCGCTAACGCCGGAACAACATCAATCAGAGCCTGCGATGCACAGTCTTCGCTTTGCACCAGCGTTCCATCCATATCGAAGATGATGAGCTCATATTTCATGAGTGTGAGTATATAGGTTTGCGTCGTGAGATAGCCGTCATTTATCAATCGGCAGCAAACGGGATCTTCGGCTGCAGTGATTGTGGAGATAGATGCTTAAAAGGTTTTACAAATACCTCCTTACACACAAAATCCCTATAGCAACACAAGGCCCTACACCAAATGCAAATAACACAGTTCCAACCCCTACAACCCCACCTAAATACCAGCCTATAGATACAACGGTAACTTCAATAGCAATTCGAATCCAAGCAATCGGTAATCCGGTAACTGCTTGCAAGCCTGTCATTAACCCATCTCGAGGGCCTGCTCCCAAGTTGGCGACCAGATAAAGGCCCGACGCAAGCCCGACTATTAATACACCGAACGCTGCTTGAAATAATTGTAGGGCCAAATGTTCAGGTGTCGGCAATAACGGGAGTGAAAAATCGATCATGAATGCAATAATCAATGCGTTGAGAATTGTTGCTATACCTGGTTTGCGTTTAAGAGGTATCCACAAAATCAGTACGAATAAACTAACAATCATCGTAGTAAACCCAATACTCCAGTCCACCCAACTAGCAATACCTTGAGCCAGCACTGTCCATGGGCTTACCCCTCCACCGCTGGCGATCATTATCGCCTCGCCTAGACCAAACAAAGTCAACCCCAAAATAAGATAGACGAGTGTTTTTAATTTAGGCTTAAGGCTATAGGGCGTCGGGGAACTCCACGGCATCATCGGAATTTCTTTCACCGAAAATATTTTTTTCATTGCCGAGTTTATGTTCGCTTAATATGTTTTTTGGTAACAAAAATATACTTCACTTCGAACCTAGCTATAAGCAGAAAAACCTTAATATCAATTCCTGCAAAGCAGTTTGTTAGTAAACCTACACCCACGATAACTTGCGCATCTCATATTACTCCCAAACTAGACAGCCTTGGAAATCACGCCTGCCCGAAGGCTTGATGAGCCTACGTTATAGCTACTCCCACTTTTCCAACCGTGCTTTTTTAATATCGCTGCAATTTGCTCGCGACCAACGTACTTGCGATGTGAAACATCTGTATGAGTGACCACCACGACCGATTCTTCTTGATCGGCGTTCTTTGAAAGCCAAACCTCCAACTCCAGTTCAGAATTGATATTGATACGCTTGAGCTTTGGCAATCTTCTCATTTTGCTAGATTGGTCACTTTGCTTCATCTCATATCCTCTGTTGTCTCGATCGGCTGAACCCGCCCCATCGCGATCAGCGGTCATGGGTTCTTACGACATTTTTAATACAGGAAGCTCATCTATAGAAAAATAAACAGCCTTACCATACCGCCGTGCGGTACTAACCATATCATCGGCCCCCGCAGATGCCCCACCAATTCTCAAGCAACCGCTGCAAAATGGAATAAGACGACGGGCTACCGGGTGGAAAATCCCATTGAATATATCATCACCAATAGTTTTCGAGCCAACGTGTTCAATTAATGGGAGCGCATACCACTCTCCCATAACGGGCAAGTGACCTCGCAAAAAAAGTTTATAGGCAGTTTCAGTCATAGCATCAACGTTAGCTTGTATTTTTACAGGATCATCGTCTGTACCAGATCGATAAGGTCCTGCCACTAGGATCATTTCAGGCATTTCATCTAAGCTCCATCATTATGTTTTTTTACAAATACTTCCAATCCTAATTTTTTTATATCTTTTCTGAGCTGCATTGGCGTGTTTTGCCCCAGAACAATCCCAGATGCTTGCTCTAGCGGCATGACCACATAGGTTGACGCAACGCCAATTTTTTCTGAAGACGCCATAACAACCGTTTCAGCAGCGCGTTGGCTTAGTGCTCTTTTGATATGAGCTTCCTCCATATCACCAGTGCTTAATCCTGCATTGATATCGACCCCGGTCACGCCCATGAAAAAAAAATCTGCACGAATGCGAGAGGCCGCTTCCACTGTTGCAGCACCAACGTTAACCATAGAGTGTCTAAAGAGAGTTCCCCCGATCATTATCACTTTGGTCTTAACATGTGCTGCAAGAGCAACGGCTACTGTTGGGCTGTGCGTTATGACTGTATTTTCCTGATTTTTTGGAATATTTTTAGTTAGTTCGAGTGCAGTCGTACCACCATCAATAATCACAACCTGCCCAGGCTTGATAAGCGATGCGGCAGTTTTACCAATCTCTTGCTTTGATTTGGAGGCGATAGCTTTACGCGCATTCAAATCCGCATCTGCAGGGGATGTTGGCAAAGCCCCGCCATGCACACGCTGTAGCTTTCCAGCAGCGGCAAGCTCTCTGAGATCGCGTCTAATGGTGTCATCAGACAAACCTAGTTCCTTTGCAACTGCCTTTGCTTCGATTCTGCCGTCAATGGCCAGTGTGTCCAGCAAAAACGTTTTTCTCTCTTCGGTTAGCATTGTTCGACTATACACACAAATTCACGATATTGCACGTTTATGCATGTTTTAATGGTGCGAACCCAATTCTTCTTCTGAACTGGAGGCCGAGGCCAGCACCTGACAGCAGAACGCTTAAACGTTAACGAGACAATTGATACCCAACATATGTCAGTGAAACTCAGATGGGAGGCTAATGGAAGCCGCTGTCGGATTGTTAGACCAAGCGAATCCTGCAGATCGTCTTCGACAGACAATGGAAGAAGAGACAGGGTATCGAATATTCGAAGTAGAACCTTCGTACTATCGAGCTTATTTTCGACGTTAGCACTTAGTTGGGCAAGTTTATAGCGTCAAACTGAATCTAAGCACACGCATGTTCGAAGCATCACGCAGATTTTACTCACCCTTTCCAACGATCGCTCTGGCCGAAAGCTGCCTCGAGCAGTGTTTAAACTGAATCGCTACTCACTGCGCACAATTTCACTATAGTCACCATTGAGGTTCAGCGTGACTGTGACGGCTAGCTTGTCACGATTGCGCCAGAACCAACCATGCTCACCTTTAAACTTCGCTTTAATAATGCCGTTGCTTTTTGTTGCGCCGCGTCCTTTTTCGTATGTGGTCGAGTCTTCGCTGCCATGTGCATGTAGGTCGAAATTAATCTTGCCGCCAGTTGAAGTCCAGTCATAGGGTGCTTGATCACCGTTGTTCATGACCAGTTTAATTTCAGTGTAGTCACCCGGCTCAAGTGTGAAGGTTATCGTATCCCGCCAGGTTTCCTGCGCGTGTGCCGTACCGACGAACACGCCGATGATGCCATCCATAAGGTTGAAGGATTGGTCATTTCCATGCACTTGCTGATCACTCTCTGCCTCTTCATGTAGTTCTTGTTTAATCTCTCCCATTTCGGTCAAGCCCAACATTCGCCCCGCACCGGTGGGATCAATTCCATATTCTGCAGGCAATACAATAGCGACAAGAATCAGCGCCGCTCCGATCACAGCAACAACGGTGGAACGCCGCAACTGAGCTAGTCTGGGCAGTTCAGCCAAACTGGGTTTTTTAATGTTGAACATAGATAACCTCTTAATCAGTGCTAATGTGCGTGGGAATGGACGTAGCCGAAAATGTGTTGCGTCATAAGTGCGAGGCCAAGGAATACCATCACCACATTAGCACCAATTGCGTACTTGGGAAAATTGTCACTTCTGCGTAGGTAGCCCATCACGATCAGAATGACACAGAGTGCCAAAATTTGACCGATCTCGACACCCACGTTGAACGCTAATAGGTTGGGCAATAACCCATCTTCTGAAATTTGGTATTCCAGTATCTTGCTCGCTAGACCCGTACCGTGGATAAGACCGAATATGAGCGTCGCAGCTTTCGTGCTAGGTTGGAATCCAAACCATTTTTTAAACACACCGAGATTGTCTAGCGCTTTATAAACCACCGAGAATCCAATAATGGCATCGACGATGTAAGCATTGATGCCCCAACCATACCAAACGCCGATAAGCATCGTGATGGAGTGTCCGATAGCAAAAAGGCTTACATAAATCGCGACATCCCGGAACTTATACAGGAAAAAAATAACACCAAACAAGAACAGTATGTGATCGTATCCGGTGACCATGTGTTTGGCACCCAAATACATGAATGGGATTATATGAACGCCCCAGATCTCTTGAATGTAACCAGCATCACCGGGCGTCACATTGTGCGCATAGGATGCTCGGCTCCAAGTAAAAGCCACCATCATGGCAAATACAGTGATGACTTTTACCGATGTATGCCGAAAAATTGCTGGAAGCACCACCATGCAAATATTCTCTGTGTTTTGTTAGGGTTGCGTGTTTTTTTGCACTGTGTGGCTCGGGGGGCTTGAACAATTTTCGACCCCAAGTTTATGCTGCAATATACTGTAATCTACTTCGAAAGAAGTATCTCATACAAACTACTTGGATTGATCACCCTGACTCATCACTATGTCGGCAGACTGCCTCTATGTTGTGCCCATCAGGGTCATACACAAAAGCTGAGTAGTAAGCAGGCCCGTATTGCGGGCGAAGTCCAGGCTCACCATTGCAACGACCTCCAGCCTCAATAGCAGCTAAATAAAACGCTTGAACAGCGACGTCAGAGCGCGCTTTAAATGCAACATGCATTCGAGGAATTGGGCTTTTTTCTGGAACAAGCCCGAACTCCCATGAATCGTTTCCAAAACCAATCGCATCCGCATCCAGCGCTAGTACGAAGTATTCGAGCTCCCGAAGCACAGTTTCATAAAACTCTCGGCTCTTCTTCAGGTCTGAAACTGGAAGATTAAAATGATCAATCATCGTTTGATTGTATCCCACGCCCTTCACAAATAGTAGCAACCAACAAGTTGCTACCGGTCCATTTTCAAAAATGGACCACCTTCAGTTAAACCTACTCTCACGTCCAGCATCTATTATCCTGACTTTACTGAGTTAGGCTGATGCTGCGCAATAGACGCCTATTGAAGTTCGTCAGTCAGCGCATGCAGCGCATCAACATCCAATCCATCCAGATGCATTTCAATTGCAACCCTTTCATCTGCGTCCGGCGAATACGCTCGGATAAGCATTTTCCCATCGATCATGGCTGTCAGACCATCAGACCCAACTATATATTTTACGCTTCCAATCTCCACTACTTCTGCAATCGACATCTGTGTATTCCAGGTAGCAGCGATGTTTGCAACGAGCTTACTGCCAACATCAACTTCTATGACAAAGAGGCGGTCTTCAGCAGGTATAGAATACATGCCAAATGCTTTGACCCCAGAAGCGCCTTTGTGTTTGCTGCCAGTCTGGACCGACCACTCCTCAAGCCCTACAGGCATCGACTCCAAGAGGACATCAGCAATGTCACTCGCCGTTGCGGGCAACACCCAAATCAGCAGCGCAAAGATCGTCGCCATACTTTTGAAGAAATGCATAATTTTCTCCGGATTTCGAATTAAGTCTAAATACGCCAACATCAGCGATAAACAGTGGTCACGTTCAGTGTGTGTTCCAGCGTAGCCAGCGTTGCACGCTGAGCGCAATTGTCGGGATTTCTCGCTAAACCAACTTAGCCATTATGTGCAAATCAACATAACCACTCTCTAGACGTACGGCGTCCCGCTTCGTACCCTCAAGTACAAATCCAAACTTCTTATACAAGCTCAATGCGTGAACATTAGTAACCATCACTGATAATTCTAGGCGATGGGCTCCCGCTGCCCTTGCCCAGTCTTGTAATCCATTCAGCAATTTAAAACCCCACCCCTTACCAGCATGGCTTTGCCGAATTGCCAATACCAGCTCCGCGTTATGACTATCTCTTCGCAGCTCGCTGCGTCGGCCCGCACCAAAGCCGACTATCGAATTCAGCTCACTATCCTCTAACGCCAATATTTGAACGAAGTCCGAATGCTGTGCATTCTTCAATCGCTTCTCTTGCTCCTTTAGAGACACTGTCCTTTCGCCTGGTTCGAACAATAGAAATTCTGTTTCCGAATCGAGCACATCCCAGAGATCTAAAAACGCTTGTGCATCTAGGGGAACTGCTGGACGAATATTTAATTGGGACATTAAGCTTCCTAGCTTCTTTCTGTTGCTAAAACTTAGGCGATTAAATGTCAAACTTCTCTATAAATCACAGAGCTGAAATCTAACGCGCAAGAACCTCTTGCACTGCGTCATCAATTGCGGCTCGCAGGACTTTAGGCGGAATTGACATTAAGTCTTCAAAGTCGGGTGGCATTTTCCACTCTCCATCTACTGGCTCTCTGCGGTTTATAATATTGTTGTATAAGGGTTTGTCTACGCCGCGCTGGAATAAACTCACTCGTATTGCAGCCGTCCCCATCGGCGGTTCCAAGGCAACACTAATAGGAATGGAGTAGCGCCTGTCTACGCCATATCGCAATAGTTCAACGGTAAAAAGAAAATCAGTGTCTAGTTCGTTTATCAGTGGCTGGAAATCGAAATTGCCAGAAATCCCTTCGCCTAAACCGTTGACTCGCACAGATTGGTATTTCTTCTCACCTCTATTATATTCTGAGTAAAAGAATGAAGATGCCATGCCGCGCTTTTCAAGGTTCCACACTACAAGCGGATCTGGACGAACCTGAACCTCGAGCCCAAGATTGGTCATCAGCGGCGCTAACTTGCCCTGCAGCTCCTGGCGAATGGTGTCTGCGGGATTGAGAGTTTTAACCTTGGCGCTAATTTCATCGTGGAGACCTACGGATCTTGCCAATCCCGATGAGCCATAATCTTCGTAGATACCTTCGTTAAGAGGTGTCGACCCACTGGAACATTTGGCCATCAGTGTATCCATATTGCTGCAAGGCAAGGCGTAAACAAAAGCAATTTTACTCCCACTGCGTAGAGCGCCAGAAGGCACTTCATCCATTATCACGAATTGTTTTGTACAACCAGTAAGAAAAAAGACGACTAGAAGTGCGGCTGAGCATCGGCCGGTAATTATGTTTTTAAGCTGCATGAAAAAAACCAAAGATCATCCATATTCGGATGATCAGTCTACCTTAGATCGAGTAACTCAAGAAAGAGCTGGAGCTAAATTGGAACAGATTATCTGTAACATTTGATTAATCTAGTCAAATTATCGGGTAAACCCTAGTTGGCACCCGGTGTGTCATATGCGAAATAAAATCATATCTTTTTAAAAAATTATGATCCTAGAAACTACCGTATAACACACAACGTGAGCAGCAGTTAATTGTTCCACGCCTGTGTTAGGTTTCAGACTTCCAATATATAAAAAATATTTCAGTAGCTCCAATCTACGCGCGTCGATAGAGTTCATACTCAATTTTCGAATGGATGCCCCTACCTATTGCTCGCCGAGCGCAGCTGTCGGTGTTCATCAACCCGATAAGCTTGGGCGAAGTAAACTACAACTTTCGAGCAATGATCTCTGTTGGCTCTACCAAGCCATCAAAAACTGCTTGAGAGAAATTCTGCATTTTATCCTTGATACTAGGACCAACCAGTAGATGTAAGCCTATTGCAGGGGGACCATCGGCTTCCTTTGCTGTTTCCAGCATGTTTCGAAAAAATGATGCCGCAAATTCGCCACGCCCAACCGTTTTCTCAATACTGAAACCAGCTCCTTCTAGGTATTCTTCATAACTCTCCACCGGCTCAAGAAAACTCATCGATTGATTAGTGGCCCATGGCACTGGAAATTTTATTTGAGTTGGTTTTTTCACCATAACATCATAGATGGCAAACTCTGCTCCCTGCTTTAGCACACGAGCAGCCTCTGAAAATAGTGTGGCTTTGTCTTCAACATTCATTCCTACATGAAGCATTACAGCGAGATCAAATGCGTTACTCTCACTGTTGATATTATTTGCATCGCCGCATTGAAGACTAATCCGATCTTCAAGGGAAACCCATTGATTCAGTATTTTTCCAGCTTCAATGTATTCCTCGGTGAGATCTATTCCACTCACCGTAGCAGTAGTTCGGTCCGCTAGAAAACGACTAGTACCACCAATACCGCATCCAATATCTAATATACATTCATAGGTATCAATTTGAAGATCTTCCAACAAATGCTCAGTCGCGGCTCGGCCACCAGTATGAAATTCATCAACGGGTCCGAGATCATCAACCGATACTTTTGCCACACCAATACCAGCTCTATCTAAACCGGAGAGGATACTATCTATGATTTTAGTATTTGAATAGTGTGAAGCTACTTGATTGTCTTCCATCGAACCATCCAATAGGTAATGAAAACAGCGTATATCGTTAGATTATAAGAAGCAATCCTCAGACTATCACGATGTCAAAGACAAGCCTAAGATCAACGGTAGAATCCACGATTACTTACGCTGGAGGCTGGCGTGGGTTGTGGGCAGAGCCCACGTCCCCGGACAGAGCCCAGTGTTTGCTACATTGCCCCGTTACACCGGACCGTTTGATATTTTTGTCGCAAATATACAATACAACAGGGGTTCAATCTATTTAAGCTCGGGCATCTAAACCTATGAACCGATCATTATGAAGCTTAAATATACAATTTTGTACGTGGAAAGCGTTGCTGCAACTCTAAAATTTTATGAAAATGCCTTCGGCTTCAAAACAAAATTTCTACACGAAGAAGGAGACTACGGCGAGCTCGAAACAGGAGAAACAACGTTGTCGTTTTCATCCCTAAAACTAATGTCTGAGCTTGGCAAGAATCCGCAAAAGCCTAGCTCATTGTCACCTGTTTTTGAAATTGCGTTTGAAACAACAGACGTAAGTAAATGGTTAGATCAAGCAATCCAACACGGTGCTACCTTAGTGCAAGACGTAAAACTGGAGCCATGGGGGCAAACAACATCATACGTTTCCGATATTAATGGCTTTCTAGTTGAAATATGCTCCCCAGTACGACAATAATTCGGGCTATCCATACCCTGCCTCAAGCAAAGCGCTGCGAATGTAATCATCCTTTATAAGTTGACCGGGAGTTTTTCCAAACCACCGTTTCATTTCACGGATCATGTGCGATTGATCCGTAAAACCCGCGTCCAGCGCAGCAACGCCCAAGCTTTCTGTCTCATACAGCGATCTGGCTGTTCTTCGGATTCGAGCTAACGAGAACCAAAAATATGGTGACCGCCCTGTGCCAGATTTTACAAGCCTCTCCAAAGTCCGAAGCGACACGCCCAACTCTTTTGCACTACCCAGTACACCCCGTTTTTCAGACTCCAGGCATTGCAACGCGCTAGACAGGTTATCCAGCTCAAAACAGAATTCGCCCAATTGATCTGTTCCAAATATTTCAGCCGGATCTCTGTCTTGTAGCCAAGAGCTTAACTCAGCTTGTCGGATTTGAATTCCTGGACGCAATCTCAGGCCACGTATACGCTTGCCTCTAGATGTAGAAACAGCATATGTGGATTGACTTAATTCCGATATGAACAACTTTGGAGCATGCCCATCACACTCTTCCACAATAATGTCACGACATCCATCAGGCAGCACATCTGTACAGCACGCTTCATACGAAGTGAATGTCCATTCAGAAATCATCAAAGCCGATTGCGAGCTCAGGCAGTTGTAGTCGTATGCAGTCATCTGGCTGTTAATTTAACATGTCTATAGCAGCGCTTGAAGTTGATTGTGCGGTCTAATATCAACGATAAACTGCAGTTGCATTCGGCGCGTGTTCTGACGTATTCATGGTTACGCGGCGAGCTTTCCTGTCGGTGTTTATCGACCGGTTAGGCGTCATTATGATGAGCTGTCCCTTGGTGATACAGCAACTGCCACTTACTGTCCTCATAAACCCAAGTAGATGTACGGAAAGCCGTTTCTACATGCGAATCATAACGAACATTCGACTCATAGGTTGTTAGTGCACATCCATTTGCAAGCTTTTGAACTCTATACCCGGGCAGCGGCAAAGTCGCTTCGAATGGCTTTACGCTAACAGGAAAGAAATCGCCTCGAGAATACCTACGACCGGAACGCCCAACTTCAACAAATTCTGTATGTAAATGAGCATCAAACCAATCAGCATCGCCACGCAACGCATACGTCCACATACCCTCTTCTAACTGTTTTATATCTTCAACACTCGGCTCAATATTAAGGTATCTATTTTGAGCCTCTAAAGCCAAAGACAGACCGGCTTTAGAAATCGATACAGACTTAGCCTTACCTACAGGATTATCTATCCATCCTTTCTGATGCATAGTATCTAGCACATCCCAATCAATACCTTTCCATGCTCGCACTCCCCCAGCGTGATCGGTGTGCTGCGTTAAGGCAAGAACAGCTAACGCGATCTCTGCAGTCTTATCGATATCGATAGTCATACGATAACTTACCTCAATCAAAAAAATTTTTCAGCGCAATATCTTGCCATCTTGCATCAGCAGTGAGATGACGCCTAACATCCACGGTGAGCTGCAAGTGATTGCTCCACGCCGCAGTTAGGCATGCATCGCGATAATTACCCTATCGAATTTCAAGTACCTCGAATGATTTGTCGTTGTAGCTAGTTCGCCACTAACTCGGAAGAAAATCTCCCCAGTTACCACTTTTCAAATCACCCATAAAAAGATCTCGATCCTTTTCATTAGATATTTTCATCCCCGATTTTAAGGCCCTGTCATAGTAGCGCTGCGCTTTTCCAGTCTCACCATTTAGGGCGTAAGACCTCGCCAGTGCTTCGTCTGCATAAGCAAAGTCGAAATCCTGAAACCCTGCCGACTCACTATGGGTAATTTCAAAGCATTTTAATGCATGAAACAACGATGACTCGTTCATTTCCAATTTGCTATACGCTCTGGAGATCAGCCATTCACCTCTCTGCTTATTAACTACATCACCTACGATCGCCCAATGATAAGAGGAGGCAAATACAGTGTAAAGAAGCAGGTCCTTTTCATCTTGAGACAAATTGCCTCGTTCCAATAGTTTCCAGGCTTCACCATTCGCCTGACGGGCAAATAATAAATGTGATTCGTTTAAGGTATATTTCGCGTCTGACATCTCTCTCAACAACATCCTTACCCAGCGAATTGAAATAAGGCTTGCGACCTAGAAGTATTAAATTTTTCTAGTCGTCACAAGACTACACTATCCCTCAACCAAACTATTAATGTTACTTGACACCTCGACCAGCCTCGGCAATCCAATGATACTCGACATCAGGCATTGACTCAGGTGGCGGGCTCAAACCATAACCCACTACCACAAACCCACGCTCTTCATAAAATGTACACGCGCGTTTATTCTGTTGGTGAGTCTTTAGACTCAAACCTCTCGGATATAGCATTTTAGCGTGATTTATGAATTCCGAACCCACACCCTTGCCTTGGCTGTTTGGATCAACATACAATCGATCGATAAAGCTCGCATCCATTGCCATGAAGCCGACTATTTCTCGGTTAATTTCGTATACCCATACTTTGCATCTATCTTGAATAAAACGACGGAACACATCTATTGCTTTCTGCTCGTTTAGCTCCTGGAACGCATGTAGGTATTGATACTCCGCTTGCCCAGAGCGAAGCCACACGTTCGCCGTATCAGTTAAATCTGTACTTGTATACTCTCGAATCATTATCCCGTAGCGGCGTCATGTATACGTTAGCGCTGTAAAGAAATCTTCTTTACCACTAATAACTGTTTCGTCGTCTGAACCACGAACATAGTAATACTCTAACTAGCCAACAAAAAAACCATACTGCTCAGCAAGGATAGGGCGAGTGTCAACGCCGAGCGCCTTAGCCGCCGTTAATGCCCAGTGAGGGTCGCGCATCATCTCCCGGCCAAGCAATATAATGTCGGCTTTAGATGTAGCGATTATACTCTCGGCCTGCTGCGGATCTGTTATTGCACCAACCGCCATGGTTGGTAATCCGGTGGTATTTCTTATTATGCCAGCCATTTCAGGTTGTTCTGCGGTACGGTTTCCTATCGCGCCTCTGGCTGCCGGAACAGCACCGCCACCAGAGCAGTCTAATATATCAACCCCTCGTTCTTTCAGCCATAGGCCAACTTGAGTCGAGTCTTCTAGTGTGAGTCCACAATCGACGAAATCATGGACCGATAAACGAACTGATAAAACTCTATTTTCAGGCCAAGCAGCACGAACTTTTTCTACTGTTTCTAGTAGAAATTTTGCCCGGCCAGCCAAGTCGCCGCCAAACGCGTCAACTCGCTTGTTTACTAGTGGTGTTAAGAAAGAATGCAACAGATAGCCATGTGCACAATGTACTTCAAGTAAATCATAACCAATGTCACACGCGAGCTTTGCGGAGTGTACGAATTGTTCTTGAATATTCTTGATTTCATTAATTGAAAGCGCTAATGGTGCCTTCCAAAGTCGAGTTCCATCAGGATCAAAAGCCTCGGAAGTTGGACCAACGATATCCCATCCCGCAGGGTCATCTGCCTCAAGATGGTTGCCGCCATTTAATGCTGTGGCCGCGCTACCTTTTCGCCCAGAGTGCGAAATTTGGATGCCAGCAACTGCGCCATGCTCGTGTTGGAAATCTACAATGGGCTTGAGGGCCTCAGCATGTTTCTGCCCCCATAAACCTGCGCAGCCTTGTGAAATGCGACCATTGCGTGATACAGCTGTGCATTCGGCCATGACAAGGCCTACACCTCCTACTGCCCTAGACCCAAGATGCACCATGTGCCAATTGGTTGCTACTCCATCTTCAGAACTATACTGGCACATTGGCGAAACACCGATGCGATTTTTGAAAGCAATTCCATTAATTTGGAGAGGTGTGAATAACTGGGACATAGAGTTTATTTAATATCTCATCTATAGAATGATTGTATTCTGACACACAGAATTCTTTTGGTGATTTATGTAGCTTGATTTTTCCAAGATTTATCTAAGTCTTATAGGGTGCGACCATACTATTTTATCGTCTTCGACTTATAGAATAAGTGCTTCTTCTTGCCTAGTCAAAAAGCGCTTAAACTGAGATTGAGACAAGCGCTTGCGCTCAATCACCTATATTGCGGCGTCGCTATGGCAATCTCAAACACATCTTTTGCCAAATCTATCGAAATCACTTTACACTTCATATCGGACTCCTTCTGTGGTTACTTGCGTAACGATTGCTGAATCGATACTTTGGCACATAGATGCCGTGCAAGTAAAAAAGCAGGGGGAGTCCA
>CALGND010000025.1 GCA_937958675.1 uncultured Granulosicoccaceae bacterium
CCACGGCACGCAGGTGTTGAATCAGGCACAGATTGATCGCTGGAATATCGTGGCACGATTGAATTATTTATCACCTAAGGCCGAAGCAGAAATTGTTCATGCCCGTGTGCCAGAAATGCGCAAACGTGCAAACGGCGAAAAAATCGTGGCGTCGATGGTGGCACTCGCAGCACTAACGCGTGATGGTTTTGCTGCAGGTGATATATCCACTGTAATGTCACCACGTACCGTTATCACTTGGGCAGAAAACCTTTCAATATTTGATGATCTGGCAACGGCGTTTAGATTGTCATACTTAAATAAGTGCGACGATGCTGAGCATTCCATCGTTGCCGAATACTATCAGCGCGCCATGAACGAGGAACTCCCTTCGTCTATCGCTCATAACGTTTTATCGGATGACTGACACCGAGCTCACTGCGAGCCAACTTGCTCGTATACGTCAGCTAGAGCGTCACGGGGCCGCAAGCTTGCGAGCGCTCTCGGGCGAAACTGAAGCTGAGTACCGGGCTGCACGCTTGCGCGTGGACGGTGTGCCGGCACCTTTTGCAGCGCCGCACTTATCGGTTGATTTTTCTAAGGCGAGTTTGCAGCGAAGTCGTGGCGTTGTGGATTCGTTGGGTTTACGCTTACGCTATTCCGATGCCGCACTGCACAAAGAACTTAGCCCAAAGCCTGGTTTTGCGCGTTTGATATTTGATGTGTTGGAGCAATTACGCTGTGAGGCGAAAGCGGCTCCGCATTTTCAAGGCTTGCGCGGTAATCTTGATTGTGCATTTTTAGAGTGGTGTGAGGAAGCTCATGGCAAAGGTATTGGCGAAAGTGATCTAGGCATTTTGCTTTATACCGTTATTCATATGTCCAGAGCTCGCTTGATTGGCACAATAGAAGATGAAACTGCCGAGGCGTTAATAGAAGCAACTCGCGCTAATCTTGGCCGCATCATTGGCCAATATTTATACCAGATCCCTAAGGTGCGTGAAGACCAACGACGCTTTGCAGAACCTGCGTTTGGCATTGCGATGGCGCTTGAAGAGATGATCGCTGACACCGGTGATGGCGATACAGAGGCCGATGGCAAAGTGCTAGCTCAGCGCCACGGCCTGGTGTTGCCGCCAGATTGGCAAGACGATTCTAATGAGACACCTTCGGATTCTGTTGGCGCGGGCATTAATGCTGATGTCGATGCCGATACGGATCCCGACAACATGGCAGTGGCGGGAGGCTATCATGTGTTCACCACCGAGTTTGATACTCAAATTTCGGCTAATGAGCTTTATTGGCCAGCCAAGCGTGCGCAGCGTCGATTAGAGCTTAATCAATTGGTATTGGCGCAAGCGATCAGTGCACCGCGGCTAGCGCGTGAATTGCTGCCGTTGTTTGCCACGCCAACTGAAGATGGCTTATTGTTTGGGCAGGATGAGGGGATGATTGATGCTCGTAGGCTAACCCAGTTAATAAGTAACCCTAGCTATCAACAGATTTTTACGCAAACCAGGCATCAGCTGCAAAGTGATACCGTTGTTAGTTTTTTAATCGATAATTCGGGTTCGATGAAGCGGCAACGCTATGCCACTGTGGCGGTTTTGGTGGATACCTTCTGTCGAGCCTTTGAGCTGGCGGGTATTCGCTCAGAGGTGCTGGGTTTCACCACGGGCGACTGGAACGGCGGCCGAGCAATGAAAGAGTGGCGTAAACAGGGCATGCCTGAAAACCCCGGGCGCTTAACTGAAGCGCAACATGTGGTTTACAAAAATGCCGATACCTCATGGCGCCGCGCCCGTATGGGAATGGCCTGTTTGCTCGAAACCCATCATTTTCGTGAAGGTGTGGACGGTGAGGCCTTGATATGGGCATATCAACGGCTATTGGCTCGGGATGAGTCGCGGCGCTATTTGGTGGTGATATCCGATGGTGCGCCAATGGACGCAGCCACCCACAACGCAAACCCGGATGGATTTTTGTGGGATCACCTTGCAAGCGTGGCTCGTAGCATCGATAAAGGCATGATGGTTCGCTTGGGCGCGATTGGCATCGATCTGGATTTGAGCGATACCTATCGCAATAGTGTCTCGCTCGATCTCACTGGCACCTTAGGTCAGGAAAGCTACCGAGTATTGCACGAGCTATTCGCATAACAGCCTGCAATTAATCTTCTGCGCTTGTATCATCTATCATTAGCTTGAAACCAGCGTTGTTACTACCCATCATGCAAGACCAATACGATTTTAAGGCCATTGAGGCTGAAGTCCAGAAAGCTTGGCAGGCCAACAATGCCTTCTCGGTTACGGAGGATCCCTCCAAGCCAAAATACTACTGCCTGTGTATGTTTCCATACCCCAGTGGTAGCCTGCATATGGGGCACGTTCGTAACTACACCATAGGCGATGTAGTCTCGCGCTATAAGCGGATGCAGGGCTTTAACGTATTACAACCGATGGGTTGGGATGCATTTGGCTTGCCTGCTGAAAACGCTGCGATCAAAAACCAAACAGCGCCTGCCGAGTGGACCTACAAAAACATTGATGAGATGCGCATCCAGCTGCAAAGCCTCGGTATCGCCTACGACTGGGATCGTGAGCTCGCCACCTGTAAGCCTGAATATTACAAGTGGGAGCAGTGGTTCTTCACTAAGCTCATCGAGAAAGGCTTGGCCTACAAAAAGATGGCTATAGTGAACTGGGATCCAATAGAAGAAACAGTTCTGGCTAACGAACAAGTGGATAGTGAAGGCCGTGGTTGGCGTTCAGGTGCCTTAGTAGAGCGGCGTGAAATTCCGCAGTGGTTTTTAAAGATCACTCAATATGCTGAAGAGCTACTAGAAGAAACTGACAAGCTCGATGGTTGGCCTGATGCTGTGCGCACCATGCAGCGAAATTGGATTGGTAAATCAGAAGGTGTAGAATTTGATTTTACCGTTGACGGTAGTGATGAACGTATCCGTGTTTACACCACCCGCCCTGATACGGTTGCAGGCGTTACTTATATGGCAATTGCTGCCGAGCACCCTTTAGCAAAAACCGCTGCTTTGACCAACAAAGAGGTTGCAGCATTTATTGAGGAGTGTGCCAAAACCGGCACGACGGAAGCGGTACTGGAAAAATTGGAAAAGCGCGGTGTGCCTTTAGGCCTGCAAGCAATCAACCCCGTATCTGGCGAAAAAATCCCCGTGTATGTTGCTAACTTTGTACTGATCACTTACGGCACTGGCGCGGTCATGTCAGTGCCTGGTCACGATCAGCGCGATCATGAATTTGCTAAGCGGTATGACTTACCCATCAAGCAAGTGGTGCAGTCCACTAACGAGGCTGTTTCAGTTGATGAGGCAGCGTTTACCGACAAGGAAAACACCGTTGCCATTAATTCAGGTGAGTTTGATGGCTTGGATAACACAGCGTGCTTTGAGGCAACGGCTGATTTCTTAGTGGCCAATGCCGCAGGGGAGCGTAAAGTTAACTATCGCATTCGTGATTGGGGTGTATCACGGCAACGGTATTGGGGTTGTCCCATTCCGGTTATTTATGATGCACAAGGTAATGTGCATGTCGTGCCTGAAGATCAGCTACCCGTTGTGTTGCCAGAAAACGTCGCCTTCACCGGTGTACGTTCACCAATAAAAGAAGATCCCGATTTTATTAACACCACGGTGCCAGGCACTAACGAGCCAGGCACGCGAGAAACCGATACCTTCGATACATTTTTTGAATCAAGCTGGTACTACGCGCGTTTTTGTAGCCCTGATGCTGATGCCATGTTGGATGAGCGGGCCAACTACTGGTTGCCAGTGGATCAGTATATTGGCGGCGTGGAGCACGCTGTAATGCATTTGTTGTATGCGCGTTTCTTCCATAAGCTGATGCGTGATGCAGGCTTGGTGGTCAGCGATGAGCCATTTACGCGCTTGTTAACTCAAGGCATGGTTATCGCTGAATCGTTTTATCGTGAAGATGACTCTGGTAAGCCCCAGTATTTTAATGCTAAAGAGCTTGATATAGAGCACGATGACAAGGGACGTATTGCCGGTGCCACCTTAAAGGCTGATGGCAAGGCCGTGACGGTTGGTCGTATCGAAAAGATGTCCAAATCAAAAAACAATGGTGTTGACCCACTAGAGATGATTGAACGCTACGGGGCTGACACCATGCGTTTGTTTTCGATGAGTGATTCGCCGCCACATCAATCGTTGGAATGGAAAGAAGGCGGTGTAGAGGGCATGCATCGTTTCTTGAAGCGAGTATGGCGCGAAGTATCTAGCATCACACCTGACTACGCTAAGGAAGCCATTGATCAATCGTCGCTTAGCAAAGAACAAAAAACCTTACGCCGTAAAACTCACGAAACCATTGCTAAGGTTACTGACGATATCGAGCGTCGATTCACGTTTAACACGGCTATTGCATCAATGATGGGTTTGTTTAATGAAATCAATAAACTCGATGACCGATCGCCACAAAGTAAAGCGGTGGTACACGAAGCCTTTAGCGCCTTACTACGATTGCTTAGCCCGTTTACGCCACACGTTGCCCATGAAATGTGGCAAAGGCTGGGGTATGAGTCAGCGATGATTGATGAAGCGTGGCCTGAAACTGATGAAGAAGCGCTGGAGCAAGATGAGATTGAGATGGTGGTGCAGATAAATGGCAAGCGTCGTGCGTCCATCAATATTGCCGCCACTGCCAGCAAGGATGAATGTGAAGCGGCTGCTAAGGCGAATGAGCAAGTGATAAAGCACACCGAAGGCTTGACTGTGCGCAAGGTTATTGTGGTTCCTAATAAGTTAATTAATATCGTGGCTAATTGATACTGTTGTTAATAAGATTTGTTTGCGAACTAACTAACGTTAATGCAGAATAATCACCATGACCACTGGGCTTGTTAAGGAATGTCTGACAAGCCTAGTGGCATAACGAGATTATTTGCCAATCCCTACCTTTTACTGGTTATTGCTCCGTTCTTTTGGGGGACTAATGCTGTAGTTGGAAAGCTTGCGACAACTGAATGGTTGCCCTTTACCTTTACTGCTGCTCGATGGCTGTGTGCCGTCGTCGTGTTGCTGCCATTTTCTATCAAACATCTAAAAAACGATAAAGCCCTTATACGCTCCAAGCTATGGATATTACTGGGCCTAGGTGCCGTGGGTATGGCGATGTTCAATATGTTGATGTATCTATCTTTAAGGCATACCACCGCTGTTAACGTCAGCATCATTCAAGCCGCTATGCCGGTATTTATTATTGCAGCGAACTTTGTCGTGTTTCGTCAACGCGTGGTGGCGCTGCAGTGCGTGGGTCTGATCCTGTCGATACTGGGTGTGATGGTTATCGCTACCGGCGGCGATCCGTTAGCCTTTTTTACTAGGGGGCTAAATTATGGTGATCTGATCATGTTAATCGCCAGTGCATTCTATGCCGCGTACACATTTGGTTTGCGATGGCGGCCAAATATTCATTGGCTTAGCTTCATTTGGGTAATTGCAGTAGGCGCAACTTTGGGTGCGTTTCCGTTTGCCATTTGGGAAATAGCGACAAGCGGGTTTTCCGTACCATCGATAAATGGTTTGTGGATGCTGCTGTTTGTGATGCTATTTCCAACGATCATCAGCCAATTGGCTTATGCCAAAGGGGTGTCGGTATTGGGCGGCAATCGGGCAGGCTTGTTTATTAACTTAGTGCCGATCTTTGGCTCATTGCTAGCGGTTGTGATTTTAGGCGAAGCGTTTCACTGGCATCACTCTGTGGGATTAGTGATGGTAGTTGGCGGGATTATGTTGGCTGAGTATTTTGCAAAAAAAAAGGCGATCGACTCTAAGTAGGTTCGGTGTTTTGCCGAGTAAGTGGCTCGATTTTAAATGAAAAGCGCTGTTTTTGATGGTCAAAACTATCCACACTCAATTTAATAGCATCGCCTAGCTGCCATAGTGGGCGTTGTTTATTGGTCGGTATGGCTCTGACGTTGCTAAACGAATAGGCTGTTTGATGATGTGATTCGAGATCAAGTCGGTATACTTTAATGTCGGTCGCGAAGTCGTCGAGTGAAATAAACAGCTGGTCCTTTTTGAAGCCCATGATAGTGCCGGAATAATGCGGCCGTGCTTGTTTTTTTAGGTCATCGTCAAACAAAGATTTTATTGCAATCAACTCGATGGTTTTACGTAGTGCTTTTTGTGTTTTACGAGACCCATTAGCTGCATTGATGACCTCATTACGTAGTTCTTCGTCTATCGCCGGGTTGCGTACGGGGTTGTTGGCTGACTCATCTGCTGTTGAAAGCGCTTCGAGTAACTCTTTATGCGTGTAGATACCAACAACTTCGCGCATCGGTGATGAGAAACGCGCATAGCTATCAGCCGCTAAGGCATGGTGCTCGCCGGATTCAGCAGTAAAGTAAGACGCTCGGTTGCTAACGAGTATCTGTCGTTCTATAGCGGCTACGCGTCGAGCGTAAGCGGCACCGCTAGGTAGGGAGGCGACATAGTCGGACAATGTCTGTCCATTTTTCCACAGCCATTTTTCCGTTTCTTCCTGTACATCGGCAAACTCATTAATAACGTCGGATAGCCTACGTTGCATTTGTCGTAGTGGCGCATCATGGACTCGGTAAACAGCCTGTAAGTCAGAGTTGGCAATCATCGCGTCGAGCATTTGAGCCCCTTGCATATTGCAAAGTAAACTCAATTGTTCATTGTATTTTTCTGTATCAAAGCGTTCGCGCACGCGAGTTAATAGCTTGCCGCCTAATATATAAATTTGGGATTCTGTTCGGTTAAACGGAATTACGTTTCTGTCGAGCGATTGTTGCAGCAAAAGCAGGCCAAGTTCTTTGAACAGTAATAACGACTCGTTGAAAGGTTCAGACGAAAGCTCATGCTGATTACCCGCTAGAGCGACTTCTAAGTATTGCTGTACCTGCCCATAGTTTAGTTTTGCATGACTATGTATCGATGCTCTAACAATGCTGGTGTTAACAACTTTAGCGTTTTTACATAATCGAATATCAAATACTAATGCTCGTCGATCGACATTAGGATTGAGTGAAATTAGGCCTTCAGAGAGCACTGTAGGCAGCATCGGTATAGCGCCTGTGGGTGTGTAGTAGGTGGAGCCGCGTTGCAATGCCTCGGCAAACAAGGCGCTGCCGGGTGTAACGTAGTAGGACGCATCGGCTAAGGCGTAACGTAAGCGATAACCTTCGTCGTCGCGTTCGATGATAAGGGCCTGATCTAAATCTTTTGAATCCGGGTTGTCGATAGTGACAAAGGGTACGTCACGCCAATCGGTGAGCGTATCGTCCGGTAGCTCGCTGTTTTTTAAATGTTCCTCCGCCTCGATCAAACAATTGGTAGGGAACTCAGTTTTGATTTCATGTTTGGCTAGTGCCAACACTATTTGATTAGTCGGGTCGGTATCAGCCATGTTCTTGGCCTGACGTTTGGTTTATCACTGAGGGAATATTCACGTTATCTACTCAACCAATCATGTCGATAATGGGGTCAGGGCAGTAGTCTTTTCGTTGACAAGTTTTGCAGTACTCCCCTAGGTATAAATTATCGACCCACTCCATAAGCTTTTGAATGTCTTGGGTATCATTGAAGACAAACCCTGCCTCAAAGTTACGCCGATCAGCACTTTTGCTCCCCATTCCGGCTCCGGTTAGGTTAGCCGAGCCAACAAAAGCTTCTACACCATCAACAACAATGGCTTTTGTATGTACTCTAGGGCAGAGGATGCGTTCAAAGAGCTCGCT
Source organism: uncultured Granulosicoccaceae bacterium (assembly GCA_937958675.1). Classification (GTDB taxonomy): domain Bacteria; phylum Pseudomonadota; class Gammaproteobacteria; order Granulosicoccales; family Granulosicoccaceae; genus Granulosicoccus. The sequence goes on from CALGND010000025.1 coordinate 7,744, forward strand.
TTTGATCAGAGTATCAAATCGGTCAAACTCCTCTCGGAAGCGCGGCCCAGGCTCTTTAGCGTGGATTAACCTTACAGATACACCTTTAAACACTAAGGCATCCAGCACTTCGAGCAAAGGTATAAAGCTACCTTCGTGTTCAATGTGCAGATCTTTTATGTCGGCAGTGATTATCCACAGAAACCGCTTAGCTTCAGGTAGCCGTGTTTGGATAAACTCGGTGTAGATTTCGCGATTGAGCAACAGCGTGTGCATGCTAGGCAGTGTACAGCATGGCAAAAACGGTGTTCCGTGCTGGGAGTGCTATATTAGTTTCCTATGAATTTACGAAGATATCTCTTTATCGCCAGTTTTTTGGTCATACAAGGCTGTGGTTTTGCTCCACGTGGCAGCATTACTGAGCTTAGTGACCCAGGTTCAATATTCATTGATGTCGCTCGTGACAGCTCCCTGACCATTGACTTGCAAAAAGCCTTGGTCGATCGTGCGTTTAGAATCGCCCCCAATCGCGATGCTGCTGATATTTGGTTACGCCTAAGTGGTGAGAATCAAGTGCAGAGGATTGTGTCGTTGCAAAGTACCGGCCGGGTCAGTGAGTTTGAGCTAAGCCATTCGGTCAATATGCTAATCGCGCAGAGTGAGGCGGGTGAGGAGTTGAAGTACGAGCAAAACCAATTACCCAACCGAGTGGAAGTGGTGAGGGAATACACATATGATACACGCGGCGTATTGGGTAAGGAAAACGAAGCGCGAACTTTGCGAGGTGAGATGCGCGAAGAGTTGATACGTCAGATTGTACTGCGTGCTATAGCGAGCTTGGGTACCTCAGTAGCCCCTTCTTAGTAACCTCGTTGCCTATCCACTAGTCCACGTGGTTCTGTGCCATTAACTACATCTTTCATGCTTTGAGCGACTTGCTCAGCTGATTCGGTAGTGGTGCTAGCGGCAGCAATATGTGGTGTTATTACTATGCGTTCGTGATGCCAAAGCGGGCTGTCTTCGGGTAGTGGTTCTGTTTCAAATACGTCTAGCATTGCACCTTTTAACTTTCCGCTATCCAGTGCTTTTAACAGGTCATCTACCACTAAGTGTTGGCCACGCCCGGGATTGATCACATAAGCCCCATCAGGTAGGCCTGTAAAGAGTTTTTCGTTGAGTATGCCCGTGGTGTTAGCGGTTAGTGGTAGTAAGCACACGAGAATTTGCGATGCGGCTAAAAATGCCGGTAGTTGTTCATCGCCAATAAAGTGGCTGCCAATGGTTTGCTTGGCAGATCGACTCCATTGATTGATTGGAAAGCCGTTTAGAGATAAGTGGCTTGCTACTTTCTGACCAAGCGCGCCAGCACCTAATATGCCGATGGGAACCGAAGCTGGATCAGGTATCGCGGTACGCTGCCAGTTCCTGGCCTGTTGTGCAAGAGTAAGCTCTGGCATGCAGCGTTGCGCGTGCAAGGCTCCGTACAACACGTAGTTGGCCATCTTGTCGCCCATGCCGGCATCAAACAAACGAATCAATGGGATATCGTGTCGGAGACCCGGGTGTAGCAACAAGTGATCAACACCGGCAGAAACTGAATACACATGAGCTAGGTTATCTAGGCCGTCAAAAAAATCATCGGGTGGCATCCAGACGATGGCGCAATCAATCTCCAGCTTGTTGCCCGTGTTAGGCCAAACGCGAATGTCTAAGTTAGGCATGGCTTGTTGCATCGCGCGCAACATATTTCCATTGTTGTCGTCGCTACAAAAATAGAGTGCCGCCATGGATTGTTATTTTGCGTTTATACCGTTGGGTTAGGGGCAACTGATCCATAAGATCGCTGGCTATAAACCAGCGCGGGTGCATCATTACTACGTACAGCAACTACTCGACCCATGTAAACCGTGTGGGTACCATGAATGCGATGTGAATCAATTGTGCAATCGAGCGAGACCAGTGCATCAATTAATATAGGAGCGCCGGTGTTGAGTGAATCCCATTTACCACTTAGAAACCGGTCAGCTTCTGGGTTGTCCCCAAAGCCTGCAAATACATTCGACAGGTTAGCTTGTGCGCTGTTTAATAGGTTTATCGCTAGTACACCATTGGTTTCTGCCATGTTGCAGAATTCATTTTCGGTGTTAACGCATGCCAGTATTAGAGCAGGTTCAGCGCAAACCGAGCAAATCGAGCTGACAGTTAAGCCAGCTTGGCCAGCTCTACCGTTGGTAGTAACGATGGCGACCCCATTGGCCGCCAACGAAAGTGCAGATGTAAACTCGTTCGGTGCAACGCAATCCGTTGATTGAGAACCCATGTAGAAAGTAACCCAGTAAGTGCTTAGTAAGTGCCTTAGATAGTGCGTAAACCACTAAAGCGCACAGGCTATCAGGATTTCTTCGGATAATCTCGCTTAGCTGCGCCAATATAGACCTGCTGAGGGCGACCAATTCTAAATTCTGGATCAGTGTGCATTTCCATCCAATGCGAAATCCAGCCAACTGTGCGCGACATCGCAAACATTACAGTGAACATGTTCATTGGGATACCAAGTGCTCGCAAAATGATGCCAGAGTAGAAATCGACATTAGGGTATAGCTTACGGTCGATGAAGTATTGGTCAGCTAGGGTCGCTTTTTCAAGCTCCATAGCGAGTTGAAACAATGGCTGGTCTCCGCCAAGGTCAGCAAGCAGGTCGTGGCACATCTTCTGGATTAGCTTGGCGCGCGGATCAAAGTTTTTGTAGACGCGATGACCGAAACCCATGAGTCGGAACGGGTCGTTTTTATCCTTAGCGCGGGCGATTGTTTGTTCGATGGTCTCGCCTGAATGAAGAATGTTATCAAGCATGTTGATAGCAGCTTCGTTCGCTCCACCATGAGCAGGCCCCCACAAACAAGCAATGCCGGCAGCGATTGATGCAAATGGATTAGCACCGGAGCTACCAGTCAGCCTAACAGTTGATGTACTAGCATTCTGCTCGTGATCAGCGTGTAGGATCATGATCAGTTCAAGGGCTTTTACAGCTACTGGGCTTGGTTTGAAATCTTCGGCTGGTACCGCAAACATCATCCGCGTGAAGTTCTCTACATAGCTCAAATCATTATCCGGATACATAAACGGCATGCCGCGATGATGGTTGTAGCAGTAAGATGCAATCGTCGGCATTTTCGCAATTAATCGATGTGCAGAGATTTCGCGATGCTCTGGATTATTGATGTCAAGAGAGTCGTGATAGAAAGACGACAGGGCACCGACAGTACCCACAAGCATGGCCATAGGGTGCGCGTCGTATCGAAAACCATTGATGAAATCACGGATGTTCTCGTGCACCATAGTGTGCTGCATGATGTTTGAGGTGAACTGCTCTGATTGCGTGTCGTTAGGTAGTTCTCCGTACATTAGTAGGTAACATACTTCTAGATAGTTACTACTCTCTGCTAGTTGTTCGATTGGGTAGCCACGATAGAGTAATACCCCTTCGTTGCCATCAATAAATGTAATTTTGCTTTTACAGCTCGAAGTAGAAGCGTAGCCAGGGTCATAGGTAAATAAGCCAGTCTCTTTTTGCAGAGTACGCACATCAACCACTTCAGGCCCGTGAGTGCCACCAAAGGTGGGTAGCTTGGCTTCGCGGCCATCATCTGTTGTTACGGTGGTTGTTCGATCTGTCATTCTAGTTATTCTCCTATCAGGATTGTGTGCCAACTCTCGTCGTGAACTAACCGAGCTTTTGTATCGGTATCGATCCCAATCTAGCTGTGTATAGAACTGGAGTGGTATACGTCCAAATCATTTGTACTTTATGCTGTATTTCATCGCAGTTTTCGGCAAGTTGTAAGCTCTCTGGATGTCGCTCTACCCGTGTAACGTGGAGTATAAGCTTAAAGTGCGAATTACTGGACGAATATAAAGTATTGGCTTTTTCGAAAATCGTAAGAAATCAATTTTAATGGATTCAAGTAGTTGCGGCAGACAGTGCGATGCATTCCCGCCACCACTGCGAAGTGACACTGCGCAAGTGCGCAGATCGCTCTAACGGATTGGCCCTAACTGTTAATCGTATGTAACGGCAGTCGATAATACTTTCAGTGCGCACGCAGTGTATTGCGGTGACACACCGGGCACGAATGGAGGAAGCCAGTATCACACGAGACTAGCCAGACAATAAATTCGCCGTAGAGTGGATTATAAGAACAAGGCAGAGGTTGATGCGATACGTATCAAGGTTTATTCTCAAACCCAAAAGGGAGCTCCGGCTCCCTTTTTTTTGCCTATCATGCTGGCATACGGGGTTGTAGGCCCAAATTGATGCATCCCGGCGTTGGCTGTCTATACTCAAAACTATCAGCCTTAATGGCGTTTTTTGGTTTCGAAGAGCATGGTTATTCATACATCCAAGCGCTTTATGGCGGTGCTGCTACTGCTGACATTGATACAAGGTTGTTCGTCAACACCAAATGCTCGTAAGGGTGCAGTGGCCCGTAATGGTGTGGCCGTACTAGGCGTAGTGACACAATCGGGTGTCAACGGCACCATGAGTGAAGCCGCTCTAAACAGCATGATGCACGACACAGTGCGTGAAACTGGGCGATTCTCCTCCTTGGCTGCTCATAAAGTAAGCAAAGTCATTGGCGTTGATCGCTATACGACCATGATGGAAGGCTATGCCGAAACCGGTCGACTGCAGTCAGAGGATATTCAGCTGTTAATGGCGGCTCGTTTGCCGGTTAACTACGCGATTATTAGCCTCATACAAGAGAATACGACCGCAGCAGGCCCATCGACGGTGGAAAGCTTGCGTAATAATGCAGGGGAGCTTTTGAACGATAGGGAACGTCTGGTCCATACGACCGTGCGCCAAGTTACGCTAAGCTCGACGATGATCGATCTGCGCACTGGAGCAGCCTATTGGTCCCGAAGTTATCGGGCCGAGCCAGTGAGTAAGGCGTCATATACACGTTATTCAGGCAGTAGTTTCGCTGGTAGTTTGGCAGCCACTATGGCGAACACAGTGGCCAATGGAATTCGCAAACCGTCAGGCCCGCCCGCGCCTAGCTTGCAGCTCACATTACAGTCCTTAATGCGTGAAGTAGCGCGAACGATGAAAACCAGCTAGATCGTCGTTATTGTACAAAATGTGATCAAAAATGCTGCTAAACGTGGTTAGTTCTCTGTATCGAATGTAAATCAATGTGACGCGAAAGCGTATTTTGTGACTGATGCACGTTCCGAAACGCATTGGTGCTAAAAAGGCACCACAGTATTGAACCGACGGCCCGTGTCTGTGGTATTGTCCACACCCTCGAAGAGGCATGGACTGCTATCTTCGTTTTTAAACACTAGACCATCTCAAATTTTCGGAGAATTATATGCAGTTCCTTAAAACACTTGGCGTAACTGCCTTGTTTGTCGCTAGCGCAGGCGTGGCCCAAGCTGGCGAAACACTCGATGCTGTTAAAGCTAAAGGCTTTGTTCAGTGTGGCGTATCTCAAGGCCTTCCTGGCTTTTCTAACCCTGATGATCAAGGTGATTGGACTGGCCTAGACGTAGACTTCTGTCGCGCAATGGCTGCTGCGGTTCTTGGTGATGCAGAAGCAGTTAAATTCACTCCACTTTCTGCCAAGGTTCGTTTTACAGCGCTGACTTCTGGCGAAGTTGATGTGCTTTCTCGTAACACTACTTGGACTATGAGCCGAGATACTGATTTTGGTGAATTCGTCGGCGTTAACTACTATGACGGTCAAGGCTTCATGGTGCCTAAATCACTTGGCGTTGCTAGTGCAACCGAACTAAGTGGTGCAGCAGTATGTACTAACACGGGTACAACGACAGAGCTAAACGTTGCTGATTACTTCCGTGCTAACAAGATGGACTACACAGTAGTTGCATTTGAAAAAGCGGACGAAGTTGTTGCTGCATATGACGCTGGCCGTTGTGACGTATACACAACTGATCGTTCTGGTCTAGCTGCACAGCGTACCAAGCTATCTAAGCCTGATGATCACGTGGTATTGCCAGAAATCATTTCTAAAGAGCCACTAGGTCCACTAGTTCGCCACGGCGACAACGAGTGGGGCGACATCGCTCGTTGGTCTTTGAACTGCATGATTAACGCTGAAGAAATGGGTGTTTCATCTGCAAACGTTGCTGACATGGCGACTTCAACTAACCCGGCTATTAAGCGTTTAGTTGGTGCTGAAGGCGATCTAGGTAGCAAGATTGGTCTTGATAACGCGTTCTGCGGAAACATCATTGCAAGCGTTGGTAACTACGCAGAAAGCTATGAGCGTAACGTTGGTCCTGATACTCCTCTAAAACTTGAGCGTGGTGTTAACGCACTATGGTCTCAAGGCGGTGTTCTTTACGCAGCACCAATGCGATAGATCGCAGCTTGTACTCGCTAAGGGCCACGTTTGTGGCCCTTAGCTTTTCTGCAGTAACAATCACTAAACGCTTTATATCCAATGGCCAATAACCCCACATCCTCTAGTGGTGCCGCATCGCTATGGAGAGATCCAGACAAGCGCGCGATACTGTATCAAGTAATTGTTGTAGCGCTGATCATCTGGTTTGTTGGTAGCATAATTTCCAATACGGCAACTAACATGGAAGATCGGGGCCTGGCATCAGGTTTTGGTTTTCTTAAAACAAGCGCTGGCTTCGGCATTATCAGCACACCGCTTATCAGCTACTCAGAAGGATCAAGCTACGGAGTGGTATTTCTTGTTGGCTTAGTCAACACCATAATTATGGCGTTTGTTGGTTGTGTCTTGGCCTTATTTCTAGGTTTTTTCGTTGGCATCGCACGTCTTTCCAAAAACTGGCTAGTACAAAAGATTGCAACGGCTTATATCGAACTATTCCGAAATGTCCCGCTTCTTTTACAAATTCTTTTCTGGTACAGCGCGGTTTTAAAACCTCTGCCAGGGCCAAGGTCTTTGTATGAGGCGGGCCAAAAAGTGTCGCTGTCTCTGAACAATCGAGGCCTTATTTTTGCCGAGCCGATTGGCCAGGCTGGTATGGGCACGGTTTGGTGGGCTCTGTTGGGTGGCGTGATCTTGGCCTTTATTGTTCGTTGGTGGGCTAAGCATCGACAAATGAAAACAGGCAAGCAGTTTCCGATTTTTTGGACGGCGGTTGCGCTAATTGTAGCCATGCCATTAGTGGTCTATTTTGTTTTGGGTAGCCCAATGGATTTCGTGCCAGCTGAAATGACTCGATTTGCGCTAAAGGGCGGCGTAACTATCATCCCAGAATTTATTGCTCTGTTATTAGCGTTGGTTGTGTATACGGCGGCGTTTATAGCGGAGATTGTTAGAGCCGGTATTCAATCAGTTAGTCATGGTCAAACCGAGGCTGCATCTGCACTGGGCATCAAACCCAATCATCGAATGCGTTTGGTTGTTGTGCCTCAAGCAATGCGCGTTATCGTGCCACCACTGACCAGTCAGTTTTTAAATTTAACCAAGAACTCAAGTCTAGCGACTGCGATTGCTTATCCTGATTTATTTTCAGTATTTGCAGGCACTACGCTGAACCAAACAGGGCAGGCGGTTGAGATTATGGCGATGACCTTAGCCGTATATCTCACGCTGAGTCTACTCACCTCAGGGTTTATGAACTGGTACAACTCGCGTATCAAGCTGGTGGAACGCTAATGGCTATCAATGAATATAGTGGCGTTGTTAATGCCGGTGATCTGCCTGATAAGCCGGCTCCGATGCGTACCGAGGGAATCGTTGCCTGGATTCGCGACAACCTCTTTAATGGTGTTTTTAACAGTGTTCTATCGCTAGTAGCCTTAGCATTTTTGCTATACACCATCCCGCCAGCATTAAACTGGTTGGTATTTAGCGCAAACTGGACAGGCGGTGCTGATGCTTGCAGAGCTAACCCTGATGCAGCGTGTTGGCCGTTTGTAACAGCGCGTTGGGAGCAGTTTCTTTACGGATTTTATGAAAAGTCTGAACGCTGGCGTATCGATATTTTACTGGCAATACTCGCTTTCGGTATTGTGTGGTTAGCGATAGAAAAAATGCCATTGAAAAAATACATGGCTATTTTCATGTTGGTTATTTTTCCGGTGTTAGCCTTTTACATGATGTTTGGCACTGAGTCGGCATTAAAAGGAATCGACAGCACTCTAGCAGCGCATGCCGCATCGGGCGAGTTTGCACCGTTGGATCCGCTACGTAAATTGCTGCGTATTCCGTTTGCTGCGGCGGATCTAAAAACTGTTGAAACCTCGCAATGGGGCGGTTTTACCTTAACGCTTGTTATCGCCTTAAGTGGCATCGTAGCATCATTGCCATTGGGCGTACTGCTGGCTTTGGGTCGTCGATCCAAGATGAAAATAATCAGCTTGCTAAGCACTATCTTTATTGAATTTTGGCGCGGCATACCTTTGGTTGCAGTGTTGTTTATGGCAACCATCATGTTTCCCTTGTTTTTGCCCAAGGGAGTTCACTTTGATCAGCTATTGCGCGCCGTTATCGGTGTTGCTTTGTTTGCGTCCGCTTACATGGCGGAGGTTGTTCGAGGTGGTTTGCAAGCAATTGACAAGGGCCAATACGAGGGTTCGATGGCGCTAGGTTTGCCATACACAAAAATGATGCGTTTGATCATTATGCCTCAAGCCTTGAAGATAGTCATACCTGGCATCGTGAATACATTTATCGGTTTATTTAAAGACACCACCTTGGTGTTGATCATCGCCTTGTTTGATTTGCTGGGCATAGTGCAAGCGTCCATTGCTGATCCTAACTGGTCAATAAAAAGCGTGCCTTATACGGGCTATGCATTTGTGGCCATTGTATTTTGGATTTGCTGTTATGCCATGGCAATCTACAGCCGACGTATTGAAGAAAAACTACACACTGGCCACAAGCGCTAATTTTACTAGGCGGTATTTTCTAGGTGTTTTGCCCAGACGTTATTGGCTATGAAGGTAATAGAGACAAACATGCAATCTCAAAATAATAGTTCGAATATGCAAGTGTCAGATGAAGTTGTTATCAACATTAAAGACATGAACAAGTGGTACGGTAACTTTCATGTCCTTAAAGATATCAACCTAACGGTTAACCGTGGTGAGCGTATTGTTGTGTGTGGGCCTTCAGGATCCGGCAAATCAACGCTTATTAGGTGCATCAATCGCCTTGAGGTGCATCAACAGGGTTTGATTGATGTTGATGGCATCGAACTGACGAACGATGTTAAAAACATCGACGCCATTCGTCGTGAAGTCGGCATGGTGTTCCAGCACTTCAATTTATTTCCGCATCTTACCGTGCTAGAAAACTGCACACTGGCGCCAATCTGGGTAAAGAAGATGCCAAAGAAGGAAGCCGAAGAAGTGGCGATGCAGTATTTGGAGCGTGTACGCATACCAGAGCAGGCGTCAAAGTTTCCGGGCCAACTTTCTGGTGGTCAGCAACAACGAGTCGCCATTGCTCGATCATTGTGCATGAGCCCGAAAATCATGTTGTTTGATGAGCCAACCTCTGCGCTTGATCCTGAAATGATTAAAGAGGTGTTGGACGTTATGATCGAGCTAGCTAAAGAGGGTATGACGATGATTTGTGTCACACACGAAATGGGTTTTGCTAAAACAGTCGCCAATCGAGTGATCTTTATGGACGAAGGTCAAATTATCGAAGAAAACGAGCCAAACGAATTTTTTGATAATCCGCAGTCTGATCGCACGAAACTATTCTTGAGCCAAATATTGGCCCACTAAAGACGCTATCCGTTAAACAGCGGAACAGGGTTAGGCTAAGTACCGGTTCGGTGAGCTGAAATAGCGATCCTGTTTAGCCTCGCATCCGGCATTCCTTACACGAATTCGATGCGTTTATTTGGGGCAAGCACTGACTCACGGGACGGCGTTAGTACTTCCATTCATGGGCCTTCGCGTCGGCATCCTTGCCTCCGAGACCTGTGAGTCAGTGCTTACCCCAAATAGCAGCGAATTCGTGAGAGGAATGCCTACTTGTATTGAAAACCCACTCCTCGAGCCGCGAGTGCCGTTGCCAAAGTAGGTGGTTCTAATTCCCACATATCAACAACTTAGCGTCGGATAATCTATTAATAATTGTTAAACGTTTGTTTTAATTGGATTTTTCGTTGTATGGTGGTAGCTCGTTAAAACGGAGTACCTCATGAAGTTTGATAAGCAAAGACGTCAAGTTCTAACCGCTATGGCAGGCGCTGCTGCGGCAAGCATTGCATCACCAGTGCTGAGTGGAACAATGTCGTCATCGGGTGGGTCATTAACAGGTGTTGTGGTTAGCACCATCTACGAACCCCACAAATTGATGTCGCTGCGTAATTCAAGCGATAAGCCGATTGTTATCGACCAATTTGAACGCACAGCTTTGATGTTCGATGGAGAGATGGTTAATTGCAATGCTGCGTGCCAAGGTAAATCCATTGTCGTGCCAGCTAACAGTGAGATCCATGTTCACTTTGATAAGCGCAAATTGCATAAAACTGAACGTGCGGCCTCCAATTATCTGAATGTACAGCCGCGAGTCCAACGCTTGTCGCAAGGTACCCGGGTAATACCCATTCAGTTAGATGTGGTTGATGGCTTGGCATCTTGGCAGCTTAGCTAATCGGCTGTGCCGCCCCCGCTCAGGCGGGGGCTCGGCTTCCCTAGACTATGTCCCCTCCAGCCCACATTCCTAGATTGCGGATTCGGAACGCCGCCTTCTCGGGAATGACTTAACTTCCATACGTTCATCAGTCCAGCCCGTTTAAGTTAAACAGCAGCTTGCTTCGTCAAACAACTGTCTTAAACCCCTCTGCTGAAAGAAAATAATTCACTTTTCAACTATGCTGTTTGGTTGACAGCGTCTCAAAACCCCTACATAATGCCCGGCTTGCTTGCCGGAGGGGTTCCCGAGCGGTCAAAGGGGGCAGACTGTAAATCTGCTGCGTAAGCTTCGGAGGTTCGAATCCTCCCCCCTCCACCAATAGAATTGGTAAGAAAATTGGTATGCAAGATTGTTTTAATGTTTGGTTTTAATGTTTGATTTGAACGATGCTTCGTACAACAGTTTGTACAATATGAAGTAGATTGATAAGTAGTATGAAGAAGATGTAAAGCAGTACGGGCACCGTGGAATGGGGTTTTCATGGGGTCTGGTGGCAACCTTAGGCGGGTGTAGTTCAACGGTAGAACCTCAGCCTTCCAAGCTGATGACGAGGGTTCGAGTCCCTTCACCCGCTCCATTAAATGGGCTGCGGGGGTTTGTGTATAGCTTGCCCATATAGCTCAGCGGTAGAGCACTTCCTTGGTAAGGAAGAGGTCTCCGGTTCAAGTCCGGATATGGGCTCCACCACGCTCGGTTGCAGCGTTATGCAACTTAAACCCCACGATTTTATGTGATCACGTAATGGTATGTGATTGCACGACTAACTTTATTACCTGGTAGAGGCGCCGCCTGATGTCTAAGGAAAAATTCGAACGAACTAAACCCCACGTTAACGTAGGCACGATTGGCCACGTTGACCATGGCAAAACCACGTTGACAGCAGCGTTGACCATTTGCCAGGCGGAAGCGATGGGTGGAGAGGCCAAGGCCTACG
>CALGND010000026.1:0-87500 GCA_937958675.1 uncultured Granulosicoccaceae bacterium
AGAAAGCGCTTGAGGGATGGCAAAGAATTCGCTATCCTTCGCGGGCTAAGCAACATTAAATTATTTCGGAGTTTCTGTTATGTCCAGAGTTTGTCAGGTCACGGGCAAGACCCCAATGTCAGGCAACAATGTGTCGCACGCTAAAAACAGGACTCGCCGCCGTTTTTTGCCTAATCTGCACACGCACCGCTTTTGGGTGGCTTCCGAAAACAAATTTATCACCTTAAGAGTGTCTTCTAAAGGCATGCGCATTATCGATAAGAAGGGCATCGATCAAGTGCTAGCTGATATTCGCAAAAGTTAAGGGTTAAGGAGAGCATTATGAGAGACAAGATCAAAATGGTTTCGTCAGCGGGTACTGGTCATTTCTACACTACGACCAAGAACAAACGCACCATGACTGGCAAGCTCGAAATGAAAAAGTTCGACCCAAAAGTACGTAAGCACGTAATGTACAAGGAAGCTAAGATCAAGTAGTTGATCTTTTCAAAAAATTCAAAAGAACCCGGCTTGCCGGGTTTTTTTTTGCAAACAATGAACGCAGAGTAGTTAACACGGAGTGAGTTAACACAGAGTGCAAAGGGGCCACTGTTTTGGACACTGTATTTGTAAGAGATCTTAGGATAGACACCATTATCGGTATCTATGATCACGAACGCGCTTTGAAGCAAACAATCGTGCTCGACTTTGATATGAGTTTCGATATTACCAAAGCGGCAGCATCTGAAGACATAGCTGATGCGCTTAATTATAAAACGCTCACGGATACCTTGAGAGACTTTGTAGAAGGAAGCGAGTTTTTGTTAATCGAAACCTTAGCTGAACGCATTACCAGCATCATCATCGATGATTTCGGTGTAGCAAAGGTTAAGTTAACACTGCATAAGCCTAACGCACTTTCGGGTACCACCGATGTTGGTGTCATTATCGAACGCACGGCTAAGTAGCGATTTAGACCTATGTCTACCTCAACGTTGCCAGAACCTGATGATATCGCTCGCGTTCACAGTGAAAAGCTGCAGTCCTTGATAGCGAGCCGCATTGGTAACGCTTCGATCAGCTTTGCCGACTATATGCAGCAGGCCTTGTACGAGCCGGGCTTGGGCTATTACATGGCTGGTGCACAAAAATTTGGTGAGGCAGGTGATTTTGTTACTGCACCTGAAATCAGCCCTTTGTTTGGCCAATGCATTGCGCAATCATGTCGTTCTCTTTTTGCAGCATTACCCACTAGCATTCTTGAGCTAGGTGCAGGTAGCGGGAAGTTGGCGTCCAGCATAGTAATGGCCCTGTCGGATGTGACAAACCTTGAGTATCTGATTCTCGAGCCGAGTGCGGAGCTCCAGTTGCGCCAACAACAGAATTTACAAGCCGCTTTATCGGCTGAACAATATGCTGCGGTTAGTTGGCTAACAGCGTTACCTGAATCCTTTACCGGCATAGTGATAGCCAATGAAGTCATGGATGCCTTGCCTGTAGAGCGTATAAAAGTGGGCGAGGTGCTTCAACAAGCGCGAGTGGTTTGGAAAAATGGTCAGCTGAGCGAATGCTTTGCAGACGCACCTGATTATTTGCAAGATGATTGGGCGCACGTTCATCAAGAGCTGAACGTGCCGCTGCCCGATGGTTATCAAACCGAACTGGCGTTGCTTCTTGGCCCGTGGTTAAGCTCGATCGCGGATTCAATTGAGGTAGGCGCGCTATTGTTAATTGACTATGGCTACCCACGACAAGAGTATTACGCTGACGAACGAGTTAAGGGATCCCTTGCCTGCTACCACCAGCACCGTATGCATGATGATGCGTTTTGGTGGCCTGGTTTACAAGACATCACTGCTCATGTGGATTTCACACGGGTTGTAGAGCAGGGAACAAGCAACGGGCTAGAGCTACTGGGCTATACCTCGCAAAGCTCATTTTTATTGGATAATGGGCTGATGGGTCATATGCAGCTGGCAAGCGATGTTTGTCAAACTGAAGTAGAGCAGCTGCGCTTAAGTCAAGCCATAAAAAAATTAACGCTACCTGGAGAAATGGGTGAGCGTTTTCAAGTGATGGCAATGGGCAAGGGGATCGATTGTGAGCCGACTGGGTTTAAGCTACTAGAGTTGTCACACCGTTTATAATGGCAATATGATGCTGTTTGCTGTTTGCTGGTGCGGTTGGTCTAGCTGGGCTACCTACGGCTTTACCTCGACGGTGATTGTTTTACCACCTAGGCCATGCACCGAGTCATTTGCTTGAATCGTGACACTTGTGATATCGGCTGGAATGCTCAGTGTGAGCGAGCGAGTAAAGGGCTGCTCGTTATCATGTGGGTGAGCCAGCTCTCGGCTACCAAGCACAGTCCCATCAGGTGCCAGCACATCCCAGCGGTTTGCGTAGTGGTCCCAGCCAGCGTCGGCGTGCTTAACGGTGGTGTTAATGCGATACTTGCTATCACCCAGCGCTATTATTTCAACATCAACAACGTCTGCTTCGCCAGCGATAAGGCTTGATACAATGAACGCAGACCCAAGGAACATCAGCGTTGTTAGTGGCTTGGCTAGAATGGTCCGTGCTTTCATGTGTGCGTCACCCGCTATGTTCCAGTAGATTAATTGATAGATTAACAATAGATCAACAAAATGGATACTACTTCAGTAATGACCAGCGACGCGAGTACTAGTTCCCGGCCCCCAGTGGCACCAGCGCTACAATTTGTACTGCTTTTGACACCCGTTGTGATGAGCTGCTTTTATTTGGTGTACGCCATAACAGGTTGGGTTATAGAGGGGCGAGATAAGCTTAACTGGTCTATCGAGGCCGGAGGAGTTGGCTTTTGGACTGGTTTGGGCATCGTGTTGTACAGCCTTTTGGTGCTCTTATATGCTCGTATCAAAGGAGCAGGCAGTAAGCATATATTGGTGTACTCCAGTGTTTTACATATTGTCTTGGCGCTTCTGCTCACGCTTTCAATCTTTATCTCTATTCGAGCGTAATATGCCACTTAAGGCTTGTATCTCTTCATCCGCTAACTAGTTATTCAGTCTGTGGCCCTATTATTAAATGCGCGAACTCCATCACATTACTCTTTTTGATCAATCAGCCACTAGTTAATCATCGAAAGTGGAATTTAACTTCTCACCAATTGGCTTATTGAAAATCGCTCATCTGAGATTTAAATGGTTGTGGCTGGCCATTGGATTCTCATTGATTGCTGCGATATTTGTGGGTTCGATCAGCAGCATTCCTGCGGGGATCAAGCAATTTGTGCTGCAAGATAAAGCTGTGCATGTGATTGCCTATGGTTGTTTGATGGGTTGGTTTGCGCAAATATACAAGCATGATTTAACTCGTCTGATACTGGGTATAGCGTTTATCACAATGGGTATTTTGATCGAGATTTTGCAGTCGATGACGCCCACAAGACAGTTCGAACTCCTGGACATGGTTGCAAACAGCTGTGGTGTGATATTGGCCTGGGCGCTGGCGTATACGTGGTTTGGTAGCCTTTTGGCCAAGTTCGAAAATTTGATTAGTGTTAAGAAATCTGCCTAATTCAGCGTGGCAGCGGGTAGCTTGGTCGTCAGTTGCGCGAAACCAAGGTTAAAATCGAACCATCTCTGCAATTTGTACTCTCAACAGTAGTTGTTTATAACGGTGCTGTCGGTATGCGTAAGATTGTAGGCGTGTTGTTGTGGGTTTATTTTAGCTCCGCTGCTGCGCAAAGTTATCCGCACTTTCCTAAAGGTGAATTTCCTAAGACGGAATCAACCATTTCGTCAGTGGATTTTTCGGAGATTCTCTCAGGTGGTCCTCCGCGCGATGGTATTCCGCCCATCGATTCCCCCGAATTTGTTGCCTATGAGCAAGCCGACGAATGGTTGGCGGATCAAGAGCCAGTTATTTTGTTTGAGCACAATGGTGCGGCGAAAATTTATCCTTTACAGATACTGATGTTTCATGAAATTGTGAACGATACAGTAGCTGACTTACCAGTCGCAGTAACGTTTTGCCCATTGTGTAACGCATCGATTGTTTATGAACGTACGGTAGATGACACAGTGCTCGATTTTGGTACGACCGGTCGTTTACGCAATAGTGATTTGGTTATGTATGATCGCCAAACTGAATCATGGTGGCAACAATTTACCGGTGTCGGCATTATTGGCCAGTACACCGACATTAATTTAGTTGAGAGGCCTTCGCAGATCGTCGCTTATGGTGTAGTGAAAGCAGAATATGACAACGCAATGGTGTTATCCAAAGACACAGGCTTTAGGCGCCCTTATGGGAACAACCCTTATCGCGGTTACGACAACATTGATAGTTCGCCTTTCTTGTTTCGTGATGCAACTGATCCAAGGCTACCCCCGATGGAACGTGTGTTGGGCATCCCGGTGGATGGGGGTAACGTAGTGGTACCTTTCCAACTTTTACGAGATCAAGCGCTGCTTTATCTTGAAGGCACGAAAACGCCGATTGTGGTTATCGCAAATAGCCAAGTTAAATCCGCTTTGGATAAAGAACAGATTGCTGAATCTAGAGATATCCCATCAGCTGCGGCATTTATGGCAGAGCTGGATGGTGAGATAGTAGAACTAGAGATCGTAGAGGGCAATATCAAAGATAAGCAAACCGGATCTGTTTGGAATAGCTTTGGGCAAGCAACAAATGGCAAGCTCAAAGGGCAGCGCTTAAAGCAGGTGGATCGAGGCGTTCATTTTGCCTTTGCTTGGTTAGCTTTTGATCCAGACGCAGTAGTATATAAGCCTCAGTAGTCCCGCCAAACTATATTACTAGAAAGGCCGCAGCCCGGTTTACCGAGTTGCGGCCTGTGTAGTTGTTACAAACCTTTATTAACGCTTGGTCGATACCAGGCTAATAACCTTATTGACACCCTCGACTTTCAGTGCAGCTCGGCGCGCTTGATTGACGTCATAACGACTGTCGACAGATCCGATTAGGGTCACTGTATCGCCGTTGACAACACCGTTTATGCTGCCACTGGTAGTGACAGAGTTGAGTGTACTATTCAAATCTTGCTTAGAGATCATCGCGGAAGCAGGTGCAGAGGCAACAGCAGCAAGAACAAGGGCAGATGCTAGGATTCGAAGTTTCATAATAATTTCCTTTATATGGTTAAGTTGTTTGTTTAGCGAAGCATTATTGCCTCGCCATGGAAACTATTATCGGGGGCGCTCTTTGCGGGGGTATTGCGCCCTCTATACAACGGTGTAAGATTGTGTATCTTTATTGATGGGGCTCATGTCATGGAACACATGAAGGCGGCGCTTAATAGGGTTTACGGATCTCCTGATGTAGTGAGAGTTGAAGCAGTCCCTGTGCCTACACCTGGTGAGCATGAGGTGTTGATCCAAATAAAAGCTGCAACGGTTAACCGCACCGATTGTGGGTTTCGCAGTGGCACGCCCAGAATCGTTCGTCTATTTAGTGGCCTGTCCAAGCCTAAATGGCCTGTTTTGGGTTGTGAGTTAGCAGGAGAGATTGTAGAGCTGGGCAACGGCGTAGAAGACTTCACTGTTGGCGATCGTGTCATTGCCTACAAAGACGATGACTATGGTTTTGGTTGCCATGCTCAATACACCGTTATGCCAATTACTGGCATGATTGCCAAAGCGCCAGCTCACTTATCGTTTGCACAATGCGCCCCAGCACTAGAGGGTGCTCATTACGCGCTTAACACCATACGAGCGGCTAATGTAGCAAGCGGCGATAGCGTGCTGGTAAATGGTGCCACCGGTGCAATCGGTTCGGCGTCAGTCCAATTGCTTAAAAAAATGGATGTGCAGATTACTGCAGTTTGTGCGACTGAGCATTTAGATACAGTTAAAAAGCTAGGTGCTGATGTTGTTATTGATTACACAGTAGAGGACTTCACTCAGCGGGATCATCAGTTTAATTTTGTCTTTGATGCCGTGGGGAAGAGCACATACGGAGCCTGTAAAAAAATCATGGCGGCTGATGCTAGTTATATTTCCACTGAGCTTGGCCCCTATTGGCAGAATCCAATTTATGCCTTAATGGGGGCTGTTGCGCGATCACGAAAAGTCTTGTTCCCAATCCCTAAAAACCTAAATAGTGATGCACACTATATCGCGGGGTTGTTGGAGTCAGGTGCGTTTCTGCCATTGATTGATTCTTCATATTCACTTGAAGACACGAGCGTAGCTTATCGCTTTGTTGAAACCGGTATGAAAACTGGCAATGTGGTTATCGACATACCGAGTTAAAGGTATACACTGTTGTCCGATTAAAAAGCTAATGGAAACCAGATGGCTGAGGATAAAACGAACCATGCAAACTGGCAGCTGGCTGAGCTTAATCTAGCTTGCCTGCTAGCACCTATTGATTCCCCGCAGTTACAATCTTTTGTAGATCAACTCGACACCATCAATGGCTTGGCAGAGCGGTCCCCAGGGTTTGTGTGGCGCTGGATAGATGAGAGCGGCAATCCATCTAATGGTGGTTTTGACGATGATCTAATTGTCAATTTATCGGTGTGGGATGATATCGATAGCTTATTTGATTTCACTTACAAAACTGCGCACAGCACGGTGATGCGTGATCGCAAGCAGTGGTTTAAACCAATGGCCGAGGCAGGTATGGTGTTGTGGTGGGTGCCAGCAGGGCATCGGCCTTCGCCCGAAGAATCTCGCCAACGATTGCAAATGTTGCATAGCTTAGGGCCAACCGCCAACGCGTTTGCATTCAAGAACCGTTTTGATCCTCCTTCTGAAGTAGTGTTCTAGAGCAGTCTTCTAGAGCAGTGTTCTAGAGCAGTGTTGAGTTAAGCATCCTATAGCGCGGGCAACTGCAGTACCAATCCAGAGATTGCTGACATAGCCAATACAAGCATCAGCGACCAATGTAATCGCAATAAGGCAATGGCGCATCCCACTACCAGCAGCAACACTCGCCAATCCAGGGTTGCCCATTCCGGGATCCACAGCGACAGCGGCCCCATCTTTGTAGCGGTAACCGATGCAAACATAACATGCAGCGCAAACCATACCGACAAGTTTAGTATTACGCCGACAACCGCTGCTGTAATAGCTGACAAGGCTCCCTTAAGCCTGGGTTGAGCGCCTATCCACTCGATATAGGGTGCGCCTGCAAATATCCATAAGAAACACGGCACAAAGGTAACCCATAGCGTGATTAACGCTGCGGTAATGCCTAGTGTCATACCACCTTCACGAAAACCAGCAATAAATCCAACAAATTGGTTTACCAGTATTAAAGGGCCGGGGGTGGTCTCTGCTAAACCCAAGCCATCCATCATCTCGTCCGCTGTTAGCCAACCAAACTGAACCACAACGTCCTGTGCAAGATAAGCCAACACTGCATAAGCTCCGCCGAAGGTCACCACAGCAAGCTTTGAGAAAAATGTACCGAGCTTTACCAGAAAGTCTTGGTCACCTAGGGCGTAGAGAAGTACAAAAGGAATAATCCAGATAGCTAGCCAAGTTAATACGGTTTTAACAGTGGCACGCGCGATATCGGGTTTGACAATCGCTTGAGATGCAGTTTTATCTGATCGGCTGCGAATAAACCCAAATGCAGCAGCTGTGATGACGATTAACGGATACGGTAAGTTCAAAAAGAAAATACCCACAAACGCCAATGCCGCAATGATCCAATGTTCGGTTTTTACCAATGCGCGTTTAGCCACACGAAGTAGGGCTTCAATTACTACTACAATAACAGCGGCTTTGATACCCAGAAACAGTGCATTGATAATACTGATATCGCCGTATACGGAATACACCGCAGCGAGAATCATAATGACGAGTGCACCGGGTAGTACAAAACTTAAGCCAGCGGCTAAGCCGCCGCGTATTCCATGCATGCGCCAGCCCGCATAGCTTGCCAATTGCATAGCCTCAGGGCCAGGCAACAACATGCAAAAGTTAAGTGCATTTAGGTACTGCTTTTCGCTTAGCCAGTTTTTCTCTTCAACTACTAGCTTGTGCATTAATGCTATTTGCGCAGCAGGGCCACCAAATGACAATAATCCGATTTTTATCCACACTCTAAGTGCTGTCAAAAAATCTGGGCGCGGTGATTCGATAGTCTGATCGGAATGTTCCACGGACTATGCTCTACGACTTTGTTGTGGTTGGCCAATCATGGCCTTCATCGGATGCGTCACGGCACCATCGATAGAGTGCATCATAGATAAGCATGCCAGCATCAAGTTGCTCTAGGTCGTCGGAGTACATTCGCGATAAGCCTAGTGAAACTGCTAATAAGCCTGCGGACTCTGATGTTAAGTCATGGCGATTAGTGTCGCTGCCCCTGACTATTTTCGCCAATCGATTTAATGGTTCAGTCGTTAACCCAAATTCTTTTATCATCGTATCAAAGGTGCACTCTTCGCCGCGATGGCTCCAAAACACATCTTCAACATCGTAGGCTACGCCGTTAAATTTCTCAGCAACGGCTGCAACAGCAGAAGGGCTGACATATAAAAACTGCGCATTGGTATCGATAAATCGGCGAATCAACCAAGGGCAGGCGATGCGATCAATTTTTGGGCGATGACGAGTTACCCAAACACTTTGTTTCTCTGCGTTGCGAGGTGGCATTAGTTTTTCCGCGATCAACGGAAAGCCTGCATCACGCCAGGCAAAATGCCCACCGCTTAATACCTCAGCTCGTACGCCGTTTGATCGCAAAACCGCTGCTGCGCCTTCGCTAATCTTCAAGCCTTTTTGACAATACACCACTACATTTTTATGCTGTAGCTCCGGCGCAAGCTTTGCGACGTCCGTGAACGCACAGCGAATAGCGGTGGGTAACCGTTGTGGGTCGAGGGCGAAATCTTCATCAATGCGCACATCCAGTAGTAACGGTGTGTTGGGTGTGCCAATAAGGCGATTAAGCTGATTGACGGAAATATGGGTAGGTGGTGCCATGGGCTTTGCATCCTCGTGCGAGCCAGCCCGCGCTAAGGCTGAGCTAACAAATTAGTTTGTGTTTGGATGCGATGCTTGAGCTGGCGCCTCACGAGGCGTTCGCTGCCCCATAAGGCGATTTTGCATCAGATGATTATTTACGTCAAGGTTCGAAAAAACTGTGACCAAATGATGGGCGGATTATTTACTGGAAAATCGAAATCACGACTTGCGCACAAAACTGATCTGTAGGCCCCAGAGCCTCCATCAGTATTGAGATCTGCTGTCCTCAATTAGTGGCCTTGTTAAAAGTTCTACCTACAGGCTTAGTGTTATTGTATTGGCATCTTGCAGAATGGTGCTAATGGATTGCCATTAGGTTCAAGGAAGAAGTGTGCAATGAAACCTTTATCTTTCGCTCAGTTATCCGTGTTTAGATTGACAGTGTTTAAACTGACAGCGGTTAGACTGACAGCGTTTAAACTGGCAGTGTTGGTGGCCACAACAACACTTGTAGGCAATGTTCACGCCCTTGAACTAGACGATGAACGAGCGCTTCGGCCGTTCTTTGAAACCAAATTTGACCAAGCAGGGATGAGCATTCACGTGCCGGCTCGTCCTGAGTGGCCCTTTTCAACCACGAATAGCCAAGAGGTGTCCGTGGTTGAGTTACGAACTCCCACTAATTATTATCCAGCTACTGTAATACAAATTAGTCGGGACACACGCTATGGATCTAGTACTGAGGATCTTGCTGATGTGGCCATGGCTGCGATGAATACGTTACGTGATGCTTCGGTGGCACCGCAACTTGACACGATTGCTCAAGTGCAGTCAATTAAAACGGGCGAGATCAATGGTTTTGTTGATCAGTATGCCATGACCACAGAGAATGGCTCATTTGACATGAAAGTGTTGGTGGGTGTGTTCCCATCTGGGCATTTGGTTACTGTGCTGGTCAGTACAGCTGAAGGACAGATTGATCATATCGATCATATGGTTGAAAAAATATTACGCAACGTTAAAGAGCTTTGATTGTTTTGGATGAATACTACGAGGAAGATGCATGAGTAGCTACGCAATAGGCGTGATATTTGGTCGGCTATTAGCTAGCTACCTAATTGTGTTAGTAATACTATTTTTGTTTGCACGCTTTAAGCACAAAGAGGCTTTGCGTCGTAGCGTGAAGTGGTATGGTTTCTTATTAACATCTGCGGTTTTTATCGCAGGGCTCGCATCATCATCACTAGCTAGTTAATATTCAAGTAAAACTGGCCGACTCAGTGTCGGCCAGAGTTGTAATTTTTCTATTTTACTAACTAAGATATTTTTAATAACTTAGTTACGTACAATTTCAATTTGTAACACTGCTTCGCCTGCAGCAAAATCCCAGTTCATACCTTCAACAACATTGGCTAAGCCGCTTTGCCCAGGGTGAGCCGCAATGGGTGCACGTGGATCTTCAACTGGTGCTTCAACGACTACATCGCTTGCAGCACAAGGTGGTGGAAAGAATGATTCTGTGTCAGCTTGGTTGATGCGGGTGCCTGCGTCATAGGCCATTGCCATAATCACAAGAGGCTCGTTGCCTGCTGGAAGAGCAACAGAATCTACTCCAGAAATACCATCGTTAGTACAGATAACCATATTTACTGCACTGAATACTTGGCCGGTTTCAGTGGTGGTCAAGTTTGTTGTTACCATGCCTCCCGCAGCAAATGGCCCGTCGCCGGCAACGCCTGCAGCGCTAACGACATCTGCGTTGTCGCCTGCGAATGCAACCAATGCTGCATTGTTACCAGTTTCAGCGATATCACGAACGGCATCGCTGGCTGTTTCGCCCACGACAAATAAATGCGCACTTGGATCGTGAAGCGCTACAACAGGTGGCGTCATCAATTGTCCCGCTGTCATGTTAGTGAACGTCACTTGAAATGAACCGGCTGCTGAAGGCTCAACTGTTGGCGCATCATCATCCGATGAACAGGCTGCAAGGGTGACAACAGCAGAAGCTATTGCTAATGAGAGTACTTTATTCATGGCTTATCCTTTTGGGTTTACCGTTTAGATGGTGGCATGAAGCCACTTGATTTATTTGCTAATGCTTGTCTTTGCCCCGTAGGGCATCTAGCACCCCAGAGGGCACTTGCTCGCGTGCTACACGCCCGACGGGGTGGGCGGGCGTGGAGCATACTTCGGATTCCACTATTGCGGAAACGACAGGTCTCTTAGGTATAAGCTTAACGGTTTAGTTCTCACGGAATTATCACAAAACAATACTGAAAGAATCCCAGCGCGTTGCCGTCAAAATACTTACGGATATTTCGGATACTGGCTGGCGTTGGAGCTCAGATCCTAGCCGTATAGATCCTACTCGCAAGTAGGATGGGTTACTGTGCACAGCTCTGGATGATCGATGATGTGTTCATTGCAGTAAACCAAGTATCAGCCATTTTTTGGTAACCGATATCGTTTGGGTGGATACCAATCACTTCGCTACTAATATCAGCGTTAGTAAGCGCATTCGCTTGTTCAACCAGTATGATGTTGCTGTTAGACCGGTTGGCGATTCGTTGCCTTAGATCTATATTAAATGCCGCGACTTGTTGTTGTTGAGCCGCATCGCGCTTAGGCACCAGCGTGGCCACTAATACTGTTATTGCTTGAGTATCGGCAGACAGGCTTTCTACTCGATCCAAAATATCATCGATGCCCTGAGCAGTGGCAGGTGTTTGGTTCGTGCCTATATGTAGTAGTAAAACGTCCGCTGGATTTTGTTCAAGAATCTCAGGTAGTTTGTCAAAAATAAAATCGATATCAACACCCGGGTAACCATTGTTGTCTGGATCAGGTAGGCCAGCATCTTGTCCTGCGCGTTGCCCGGCTTGGCCGACAAAATCGAAACTTAGCTCAGCTGCCGTGAGTTGATTGTAAAGCGCTAGTCGGTAACCTACGCGTAAACCAACTTCTGGTGATTCTGTGCCATCAAAAAAGTCGATTCCATGAGTAATCGAATCACCCAAAGGCATGATGCGTAGTTGTGGGAATACCAAACTATGGGTACGAGTTTCAATTACTTCGGCGTTTGCATCTAGTACCGAGTACTCAATAGTTTGTGGCAAACGCGACTGGGTGCTTTGTATACGAATCTCACCAGTTGATTCATCAAAAAATTCGATAGTTGATATGGGCGCTTGATCGATTCGTAGACTACCTCCAGTAACAAAGTTTGCTGGTAGGGTAAAGCTGATATCGCTAAGGGGTTCGTTGATAGAGGCTGCTAGGCAGCTTGTGAATTCGGGAATTGGTTCGGGCTCGGGATCAGGTTCGGGCGTTGTTGATGTATCGCTGTCGCAACTGCTAAGTAATACCGTAAGCGATAGAGTAAGCAACAGGGGAGATGAAGCGATGAGCGATTTAATTGATCGAAATTGATTCATTGCAGAATTAGGTAAGCGCTTTATTCGTGTGTGTTATCTGCCAAAGTTTTTTGCTTAGGCGTGTAAGTGGTAATTCGCAAAATTGATACAACACCAGAGATGCGATTAGCGTTGTGATAAACGCCGCCACCACACCTAAAATGGGTGGCAGAAGCGCTAATAATCCAAGCTTGCCTGCAAAAACGAAAAATAGCTTCAACGAGAAAAAGTGAAATAGATAAAGAGAATAGGACGCTGCACCCAAAAATACCAAGCTTTTGTATAAGTGAGACTGCGTATTGGGGCTTTGGTTGGCACACATTAGGCCCGCCACAATTAAACAAGCCGGAATCCCCCAGCGAATAAAACGCGGCCAATCGGTAAATTGGCCTGTGTGGCTGAGCAGCATTAAGCCACAGCCGACTGCCAATAGCGGCACCGCCCATCGACGTTTAAAGTTTAAGTGCATGTAGGTGTAAGCTAGCAACAGGCCATAGATAAATTCTAGAATGATGTTAGATGAGCTGTGTTCAATCGCAGGTATTGAGCTTAGACCGGTGTAGTAGAGACTGTGATATGCAAGTATCAAGACAACGCAACTTGCCAGTCTTGACCATTTGCCCGGTGCCAACAACGATATTGCAAATAAACCGTAAAACACTAGTTCATAAGTCAGCGTCCAACCGGCATAGATATAGGGGATAGCCTCGCCACTGGGGTTCGTGCAGGGAATGAGCAATAAACTACAGGCGGCGTGCACTGGTTCAAAGCTACTTTCATTAAATAAATTTGGTGCTGCCAACAACAACACAATAAAAGCCAGCGTCAGCAACCAGTAAATTGGATAGATGCGCGAAGCACGACGATAGAGAAATTGACCAATGGATCCATGCCCTTGCCAAGTGGATAACACCATTACAACACCGGAGATCACAAAGAACACATCCACGCCAGCACCCATAAGCTCAACCCAGCTGTTTGGATCGCCTGTGTAAGCGGGGTTGGAATCAGTAAAGCGAGGATAATAACGATCGGCATCGCGTATCGTATGTTGCAAGGCGACGGCCATAGCAGCAAACGCCCGGCCTATTTGGACGGAATCGATAAAGGTATTGTGGGCTTTAGAATCCATTGCAGTGGCAATTTGCGCAGCCGGTTAGGGCAGTTGCTGTCTTGTACAGTAATGCCATTACCGTGCCGAAGCGGAGGTGTGTTAGCTGTCATCCCAGAACGCCGGACCACCGAGTAGGCGCGGACCGTCATTCCCGCACAGGCGGGAATGCGTGTCAGATCAAAGATAGATACCCGCCGGCGCGGCAATGACAGACTGCGCTGCAATGACCTAAGGAGCTAATAAGTCCTATTTATTAGCTTGTGCATTGGAAATGTAACGTTTGATAGCAGTTAAATTGGCGCGATGCAGATCATCGGGGATTCGCGCTGGGGAGCTGGCGGCCTTGGCGATAGCGCCATTGTCCACAGCCAACATGGCCTCCGCTGCTCCTTGCAAATAAGCAAATTGTGGATAGTCGCGGTTCTCTAGGCCTTTTCGTCCACGAGCATCGGCTTCGCAGGCGATTAAAAATTGTTGGAACCGTTCAGGCCGCCTTGAGATATCGAAGGCTTTGAGTAGCTCCACCAATTTCTTTGCACTAAGCTCGAATGCGTTATGGCAATGCAAATGATAACGCCCGACGAGTACAGCGATATCGGTAAATTGTTTGGGTGTTTTTAGTCGTTCGCAGAGTAGCTTGGTCAGATCAGCACTTCTTTTTTCATGGCCACGATGTGATGGCCATTCCTCGACCGGTGTCGTGCCTTTGCCTAAATCGTGGCACAAAGCCGCAAACCGAACTTGTGGATCATCGCTAAGTGTTGCTGCCTGGTCCAGCACCATTAAAGTGTGTATACCCGAATCAATCTCTGGGTGCCATTTCTCGGGTTGAGGTATGCCAAATAATTTATCAACCTCGGGCAAAATAATTGCCAAGGCATTGCTTTCACGTAGTGTTTCAATAAATGCACTGGGTTTTTTGGCCGCCATGGCGGCGTGGAGCTCTTGCCAAACGCGTTCTGCAACCAAGGTATCAATTTCACCATTGGCAGCCATGGCCTGCATGAGCGCCATCGTTTCGGGTGCTACGGTAAAACCCATGGGTGCTAAACGTGACATAAACCGCGCCACTCGCAGCACGCGTACTGGATCCTCGATAAAGGCATCGGATACATGCCTCAAGAGGCGATCCTTAATATCCTGTTGGCCATTAAATGGGTCAACTAATAGGCCATCTGAGGTTTCCGCTATTGCATTGATGGTTAGGTCGCGGCGAAGTAGATCTTCTTCTAGCGTGACTGATTCGTCGGCATGTATGTCGAAGCCATGATAACCGGGAGCTGATTTACGTTCGGTTCGTGCGAGAGCGTATTCTTCGTGGGTTGTGGGGTGCAGAAAAACTGGAAAATCTTTGCCTACGGATTTATAACCAGCGTCGATCATTTGTGCCACCGTGCTGCCCACTACAACCCAATCGCGATCAACTACTGGTATCCCTAGTAATTTGTCACGTACGGCACCACCCACGAGATAACTATCCATAGTTGAATGCTACACTTAATTCTATGATTTCACGTCGAACTTTAGTCATTTTGGCCGTTGCAGCTGTTGGCGCTGCGTCTTTATCTCTTATGAGTTGTAGCTCTATCGGCTACTATTCGCAAGCGGCAACAGGGCATCTTAAGTTAATGAATGCTCGAGAACCGATTGATGAACTGTTAAAAAGCGATTCAACTGATCCAGAGCTGCGTAAGAAGCTGCAAACTTTGGTGGATGCGCGACTCTTTGCCATCGACACCTTAAAGCTACCCGCAACCAAGAGCTACACCACTTATGCGGCCCTAGGGCGTGATTACGTCACCTGGAATGTTGTCGCAGCTGAGGAATTTTCGTTACAGCCCAAAACCTGGTGCTTTCCGATTGCTGGTTGTGTCAGCTACAAGGGGTATTTTAAGGAACAAGCTGCAAACGACTATGCCGCTGAGCTGGCAGCAGAACAGTATGATGTGACGGTAGGCGGTGCAACTGCGTATTCCACCTTAGGTTGGTTTGATGATCCGGTGCTTGACACCATGCTACGTGGAGGTGACATTCGCTATGTAAGTACGTTATTTCATGAGATGGCGCATCAAGTGTTGTACGTAAAAGACGACAGCAATTTTAACGAAGCGTTTGCATCGTTTGTAGAGCAACAGGGCGTGCGTATCTGGTTGGAATCAAGAGATGAGAACGAGCGAATTGAAAGGTACGACGCTTTTCTTAAACGCTCAGACGATTTTAACGCACTGCTAAAAGATACCCAGACAGATCTACGGCAGCTTTACTCCCAAGAATTAGAAAGCGAGCAAATGCGTGAGCAGAAAAAAGCCGTGTTTAGTAAAATGCAAGAAGGCTATGTTGGCTTAAAAGAAAGTTGGAATGGATACTCTGGCTACGATGGCTGGTTTAGCCGAGAGGTGAATAATGCGCGACTATTGGCTGTCGCGACCTACCGCAAGTGGGTGCCAGCGTTTGAGGCAATCTATAAGGAGCAGGGCAAGAGCATGGAAGACTTCTATGACGCTGCCACTAAAATTAGCAAACTGCCTAAAGATGAACGCCAAGACCTGCTAAGCGCTTATCTGGCTGGTAGCAGTTAAGTTTGAAAGCTAGCGAACGCGCCTTATAGTAATTTTACTCTCTGTGCACTGTAAGCTGAGGAAACGGAATATCCCAACCTTCATTACTGCAAGTGGCAATGCAGCTTTGTTGTATCGAGCGCAAAATTCTATTGTACGATCGAGCGCTTTCGCTATTCATCGTCACGCAGACCCAGTAGTCCAATGACGAGGCGCCTGCTTCTTTAAGTTCCACAGCGACGTGTTCAACATGCTCCGCTGTTTCGGATTCAAATAATGCCGCTTGCACGGCCTGTTGGATGCGTGTTGGGACTTCTGTGTTGCTGATTGCTTGGTGCTTGTAGCCAACACCAAACACGCTCACAACTGAGAAACGCTCACCACGGGTAAGGTTGTCAAATGTTGTATTAAAGAAGTCAGTCGTTGGAATAGTTGTTTTAGTGCCGACTAAGTTCTCCAGTTCAACTAGCTCTGTGGTTTGATCAACAATCTTCATAAGTCGACCGCTCTCCAATACAACGTAATCACCCTTTGATGATGGATACCAAAGTTCTTTGCCAGCAGGTCTTGAGACCATGTTGACGATCTCCTCTAACGGCAGCCTGATAACTCCCGTGAGTTCGGGGTTTCGCAAAACCGAATACATATTTAATGATGTAACTTGATAAGGTAAGCCATTGTAGGTGACACGTTCGTTTTCCCGTATTGCGCCTAAATTAAGCAGTACTCGAGACTCTTTTAGAAATTTTGGAATGGTGTTTCGTAGGCCTAGAATTATCGCGGCTGCAAATAAGAACGCAACACCTAGCAGTAATACATCACCGCGAACATAGAACACAACGATTACCGCTATTAGTATTAGTAAGAATGTCACTAATTTAAAAGAGTAATGAACTAAACGTTGCCGTGTTCGGTATTCATCTTTGTCTTCGCGTTTGGACCGCTTGGAAAGCAAGTTCGATAACAAACGCGTAAGGAACCAAATTATCAGCGCCGCGATAGCCGCTAGTAGCAGGGTTAGGCCTCGCCCTTTAACAAAATTAAAAAAATTATTTCTAACGGCTTCTAAAAATGATACGTCGCCTCTTTGTAAATTTTCCAGTTGTACTGTTGCTAATTCTATTTCTCTTTTTATCTCAGCGTCTCTGTCATCCCACGTTTTTTTAAGATTTTCTAGTGAGGTTCTAGTTGTGTTTTCATTGACATTGCTTAATTGAATATTTATTGATAGTAGTGCGTTTTCGATTACTGTAGATTGAATTGTACTGGCTGATATTTTAGATTTTAGATTTTCAATTTTGCGTGGTTTTTCAGTCAACGATTTTAAATTTTGCACTATAGGCATCATAATTTGAGTAACTTCGTCACGCCAGTCAAACTCTGTTGATACTTCATCATTGAACACGCTTAGGTCGACCGAGCCTACAGCGACCTGTTGAAACGACTCCTGCAGCACATCGATTTCGCGATTAAGCTCTGCAAGATCGCTTTCTAGCTCAGTTTTCTCATCTGCAGGGGCGGTGTTGATTTGTTCTCGTAGGTCGGTGCGTGCTTCAAGTTTTGTGTCGAGTACCGATTGGATGACCTCGAGTTGCTTTGTATTGTCAGCGCTTCCCAGCGCTTCTTGTGCCAAAGCTGGATGTGGTAGGCAAGCAAGTATCACAGCAACGACGATGCTGTAGGCCAGCTTTTTCAGACGAGCGAAAATGGGGATATTGGACACTTCCATAATAGGAAGCCTGCACATCTTGAGCCAATAATGTGACCGCTGCTGGCGGAGCGCGGTTCAGCAGGCGGTTTGCCTGAACATTGCCAAACTACCACATGCAGTCTGAGTTACCGTTTGAGCCGAAAGGCGCTCAATTATTGCGTTAACGTCGAGCCCATTGGCGATAAGTTTGATGCTGATTGTTTTTCTCAACTTTACCCAGGTAGCTGGGGGCTATTGCATTGATTGAAGTAGGCTGAGGGGTGCAATCTGAATTGCAAACGCTATCAGTTTGCAACGATAGGTAGTTGTCTTTAGAGAAGGGTTTACCTGGCACAAATTCCATAATTGACGCCTGCAATTTTGCCAAGCCATCAGGCAAATTAATTATCTTAGATTTAATGCCCGCAGTGGCGGCCGTGTAGTCAACCAGTTCGCGAAGTGTCATCACATCGGGTCCGCAAAGCTGAACTGTTTTGCCGCGGCTGCTGTCGTCATTAATTGCGTTGATCATGACGTTGCAGACATCGCCTACAAATACTGGCGCCATACGTGAATCCGGGCAGGCGAGAGGGAATATCGGTAAGGCACGCAGTAGATCAGCAAACCGATTAAAAAATGAATCGTTCTGACCAAAGATCACAGATGGTTGGAAAATAGTCCAGTTGAGTTCCTTAGCGGCTTTTTTTATGGCTAATTCTGCGCGCCCCTTGCTTTTAAGGTATTCGCTGCTGCCCTCGGTAGCATCAGCGTTTAACGCACTGATATGAAGGTATCGAGGTATGTTCAGGCTTTTACATGCAGCGATAACATTGGTAGTTAATACTTCGTGAGCGCCAGCAAATGAATTTTTTGATGCATTGCCTGATTCGTTTAGTAAGCCAACTAAATTAATGACCACATCCGAGCCTGCTAGTACTGTATCGAGCTGCTCTCTGTCATGGATATTGGCCTCTACGAACTCAAGTTTGGGCAACACGCGAGAGGTGGTAACCCGCTGCTTGCGGCGCGTTGGAATGATGACTTCATCAAACTGTTCGGCTAGATGAAAGCTTAACTGTGTGCCGACAAATCCGGTTCCGCCCAATACTGTTACACGCTTCTGGCTCATGATAATTCTCTTGAAATCTAACACTTAAGTAAACCCTGCTATTTTGCCTGAAAATAGTGAGGTGTGGCTTGTATATGTAGCGGCCCAGCTACAGGCTAACTAAGGGTTATCCGATATGACTTGCGGCCCGAAGTGAGACTATTAGCGGCTGGTAGAGGGGAAAAGGTGATGAAGTCAGCAATTTGGCCGCTGGACAGATTAAATTACTGCAGTACCCAAAATTACTCGTTTGCCTGTGTTTTCTGGCTGCTGCATCCTGTGACCTTAGTTACGGATGATCCTTTTATGGCTTCTCTGCCACAGTTTGAAGAGTACGGCCAGCAAACCGTGAAGACCACGACTTGCTATATGTGTGCCTGTAGGTGCGGTATAGAGGTAAAGCTGGAAGGCTAGGAAACACGGTTTATTCGAGGTACCCCGCGTCATCTGGTAAACAAGGGCTTGCTTTGCGCTAAAGGCAATGCTGGGAAAATGAAGCAACAACCCCCTAGCTTGGCTAGTCTTGCGGATGCCTGTATGGTGTGGATTTTCAATAGGCTCTTTTTATGTCCAGAAGACTCATTAGCTCAGGCTCCGAATTTGAAACCTCCATTGGCTACTCGCGAGCGGTTGTGGATGGTAATTGGGTAATGGTGTCTGGCACTACGGGTTACGACTACGACGACATGAGTGTCTCAGAAGATGTAGTAGAACAAACAGAGCAGTGCTTTAAAAATATCGAAAGTGCACTTCACCAAGCAGGTGCTGAGATGGCGGATGTTGTTCGTGTTACATACATTTACCCAGATGCCGAAGATTTTCCTAAGTGTTGGCCGGTACTACAGCGTTATTTGGGGGAAATTAAACCTGCCGCTACGATGTTTTCGGCGGGCTTAGCAACCCCGGCTATGAAGGTTGAAATTCAAGTCACGGCCTTAAAGCAATCGAGCTGAGCTAGAACTTGTTCATGGCTATCAGAAAACAATCAATATTAATCATTGCCGCAGTCATCGTGGCTGTAGCCCTTGCTACGATTCCAAAAACAGACGCTGTTGGTAATGAGTATGTTGATAGTGCATTCAAACGAGCTCTCGTCAGCTTTGCATTAGCACGAGGTTTAAACGGTGTTATCTCGGTAGCGCAAGGCACTGAAATCGCTATTCAACCAGCCGGTGTAGGCGTTAATTTTGCCCCGGGTGAAATCCTGGACCCAGTTAATGATCTCGTCGAGCGGTTTTCATGGATCATGTTACTTGCCAGTAGCTCGCTTGGTGTTCAAAAGGTGCTTCTCTCTATGAGTGCATGGCAGGGGCTGCTAGTGGCCGTGATGGTCATTGCGCTGCTGTTGATTTTCGCTCATATATTTTTACAGCGTGATAGATGGCAGGGCCGAATACACAAGGTGCTTGGTCGATTATTTGTGTTGTTGTTGATATTGCGTTTTGTGATGCCCGGTATCGCCATCGCTAACCATTGGGTATATACAACATTCTTAAAACAGGACTACATCGAGGCCAGCGCTGAACTTGAAGTGGCAAAAAACGAGATCGGCGCGATCAATGAGGAGGTGGTAGCTGAGCGCGATACTGAACGCAACGGCCTAATTGATAAGGCCAAAGATTGGTACCAACAAATTCGTACAGGAGTTGATATAGAGGAACGGCTTGAACAATATGGTAAGGCTGCGGAACGAATCAGTGAAAATTCGATTCGATTGATTGTCGTATTTTTAATGCAAACCCTAGTATTTCCGTTAATTTTTTTGTTGTTAGTGATTTGGTGGGGGCGCACAATCATCGGAAGGTGATCTAGTGAGTTGGCAGTGCCAGAGTCATGTGCTGAGTAACGAGTGTTTGTTTTAAACGATAACGTCTTGTCGCTGCATATTGTCTTGACCAAAAATCGAGCGATAGTGTTCAATGATATCCTGAGGGCCTGTGGCCTTATCGTAGTTATCTGATAACTTAACGGTTGGCTTGCCTTGAGCTTGTGTCACTTTACATACAAGTGAAATCGCTTTTAATTGCTCGTTTTTAACAGGGGCGCAATCGCGAAAGTCGTTTGTTAAGTGTGTGCCCCAACCAAAACTCAATCTTACGCGTTGGTTAAATCGGTGATAGACCTCTTCTATGGTATCTACGGTAAGGCCATCTGAAAATATCAGTAACTTTTCTTTTGGGTCTTCTCCACGCTCAAGCCACCAGTTTATAAGCTCTTCACCACCTTCTATTGGGTCTTTTGAGTCGATACGAAAACCACTCCAGTTAGCAACCCAGGCAGGTGCATTTTTTAAGAATGTAGTTGTGCCATAGGTGTCAGGTAAGGCGATCAACAGATTGTCACTATACGTTCGCTGCCAACGTTCAAGCACCTTATATGGCGATATCAATAATTCTTGATCGTTGTTAGCTAAGGCGGCTTCAACCATAGGCAGCTCGTGAGCATTAGTACCGATGGCTTCAAGATCCAGATCCATTGCCATTAACACATTGCTGGTGCCGATAAATTTATCATTCAGGCCTTCCTTCAATGCGGCAATACACCAGCGCTGCCATAAAAAGCTGTGACGACGGCGTGTACCAAAGTCGGCTATAGCTAAGTTGGGCAATGAGTTTAGCCGCAGTACTTTTTCCCATAGTTTTGATTTCGCGCGGGCGTATAAAACGTCTAACTCGAATCGGCCAACATCACGAAGGGCTGCGCGCGAACGAAGCTCGCTAACAATGGACAGAATGGGGATTTCCCATAAGGTGATATCGCACCAGTTGCCAACAAAGTCAATAACGTATTGGCCATTTTCAACGCGAAGATCATATTCAGGTAGTTGGTAGGTGGATAGCCAAGTCAGAAAATCTTCTCTAAACAATCGCTCCCGTCCATAAAATGTATTACCTGCGAGCCAAATGTGCTCCTTTTTGGATAGCGTTATCGAACGGGCATGATCAAGCTGTTCCCGTAGCTCCTGCTCGGATACCTCGTCGGCCACTCGGACAGAGTGGGTTCGGTTTATCAGTGAAAAAGTGACTGGTACATCGGCACGTTCCTTCCAGATAGTTTGCAGCATCAAGAGCTTGTATACATCGGTATCTAATAAGCTGCGTACGATAGGGTCGAGCTTAAAAGAATGGTTGTATACGCGCGATGCGATTTCTGGCATTGGATTATGCATTGCTATCCTGGGGGCCCTTGATTTTCTAGAAAGACGTGCATTCGACTGATCGCCTCAAGAATGTTGGGTGTGGAATTGGCATAGGATAAACGTAAGTAACCTTCGCCCAATGCACCAAAATCTGGGCCACCGATTATGGCAACGCCTGTTTCTTCAAGTAGTGTCGAGGCGAGCTTTTTGGCTTGCCATCCAGTTTGAGTAATATTGGGAAACGCATAGAACGCGCCTTTGGGTGTGATGCATGAGACTCCGGGTAGCTCATTAAGCGCAGCAACCGTTGCTATGCGACGTTCGTCGAATATAGAGAGCATGTGGGCCACTGCATCTTGTGGGCCGGTAATGGCCTCCAGTGCTGCGTATTGTGAGGCTGCGTTAACACAACTCCAAGCGTTGACGGCAAGCTTTCTTACAGGCTCAAACAGCTTGTCGGGCCAAACGGAGTAACCTAAGCGCCAGCCTGTCATCGCGTAGGTTTTACTCCAGCCATTTAACACTATTAGCTGATCACGAATTTCAGGGTATTCAAGCAGGCTAGTGTGTTGCTCATCATCGTAGATAAGCTGATCATAAATTTCATCTGACAATATTGCTATATCGGGGCGTGCTGCAAGGCCTGCCACTAGGCGATCTATCTCGTGTTTAGGTGTGACACCACCGGTCGGGTTGGCTGGTGAATTCAGAATTACTAAACGTGTGTTGTCAGTGATCAGCGAAAGAACTTCATCTGCGCTAAAACCAAATGCGTTGGATTCGCGAATAGGCATGGCGATAGCGTTGGCGCCGGTGAAGTCGATCATGGACTTGTAAATTGGGAAGCCTGGGTCAGGGTAGAGAATGTCTGTTCCGGGTTGGCCAAATAGCGATATTGCTGCGTACATGGTGACCTTACCGCCAGGCATGATCATCACGCTACGGCTATCAACTTGAGTGTTATAGCGCTGACTTAGTGAGTTGGCTACCGCTTCACGCAGCTCGGGAATACCCTCTGTTGCGGTGTAGCCGTGCTTGCCATCGCGCAGCGCCTTGACTGCCGCTTCGACAATGTTCTCTGGTGTTGGGAAATCGGGTTGGCCAATCCCTAAGTTAATGACGCTTTTACCTGTTGCGGCTAGCGCATTGGCTCTAGCTAAAACCGCAAAGGCGTTTTCTTCGCCTATGCGTTCGAAATTCTTGATGACTTGCATAACTATCCCTTATGCCACTCGCCATTGAACATTACTGGCGATCAGGTGTGAGAATTGTGTGTCCATCCATATCGGCCGTTACGATGATTTGGCAGCTTAGTCTGGAGTTGGCTTGACGCTCAGCGGCGACGCCTTCAAGCATGTCGAGCTCGGCATCGTCAGCTTCTGGCGCGATAGCAACGGTGGCGTCTTCTAGGTAGCAATGGCAAGTTGAGCAGATTAGGCTGCCACCACATTCGGCGATGATATCGTCGATGTCGTTTTTGATTGCTGTTTCCATGACGCTCTCGCCAACAGTGGCATCCACCGTGTGTAGCTTGTTGTCACTGGTTTTGAAATGTAGGGTGATTTCCTGGCTCATTATGTCGCTGTAAACCTTGCTGAGAATAAAAACTAATTTTAGCAGTAAACAGCCCGCGGTGTGCCATGGCGCGACTGCTTGAGCGTTAGGGGTTCATATGACGACTAAGTCACAGATAACGCCTCTTTGGGTGTGGTCTTATGCCTGCTTTTCGCAAACTGCCAACCCTGTTTAATTGCAGCTCGCGCGCTAAGGCATACTGCTGCCATATAAGATTCTAAACGGACTTAGCTATCTCCTCTCTCAATCAAAAAATCTACCAAGAACAGATCCGGCTGATCCACACGCAAGGTACGGGTCTAATTGTTGGCGCGACCGTGTGTGCTGCGCTAATCACGATCTTCTTATGGACGATTGCACCGAAAACTGGCCTGCTTTGGTGGATGGCCGCGATTGCTGTGATTGGGGCTGTACGCTTGGTGGCTATTCGTCAATTTTTCGAGACATCGGATGCAGGCCGCTCTAAACGATATTGGGGGCCGAGTTTTTGGGTCGGCACACTTATGGCCGGAATTGTCTGGGGCATGTGGCCTCTGATGTTTTATGATTTCTATAGCAAAGAAACACTGCTTCTCATCTCCACACTGTTTGCCGGTATGGTGGCTGTTAGTGCATCTTCTGGTCGAATCTATATTCCATCCTTCTTATCATTCTCGATGCCGTTAGTCATACCGTTGAGTATTCTGCACATGCAATCGGGAAGTGACACACTGTGGTTAACCGGGTTTCTGTTGCTGGTTTTTTTATTGGTTAATGGTGGATTGACAATTCAAGGACACGGTCAATCTCTTGAGCTTATTAAGGCGCGCTTTGAAAATCAAACCTTGTTAGAAAATTTAGCGCAAGAAAAAAACACCGCTGAACAAGCTGTTATTGCTAAAAATCGATTTCTTGCGGCGGCCAGTCATGATCTACGGCAACCGTTGCATGCGATGGGTATGTTTCTAGAATCATTGCGCTGCAAAGAATCCAATGCAGATAAGCTTGTCATCATAGAGAACATGTCAGCGTCGGCGCAGGCATTGAATGGATTATTTAATAATTTGTTGGATGTGTCAAAGCTGGATGCGGAGATTATCCATTTTAATCCAACCCATATTGATGTAGGCGATATGTTTGAACGTCTGCACGTGGAGTTTAAAAATGCGGCGGCAGAAAAAGGAATCCAGGTACATAGCGAACATAGCGCTTGTGCTTTGTATGCCGACAGTATTTTGTTAGAGCGCGTACTGCGTAATCTGCTGAGCAATGCTATTAGCTATACGAATGAGGGTAAGGTTTCATTGGTGTGTGAATCAAGCGATGGTCAGTATGCACATATCAGTGTTATTGATACCGGTTTAGGCATTCCAGAACACGAACAAGATAATGTTTTTTCAGAATACCATCAGTTAAATAACCCTGAACGTGATCGAAATAAGGGTCTGGGTCTGGGCTTGGCTATTGTGCAACGCTTGTGTGATTTGATGCAGCTAAAAGTCCGGATGCACTCGCAAGTAGGGATAGGTACACGGTTTAGTTTGGCTGTGCCGATCGGTGATGTGAATAAAATTAAGGCTTCGCAATCAGAGGCAGGCCTGCCATCACTACCAAGCATTACAATCATGGTGATAGACGACGAAGAAGCTGTGTTGGCCAGCATGCAAAGTATGCTAGATCAATGGGGTTGTAGGGTTGTGCTAGCGGAATCGGCGCGTGATGCGCTTCGCGCCATAGCACTAGAGCGGATCTGTCCAGACCTTATAATTTCTGACTACCGCTTACGTAATAACTGCACTGGTGTGGACGCGATTGCAGCAGTGCGCGAAGCATTGGATTCTGATACGCCAGGTATTATTGTTACCGGTGATAATTCCCCTATGCGCTTAAAAGAAGTTAATGACAGTGGCTTACATCTATTGCATAAGCCGGTTAATCCAGATGATATGCGCTCCGCTATCGCCAGCTTGCAAAAAACGAACAGCGTTGTTCGGCCAAGCGCTTCTAACGAGAACCATGTAAAGGCTAATATTGCCGTTTAGGTTTCTTTAGTGACTTCAACCAGTTTTTTAATGGTTAAACCTTGCAGTAATATTGATAGCACCACAATAATATAAGTGACGGTCACAATGACGTCACGCTCTTCCCCGGCAGGTAATGCTAAGGCTAGCGCCACAGATATGCCACCGCGTAAACCACCCCAAGTCAGTATCTTAATAACATGGGGGTGAAAGCTTCTGCGTAGCTTCATTAAGTTTACCGGAATACTAACGGCGGTAAGACGGGCAAGCAATACCACCACCGCTAGGATCACTCCAGCAAGCCAAATTTCTTTGTCCGTAGTAATAATCATTACTTCGAGGCCAATCAGTAAAAAGAGTATTGCGTTAAGGATCTCATCAATCAGCTCCCAGAATGTGTCAAGGTGCTGTACAGTGGTTTCGCTCATGGCATCTCTTCTGCCGTGATTGCCGATCATCAAGCCAGCCACAACAATGGCGATTGGTGCAGATAAATGTAAACCTGCTGCCGCAGTTGAACCACCAGCGACCAGCGCTAGTGTCAACAATACTTCAACTTGATAGTTGTCTACTCGCTTTAGCATTTGCAGTACAACCCACCCGCAGACAAAGCCAAACAGTGCACCGCCAATTGTTTCTTGTAAAAACAAGAAGCCAATGTGCTCAGCACTTATCGGGTCGCCATCAACCGCTATCCCAAAAATAACTAAAAAGATAACGATTGCCACGCCATCATTGAAAAGGGATTCGCCAACGATCTTGGTTTCTAATTTAGGTGATACGCCCGCGGTTTTTAGTATGCCCATCACCGCTACTGGATCAGTCGGAGAAATAAGTGCTCCAAACAGTAGGCAGTAGATGAACGGTAGTTCTACGCCGAACAGTCGCAATACATAGTAAGCGCCGATACCGACAAGGAAGGTACTGATAAGCAGACCCACTGATGCTAGCAAGCCGATGGTCCACTTGCGTTCCAGCAGATCATTGAGATTGACGTGCATCGCGCCGGCAAACAATAAAAAGCCCAGCATCCCATTAAGTAGAGCGGTGTTGAAATCTATTTGCCCGACCAGCTGGTCTGCTGTCTCTATGCCGGTTTCCCATCCCATATGCCCCAGCACAACCAACACCAGTGAAAATAGTAGTGAGATCACCATAATGCCAATCGTGGTCGGCAATTTAAGTGTGCGGTGGTTAATCCAAGCGAACAGCGCGGATACGGTAATTAGAATACTGGTGATGGTTAGCAATGACATGACGCGATCTTGTTGGCAGGTGCAAACCCTAAGCTTAGCTGTAGAATGGGCGTTTCCCAAGTCAATTGTTGTAAGCATGCCGGATCCTAATCAGCTCACTCTAGATTTCGACTGTCCAATACCGGATCAGGCCAGTTCAGAAGCTATCCAACATGCCCCTCTACCAGCTGCCCAATTGGCACCCAAAATCGCGTCCAAAGATGCTCAAGAACACCCGGCCGGCCCGATACCATTTTCTATAAAAGTGTCTGCCAGAGCCCGCCAGGTGTATTTGCGTGCTGTACCGGGGCGTGGCTTGGTTGTGACCATTCCAAAGCGATTCCCCAAGCGAGATGTGCCCGAAATTGTTGAAAGCCAACGAGTTTGGGTGGAGCAGGCGCTAGCCGAACTTGATGCTCAGGTGCCTGAGCGGTTCCGGCATTGGCCACCGAGATCATTGCCCTTGCTTGCTTGTGATTCGACGGTTGCCGTTGAATACCTAGCACCCAAAGGAGAATTTATCCAATGGCGTTGGCAAGACGAGACAAGTTTGCTTATTGAAGCTGATCAGAATGATAAAGAATCAGTTGCCTGGTGTATTGCTGCCGCATTGAAAAGCCGAGCTAAGCAGATACTAGGTCCGTGGTTAGCAAAGTTAGCCGCGGATCATGGCTTTAGTTACAGGCGACTGGTGGTGCGAGGGCAACGCAGTGTTTGGGGGAGTTATTCTTCCAGTGGCACACTCAGCCTAAATTATAAGTTGTTGTTTTTAAATCCGCATATGGTCGATTATGTTTTGTTGCATGAGCTCTCGCATACCAAGCATTTGGATCATTCACCAGCGTTTTGGAACCTGCTGGATCAACAAATGCCCGGCGCACGAGGAATTGATCGACAATTACACACAGCGGGAAATCTCGTGCCACCATGGCTAGAACTCGCTAAGTAAGCGCCTGATCGCGTTCTCGCGTCAGTTTTCAGTGGCTTATGGCGCTTAATGAGCGCAGTTTTGATCTGTCAGGTTATATTATTCTGCTATTCTCAAGAGGTACTTTTCGTGGCATGAGTGCGTTTCATGCTCAGTTGTAGCAGCAGCTTTACTAAGCGGCTTGGTTAGGTGGCTAGGTAGCCGCGATGCTTAGTGCTGTGTTTTTTGTACGGTGAATTTCTCGTACTTTAATGAAAATAATCATATTGTGTCTCATCCGGTCCCTGATAACTTGCAAGTGAGCAAACACGACTCCGTAGAAATGTGGCAACTGATTCCACTAGTGCTGGCAGCAATGCTACTCACTATTGGTTTGGCCATGTTTATGAGCGGTACCCAACATCCTGTGGAAATTATTCAGCCAGTCATTGTTGTGTTTGGTGGCACCTTGGCGGCGTTGTTAGTCACGTTCCCGACCACGCAACTAACGCAATCGCTAAAAATGGCATTGTCTCGTGGGCTCAGAGGCGGTACAGCTCCAGCTGAAATGATCCGCGCCATGATGAAAGTGTGTGATCTAAGCCGTCGAGATGGTTTGCTGGGTGTGGCTGAAATTCGATCTAACTCTGACGAGGTGGAAGAAGTCTGCCATTTGATCGGCGATGCTGCCACTGAATCACAAATTCAATATAGTTTGGAGCGTCGGCTGACAGGAGAGCGTTTGTTCCACCAAATGGTGTGCGATGTGTTTATCTTTGCCATTGGCTACTCATTGCTAATGGGTCTGTTGGCCAGTATCGCAAGCTATGTAGCTCACGGCTCTGAGGCTGTAACAGGCGCCGTGATACTGCCTGTAGTTTGCGGGGGGTGTTTGTCGATTCTAATGTTGGTGCTGTTAGGTAGGCTTCGCTCGGCACATTTACGTGAAATGGTTGCGGTTGAGATTGCCTATCGCGGTGCGACGATTATCCTCGAAGATAACAATGTCCAACGCTTGCGAAATCGATTAAGCGGCATAGTTCCCGACGGCCTACGCCACTAACATGAATGACATCACTATCACAGCTCGCCCTAGCAAGCGGCAGGCGTATTGGGTAGTGCCCGATCCTGATGATCCTGTGATATTTCAACTCGATGGTAATCTGACTCGTGTCGTTGATATCAGTGCAAACGGTATTTCGATTTCCAATGACGCAGTGAAAACAGGGCGTCGTTATTCGTTCAGTATTGATCTTCCGTCTAGTAAGTCGCCTATTGTGGGTTATGTCGATGTGATGCCTGATACGGAAACGGGGTTCGCCCACTGCAAATTTGTTGATCTTACCGCCGACGAAATCGATTCACTCCATCGATATGTTCTGGTTCGACAAAAAGAAGCGATACGTGCGCTTAGAGCTGCCAAGCTCAACCCCTTAGCTTGACTGGTCCTCTTGCCCGATACCAGCAACAACTTGCTGCGGGTGAGTTGACGCCTGATCCGGCTCAACTCCAAGCCGTCACCTTGCTTGATATGCTTGCGCTTGACCTGCAAAAGCCAAAATCACAAGGATCGGCCTTAGCCGCTGTGTTCGGTCGATTCTTTGGCAAAGGCGATACTGAATCAGTAGGTCCTAGTGGTCTTTACCTATGGGGCGGAGTAGGGCGTGGTAAAACTCATTTATGCGATATGTTTTACGACAGCGTGACGATTGACGACAAAACACGTCTTCACTTTCACCGCTTTATGCAGCGCATACACAATGATTTAAACGCCTTGGGCAATATCGAAAACCCCTTACCCATAGTGGCGGAGCAGTGGGCTTTACGCGCCAGATTGCTAGTGTTGGATGAAATACACGTTAACGACATCACTGACGCCATGCTGTTGGGTGGTTTGCTAACCGAGTTGTTTAAGCGGGGAGTGACGTTGGTTACTACCTCTAATGTACCGCCAGATGGCCTTTATAAAGACGGCTTACAACGCGCCCGTTTTATACCCGCCATCGAGCAGATAAAAGCCCATACTCAAGTGCATGAGCTTGGCGGTGATACAGACTACCGACTACGCCTACTACAAACTGAAGCTATTTATATCGTGAGTGAGTTTGATAGTTCGCAATCCAGCGCTGCATCCAAGCAGGCGATGCAAGAACATTTTAGTCGGCTAAAAACATCGTCGGAGCAGGCGAGGGGGACGATGGTTGTCAATGAACGAGAGTTGCCTTTTATCAAACGCGCTGGCGATTTAGCTTGGTTTAGTTTTGAGGCACTTTGTGATTCAGCAAGGTCAACTGCAGATTATATTGAGCTTGCCACTACCTTCCAAACCATCATGCTAAGTGATGTGCCAGTTCTGGATAGTATGCGAGACGACGCAGCGCGTCGCTTTATCAATTTGATCGATGAGTTTTACGATCGCCATGTGAAGTTGATTGTGTCAGCCGAAGCACTGCCGGATGATCTTTACAGCGGTAAGCGCTTAGAGTTTGAATTTGTGCGGGCTGCAAGCCGATTGCAAGAGATGCAAACGGTGGAGTATTTGAAGGTGCAACGCGAGGTTGATTCAAACTGATGGTATTTGCAAATGATCGCAATATCGTAGTGTCTTGATCACAGCGCCTAATCTTCAAATAATGCAACGTTGGCGTGGCCACTACGCACACCTACCTAAGTAAGATGTATTAAAGCTTTCGCCCACTAATAATGTGATGGCGGTAACCGCTACACATGGCAAAGGAATGACACACGCTTTTGCTATAGGTGATAGTGTGATAAGCGATATCGTTAACTGACATTGGACACTTTCAACAACCTCAGCGTAAAGTCTGCGGGCTTGATGAATGCGGCATTACGCTTGTTTATGCACTATATGTCATCAGTGGAGTGGGCAACGGGGTTTACTTTAAATTTGATCTACAGGCTAATATGATCCACTATGGAGTGACAGAGAAAAATAAAACATAACAGCCATACAAAGCTACATCGCCGCTACATTACTGTTACATGTTGCCGAACTAAAATACGGATATAGGAGCAGGGGTAATGCCAAGTATACCGACTATCTTTGACAGCGCTCATGTTCCTATGGGTCTTCTAAATAGTAGCGGTATTTTGCTGGAAGCGAACCAGTCTTCTCTTGATCTTTTTGGCACTGATGCAGTTCAAGTGCCGGGCAAGCCTTTCTGGGAAACTCAATGGTGGGTGGGTAGTCTAGGCTCTGCCGGAAAACTTGAGGATGCCGTCAACAAAAGTGTTCGAGGTGAATTTTCTCGCTTCGAAGCCGAGCACATAGATGCTGATGGCAATAGAAGCTACATAGACTTTACAGTAACGCCAATACGTGGCGAAAAAAACAAAGTGACCTCGCTTGTTATTGAGGGTCGCGATATTACTGCTCTGACGGAATCACAGCAGGCTCTCGTTGAAGCTGAAAAACGTTTTCGAGCACTGCTTGATTTATCCTCTGATTGGTACTGGGAGCAGGATGAACAATATCGGTTTATTGAGATTTCTGGGAACGGAGGGGACCTTGGAAGCACACCAGTCGCATCTCAAATAGGTAAATGTCGTTGGGAGTTTCCAATCCCAAAAGATAGTGAGATGACTTGGTCGAATCATCAGGCGCTGTTAGTCCGGCACGAATCCTTCAGGAATTTTGAATACAAGCGATTCAACGAGGCTGGCGACACAACATGGATTAGCACGAGCGGGGATGCTGTGTTCGATTCTGAAAATAATTTTCAGGGCTATCGAGGCACGAGTCGCAATATCACCACGCAGAAACAATCGGAATTTACTGATAAGGAAAACGCGCTACGGCAACGCTTAGCTGTTGAAATTGCCGGTATAGGGGTATGGGAGTGGGATATGATCTCGGATCAAGTGATCTGGGACGACAAACAATTTGAATTGTTCGGACTTAACAAAGTTGAGGGGCCTATTCCACTCTCA
Source organism: uncultured Granulosicoccaceae bacterium (assembly GCA_937958675.1). Classification (GTDB taxonomy): domain Bacteria; phylum Pseudomonadota; class Gammaproteobacteria; order Granulosicoccales; family Granulosicoccaceae; genus Granulosicoccus. The sequence goes on from CALGND010000026.1 coordinate 31,600, forward strand.
ACGACTATTGACGCCATTCACCCAGACGATCGCGAACGTCTAAACAACAAAGCCAAAGAAGTGTTCGAAGATGGGGCAACCGCAGCCGAGGAATTTCGAATTGTGCACCCAGATGGATCCGTGCATTGGTTGCTTGGCTGTAGTGGTGTCGTAAAAATCAACGACACCGGACACTCTGCCCGTCTCGTCGGCTTTAATATGGATATCACAAAAACTAAGAAAATTGAAATGGCATTACGCGCAAGCCAGAAGCAATTTCAAGCTGTAAATAAGACTTTAGAGAATCGAATCATCGAACGCACCGCGCAGCTCGAAACAGAGGAAGAGCAGCGTAAGCTGGTGCAGTCAGAGTTAGCTATCATGCGTCGTCTAGAGTCAATTGGAAAGCTAGCGGGTGGTGTGGCCCATGATTTCAACAATCTGTTAGCCGGTATTGGCGGCAATCTGGAACTTGCGGCGCCGCACGTTACACATGAGGAAGCCAGTGAGATGATTGCTGACGCTCGGTTGGCGGTTGAAACAGGAGTCAGACTAAACCAACGTTTGTTGAGCTTCGCGCAAAGACAAAAACTTACCCCTATAAAGGCGTCAGTATCTAAGCGCGTGTTGGATACGGTTCATCTTTTAAAGCGAACACTCGGCGAGAATTTCCCAATAGTGGCGGATGTGGGTCCAGGTCTTTGGGACACCTTTGCTGATGCGGCTGAGCTTGACAGCGCGCTTATTAATTTGGTTATCAACGCACGTGATGCAATGCCGGGTGGGGGTAGTATCACCATTGAAGCGCGCAACATGGTGTTGGGAGCTGATGATGCCGAATTGAGTCAAGGGGCACAACGTGGAGAGTACGTTGGAATATCCGTCACGGACACCGGGACCGGTATGTCTGCTGATGTCGTGGATAAAGCACTAGAGCCGTTTTATACGACTAAAGAACAGGGGAAAGGCACAGGCTTAGGTTTAAGCAGTGTTTACGGATTTGTGCAGCAGTCGCAAGGCTTCCTAACAATTGATAGTCATGTTGGAAAGGGAACCACAGTTCGATTCCATCTGCCGCGTGCGCTCGATGAAGCCGATTCCCAGTCAGCCACAGTTACTGTAAAACAAACCCCATCTTCCAACAACGAACTCATTCTTGTTGTTGAGGACGAAGCGATGGTGCGCAAAGTGATGGTCAAACGACTAAAACATCTTGGGTATCGTGTACTGGAAGCCTCAACCGCTCAGCAAGCAATCGATGTAATGAAAAGTGGAGCGCCGGTTGATCTTGTTTTTTCTGATATCGCCATGCCAGGAGGCATGACCGGATATGAGCTCGCTGATTGGTTAGCCATAAATAATGGCGATGTCTGCGTGCTCCTAACGTCTGGCTATATTGAGCCTAGCGCGCTAGGTAATGGTAATTCAATTGCAGAAAAATTCAAAATAATTAGGAAGCCATGCTCAATGGAGCTACTTGCTCAGGGTATTCAAGAAGCTCTAGGCTCTAGGCAATGGAGCCCACCATAGCTATGCCTAGTTATTCGATGAAAAAATCAGTAGTGAAAATGCAAAACAAGGAAAAGAATAGGCAATGTCGGAGCGGCAGGGCGGCCGCTCCGAATTCTGATGGGTTTAGTGATTAACTGGCTTTGGCTGGACGCGCGTTACGCTTACGCTCATTCTCAGTTAGATACTTCTTTCGAATACGAATTGATTCAGGGGTGACTTCCACCAGTTCATCATCATCGATAAATTCCAGCGCTTGCTCCAGTGTTAGCTTGATTGGAGTGGTGAGCTGGATGTTTTCATCAGTACCCGATGCGCGTACGTTTGTTAGCTGCTTACCTTTAAGGCAGTTGACAGTTAGGTCATTCTCGCGTGAATGAATGCCGATAATCTGGCCTTCGTAAACAACATCGTTGGCAGTGGTAATGAGCTTGCCGCGCTCTTGTAGGTTCCATAATGCAAAGCCGAGTGCTTTACCGGTACCGTTAGAGATCAGCACACCATTACGACGTTGACCAATACTTAGCTTGATCTGAGGGCCGTAATGGTCGAACACACTGTAAATCAAGCCTGAGCCAGATGTCGTAGTGAGGAATTCAGTACGAAAACCAATCATGCCGCGAGCAGGTGATATGTAGTCAAGACGTACACGACCTTTACCGTCTGGCACCATGTCCTTTAGTTCGCCTTTACGCTCACCCATTTTTTCCATGATCGCGCCTTGATGCTTTTCTTCAACATCGATGGTGATTTGTTCAAACGGCTCTTCAATAACACCGTCAACTTCGCGAGTAATAACAACTGGTCGACCAACGCCGATTTCATAGCCTTCTCGACGCATGTTTTCGATCAGTACTGACAAGTGAAGCTCGCCACGGCCAGAAACCTTAAACGTCTCGCCCTGTTCAGTACGCTCTACGCGCAGGGCTACGTTGTGGATCAATTCAGTTTGTAGACGATCCCAGATATTACGGCTGGTGACGTATTTGCCTTCTTTGCCCGCAAATGGCGAAGAGTTAGGCTGGAACATCATGCTGATTGTGGGCTCGTCAACGGTCAGCGCTGGTAATGCTTCGACATGCGCTGGATCACAAATGGTGTCGGATATAAAGAGTTTTTCAATGCCGGTAATACAGACGATATCACCAGCCTGAGCCATATCTGTTTCAACACGCTCAAGACCATGGAAGCCTAGTACTTGTAAAACCTTGCCTGAACGGACCGACCCGTCAGCAGACTGAATCTTTACAGGCTGGTTCGGTTTTAAGCGGCCGCGCTTAATACGGGCAATACCGATAACGCCAACGTAGCTGTTGTAGTCAAGAGAGGAGATCTGCATTTGCAGAGGGCCTTCAGCATCGACATCAGGGGCTGGCACTTCCTCGATAATCGTTTCAAACAGGGTTGTCATATCGCCTTCGCTAACAGACGAATCAACACCTGCATAACCATTCATCGCAGAGGCATAGATAACAGGGAAGTCCAATTGTTCGTCAGTAGCACCGAGTTGGTCAAACAATTCGAATGTTTGATCAAGTGCCCATTCAGGCCGTGCACCAACACGATCAATCTTGTTGATCACCACAATAGGGCGAAAACCCATTGCAAAGGCTTTTTGAGTCACAAAACGAGTTTGCGGCATTGGGCCTTCAGCTGCATCAACTAAGAGCAGAACCGAATCAACCATGCTGAGTACGCGTTCTACTTCGCCACCAAAATCGGCGTGACCCGGGGTATCAACGATATTGATACGGTAGTCGTTCCATTTAATCGCCGTGTTTTTGGCCAGGATAGTAATGCCACGTTCTTTCTCGATGGCATTGGAATCCATCAGGCGTTCAGTTGGCTCTAAACGATCGTCCAACATGCCTGACTGCTGGAGGAGTTTATCAATTAGCGTAGTTTTGCCGTGATCGACATGGGCTATGATGGCGATGTTGCGTAGTTTCTGAATCAAGAGTCTTGTCCTGTGCGCGGCGCCGCGCTTGGAATGGTATTGGGGCTTTCGCCCTGAACAAAAAGAGCGCAAGTATACCGGACTAAGGCGGCTAACGAACATATGCCAAAGCACGAAGCTCGCCATAGAGCGTATGGATTAGCGTAAAACACTGAAAACCGACCCTATTGAGGTTAAATATGGCCGAAATTAAACCGTGGAGCGAGAGTGCCAAAACGCTGGTAGACGTCGCTATGGGACGAGCCGAGGCCGATATTGTCGTGCGCAATGGCCGTTGGGTGAACGTTCATTCTGGTGAAATCATCGATTCCACTGATTTTGCAATTATCAACGGCCGCTTTGCCTTTGTAGGGCCCGATGCCAGCCATACCATTGGCCCAGATACCCAACAAATTGATGCCGCTGGACGCTATGTACTGCCCGGTCTGTGCGATGCGCATATGCATGTCGAAAGTGGCATGGTGACGGTGACAGAATTCGCACGCGCCGTGATCCCTCACGGCACAACATCTATGTTCATTGATCCTCACGAAATTGGCAATGTTTTGGGTATGCCAGGCATAAAACTGATGCATGACGAGGCAATGAGCCTTCCGATTAATATCTATGTGCAGATGCCTAGCTGTGTCCCGTCTGCTCCAGGGCTTGAGCATGCGGGAGCCGAGCTCGGTGTGTCCGATGTCCAAGAGGCGATGCAATGGCCTAATATCATTGGCCTAGGTGAGGTGATGAACTTCCCTGGTGTGGCGGCGGGCGATGCCAAGATGCTGGGTGAAATCGCGGCTACGCAGCGTGCCGGTAAAACAATCGGCGGCCACTATGCATCCAAAAATTTAGGCTTGCCGTTTCATGGCTATGTGGCCGGTGGGCCAGAGGATGATCACGAAGGTACAAGCGTTGAAGATGCGATTGCGCGAGTGCGGCAGGGTATGCGCGCGATGTTGCGTTTAGGCTCTGCCTGGTATGACGTAGCGCCGCAAATTAAAGCCGTCACTGAGCACGGGCTTGACCCTCGGCATTTTATTTTATGCACCGACGATTGCCACTCCGGCACCCTGATAAATGATGGGCATATGAATCGAGTAGTGCGGCATGCTATAAGCCAAGGCCTAAAACCGATCACTGCTATTCAAATGGCAACGATCAATACTGCGCAGCACTTTGGTTTGGAGCGAGAATTGGGATCCATTACGCCAGGTCGGCGCGCTGACTTAATCATTAGCTCTGATCTGGCCGATTTGCCAATCGAGGTAGTGATGGCTAGAGGCGAAGTGCTGGCCGAGGCTGGAGCATTGACTGCCAACATAGAGCCCTACGCTTATCCCGATAGTGCGAAAAATACGGTCAATCTCAAACAAACAATAAAGCCTGAGCAGTTTGCGATCCAAGCGCCCTCAGATAAAAGCTCAGTTACAGCTCGGGTGATTGGAGTCGTTGAGAATCAAGCGCCCACCGAAGCTTTACAAGCCGAGCTAAAAGTGCAAGATGGCCTTGTGCAGATGGATGTGAGCACAGATGTTTGCCAGATTGCATTAGTTGAACGCCACCGTGCTACAGGTGGTATCACCAATGGTTTTGTATCGGGGTTTGGCTATAAGCAACCGTGTGCTGTTGCATCAACCGTTGCCCATGATGCACACCATATGATTGTTGTCGGCACTAACTATGTTGATATGGCGCTTGCTGCTAATCGCTTGGCCGAGATTGGTGGTGGAGTAACAGTGTTTAGAGATGGCCAACAGCAAGCGCTAGTTGAACTGCCTATTGCAGGTTTGATGTCCGACGAACGTGCCGAAGTAGTTGCTGATAAAGCTCAGGTGTTAGTGCAAGCCATGCAAGACTGCGGTTGCGCTTTAAATAACGCCTATATGCAGCACTCGCTATTGGCGCTGGTAGTTATCCCGGCTTTACGAATTTCAGATACGGGTTTGATCGATGTCACCACCTTTTCTGAAACCCCATTGTTTGTAGAAGAGTAGCCCGTGATCCAATTTCTATATGGTGAGCAAACGATTTCGCTTAGCGATGCCGCAGCTGATACAACTGTGCTGGAATGGCTGCGCCTGCACGCAAGGCAAACCGGTACTAAAGAAGGCTGTGCCTCGGGAGATTGTGGTGCGTGTACGGTAGTGGTAGTGAGTCTTAACGCTCGCCGTCCGGTGCTTGAATATAATGCGGTTAATAGTTGTATTGCTTTTGTGGGTAGCTTGCACGGGAAACAGTTGATTAGTGTTGAGCAACTTGCCGATGGTGAGAGCTTGCATCCAGTGCAGCAAGCGATGGTTGATCAGCATGGTTCGCAATGTGGTTTTTGTACGCCTGGTTTTGTTATGTCGATGTTTGCGCATTACCATGCTGAGGAAAACAAACGTAGTGATCCGCAGCAGATAGAGCACGCATTGGCAGGTAATCTTTGTCGATGCACTGGCTACAAGCCTATCAAACAGGCCATGCGTGCCGCACTTAAAAGTGAAACTGATCAATATAATAAAGCTAATGATGTAACCGTTGCCAAACTAAAGGCGTTGCAACTAAACGATGCGAACGATCGATTTTATTTGATACCAAAATCGTTGAGTGATTTGTTTGCAATGCAAGTTAAGCATCCGGAGGCTAGATTGGTAGCGGGTGCCACCGACCTTGCGCTTGAAGTCACGCAACAGCTTAAATCGATCGAAAAATTGATCCACCTAAAATCGATACCAAAGCTTGCTGAGATCAAACAAGACGACGATACAATCGCAATCGGTGCTGCCGTATCTGTAGAAGAGTGCTTATCGTTGATGGCACCGATTGTTCCTGGAGCCGAGCAAATGCTGTTGCGCTTCGGCTCTTCACAGGTACGAAACCAGGCAACTATAGGCGGAAATATTGGTAATGCATCACCAATCGGTGATCTACCTCCATTGTTGTTAGCCTTGGATGCAACGCTAGAACTGCAAGGCCCGGCAGGAATGCGGTCAATGCCGATTAACGAATTTTACATTGACTACAAACAAACGGCTTTGCAAGCGCATGAGATAATCACGGCAGTCAAATTTTTTGAGCCACCGGCTGATAACCACTTTGCCGTTTATAAAATCAGTAAACGAATGGATGATGACATATCGGCTGTGTGTATGGCGATTAGCATGCAAATCACAGCAGGTAAAGTTGCTAACATCCGTTTAGCTCTGGGTGGGATGGCAGCAATACCCAAACGCGCGGCAAAAGCTGAACAAGCGGCCATCGGCAAACCCTGGAATGAGCAAACAGTTAGTGATATTCAAGCGGCATTGAGCGAAGAATTTTCACCGCTTAATGACGCGCGTGCCAGTGCAGAATATCGGGCAACGGTAACTAAAAATTTGATCATGCGTTTTTTTATCGAAGGCTCCACGCCAATTGAGCAAACGCAGGTGGCCTTACATGTCAGTGAATAAAGCGTTAGCGCATGAAAGCGCGACTGGCCACGTTAGTGGAACAGCGCGCTATGTTGACGACATACCCGCGCGCGAGCAGCAACTGTATGTGGCAATAGGCTATTCAAGCATTGCTCATGGAAAGGTTACCCAACTTAATCTTGATGCGGTGCGTGCAGCGCCTGGCGTAGTCGATGTGCTGCGCGAGGAAGACTTGCCTTTTGCTCGCGATATCGGCCCCGCATTTCCTGGTGACCCATTATTATCAAATACGGTGTCGTTTATGGGCCAAGCGTTATTTGCGGTTGCGGCCAAATCACATAAACTTGCCCAACAAGCGGTATCGCTTGCCATTGTCAAATATGATGAACAAGCTGCCGTGCTCAAACTCGACGATGCAATACAGCAGCAACATTACGTTAGGCCACCACACCGAATGCAACGTGGTGATGCTGATGCTGCGCTTAACAAAGCGCCACATCGCTTACAGGGTAGTGTGCGTACTGGCGGACAAGAACACTTTTATCTTGAGGGGCAAGTGGCCTTAGCTATACCGGGAGAAGAGGGAAGCGTCACCGTGCATTCTTCTAACCAAAACCCAACCGAAGCACAACACTTAGTTGCTGCTGTGTTGGGTGTGCCGATGCACAAAGTCACTATTGAAACGCGTCGTATGGGTGGTGGTTTTGGGGGCAAAGAAACTCAGGCTACAACGTGTTGTGCATTGGCCGCATTATTTTGCGCGCGACAAGCCGTAGCAGTGAGTTGCCGATTGCCACGACGAGATGACATGATAACTACCGGTAAGCGACATGGGTTTCGGTGTGATTACGATGTCGGGTTTGATGATGAAGGTATTATTGTAGGCATTCAATATTGCTTGGCCGGTCAGTGTGGGCATTCTGCTGATTTGTCAGATGCGATTGTAGATCGAGCGATGTTTCATTGCGATAACGCCTACTACTTACCCGATGTCATGATAGAAGGCCTGCGTTGTAAAACCAATACTGTTTCCAACACCGCATTTAGAGGTTTTGGCGGGCCGCAGGGTATGGTGGCGATGGAAAACGTCATTGATGAAATTGCATTCAAGCTTAAGCTTGATCCGCTCACTGTGCGTAAGCGCAATTTTTATAACACGATTGATCGCAATATTACGCCGTATCACCAAACGATCGAACATTTTAATATTCCCAAGCTGGTGGCTCAGCTTGAGAAGCAAGCCGATTACTTAGGTAGGCGCAAAGCGATCAGTGAATTTAATGCAGGTAGCGCAATATTAAAAAGAGGTATTGCCTTAACGCCGGTTAAATTTGGTATCTCGTTTACGGTTAAATATTTAAATCAAGGCGGTGCATTGTTGCATCTCTATAGCGATGGCAGCTTACAGGTTAACCACGGCGGCACCGAGATGGGTCAGGGCTTAATGACAAAGATACGGCAAATCGTGTGCACTGAACTGGCCATGAATACCGATAGTGTTATTGTCAGTGCAACCCGAACCGACAAAGTGCCTAATACGTCTGCCACTGCCGCATCCTCCGGCACAGACATAAATGGCATGGCGGTACGTGCCGCGGCACGCAAAATAAAAGATCGATTACGAGCTTTTTTGTGCGATACGCATGAGGTAACAAACGATGCGATCTCGTTTGCTGATGGTGTGATTTCGCTTAAGGCCGATGTGCCGATAAGCTACACCTGGCCCGAGCTTGCTCGCACTGCTTATCTTGCACGCATACCGTTATCGGCTACGGGTTTTTATAAAACGCCAGATATTCACTACGACAGAGAATCAGCACAGGGGCAGCCCTTTTATTACTACGCCAATGGCGCGGCCGTAACCGAAGTGCTAATCGATACGCTGACAGGCGAGACGCGTATTTTACGCGCCGACATACTGCACGACGTGGGTAACTCAATAAACCCGGCAATTGATATCGGCCAAATTGAAGGCGGTTACGTGCAAGGGGTGGGGTGGCTAACCCATGAAGAGCTCAAGTGGGATGATAAGGGGCGTTTATTAACAGACGGACCTGCCACCTATAAAATACCGGCTATCAGCGATATGCCGGATGTGTTTAACGTTGAGTTATTTCAGCATGCGCCCAACGAGGTTGAAACCATATTTAATTCAAAAGCGGTGGGTGAGCCGCCGTTAATGCTCGCGATATCAGCATTCGCCGCGATACGCGATGCGATTGCGTCAATTTGTAACTATCGAGTATTCCCGAAGCTTAATGCACCGGCAACGCCAGAAGAAGTGCTACGCGTTTGCACAAACCTTAAATCTGGCGATGGTGCGGGTTAATGGACTGGATTAGCGCATTGCAACAAGCGAAATTTGATGCCGTAGCTTGTGTGCTCGTTAGTATTATTGAGGTGGAAGGTTCTGCCCCGCGTGGAGTTGGGGCACGATTAGTCGTGGGCGCTGATTTTCAAGCCGATACTATTGGTGGAGGGTCGCTTGAACTCAAAGTAATAGAACACGCTCGGCAAATGCTAAAAGCAGATGGCCAGGCGCGAAGCGAAACACATCGATTTAACTTGGGCCAACAGTTGTCGCAGTGTTGTGGTGGCCGCGTATCATTGCAGTTCGATGTGATCCCAGCATGCCAAGTGCAATTGCATGTGTTTGGTGCTGGCCATGTCGCTGCTGCGCTTGCAAGCATTGTTGCACAGTTGCCGTGGCATACAACATTTTATGATTCCCGGGAAGATTGGTTAAAGCCGATCGCATTAACGCCACTACAACAGGGTGTTATTCACACTGCAAGCCTCGGCGTTAATGCGTTTTCTACGGTTGAGCAATGCCCAGACAAGGCATATTATGTAGTGATGACACATGATCATGCTCTAGACTACGAGCTAGTTGAAGCTATTCTTACGCGTGGTGATAGTCGTTACTGTGGGCTGATTGCATCGAATAGCAAGGCTGTGAGTTTTAAAAGTCGATTGCGACGTAAGGGATTTACCGATAGCGAACTTGCACAGCTAACTGCTCCAATTGGTGAAACAATTAGTACAGGTAATTTGCCGATGGAAGTCGCGGTAGCGGCCGTGGTAGATATTTTGTCGCACAGTCAATCGTTCGAAACCAGTCAAGCACAAACGTTGTTAGTCGATGCGCTTGAATCAGCAAAGCAACCTCTAATGAATAAAGCGGATAACAACGTAGATAACAACGTAGATAACTATGAGTAAGAATTCTCATGGCAACCGAGCAAAATAAAAAATGACCCAGATAACCTCTCACATACTCGACACGTCAATTGGCAAGCCCGCCCAAGGTGTGTTGATTTCGCTTTTACAACAACAAGGTGATAATTGGTTAATGCTAGGATCCGCAGAGACTGACGCGGATGGACGTGTATCTGACTTTGCTCAATCTGGTGATAAATCGAGCGAGTCGAGCGCTATGTCCAGCGAAACCCTGCCCGGGGGTATTTACAAGCTTACGTTTTATCTCAGTCACTATTACGAGCAAACTAAGCGTAAAAGTTTTTATCCGCATGTTGATATTACGTTTGAAATTGAGGGAGATGGTCAGCACTATCATGTGCCGCTGCTGCTTAACCCGTTTGGCTACTCTACCTATCGCGGCTCGTAACGACTATGCCGGTGCTGGGTGCTGAGCGCGCCAATGCCGGGCAATATCGATTCGTCGTGTTACCCATGCCTTGTCGTGATTCTGCACGTAGTCAAGAAACCGCGCTAGCGCCGCGGCTCGACCTGGCCGACCGACCAAGCGGCAATGCAAGCCCACTGACATCATCTTAGGTGCGCCTGCCAAACCTTCTGCGTATAAAATATCAAACGAATCTTTAAGGTAAGCAAAGAATTGATCGCCACTATTAAACCCCTGTGGTGATGCAAAGCGCATATCGTTGGCGTCGAGTGTGTAGGGCACCATGAGTTGAGGGCCAGATAAGCTCTCCCGCCAGTAAGGTAAATCATCGGCGTATGTGTCAGCACAGTATTCAAAGTGGCTATGCTTGGCGCACAGCTCTTGAGAATGTTCAGATGTGCGTCCGATGTAAGCGCCTTGGGGTAAGTTACCAGTTACGTCTTTGTGAATCTTTATTGCTTCAAGCAGTTGGGCAGCTTCTTCCTGCTCCGGTATGTCTTTGTAATCTATCCAACGTAAGCCGTGAGTGGCTATTTCCCAGTTTGCGTCGATCATCGCCATTACAGCCTCAGGATTACGTTGCAAGGCCATTGCAACACCAAAAACAGTGACGGGCAATTTGCGGTCCGTGAACAACCGGTGCAAACGCCAGAATCCAGCGCGTGATCCGTACTCGTAAATTGATTCCATATTCATATGGCGTTGCCCAGGCCAGGCTTGCGCGCCAACAATTTCGGATAAGAATGCTTCGGATGCTGTATCGCCGTGCAGCACGCAATTTTCACCGCCCTCTTCATAGTTAATAACAAACTGCACAGCCAGTGCACTGCCATCAGGCCATTGGGGGTGAGGTTGATTGGCGCCGTAGCCAACCATGTCGCGTGGGTAGTCATTGCTCATAGGCAAGGAACGTTATCAGCAATAGTTAACGGCTACAAGCTTAAAGGTGCTGAGACTACTTACGTGGTTGCGCCAGAGTGAAACTGATAGCTGCTTTGCGACCAATTCTAGGTGATAGGTTGACTACAGAAAAGGAGTTTAGTGAGACTTCGCGATTAGCCTCGATATCAGCCAATACGTTGCGCGCAAATTGGTCAGCCCACTGAGGTACTTCTCCAAACATCATAAACTGAGCGAAGAGCAAGGTGATGTCCGTCTCGTTGGGGCGATCTCCAAACCAATTGAGGTATGCCTCGCTAAAGAGTTTGTACTCGCTAATTTTTAGCAAAGTGGCAGCTCTAGTTATTGGTGTTTGCATTCACTGCTCTCCAGTGTGATCAGCCGCTTTAGCCAACTTGTCGAAGTTAGATATGCTGCTATCGATTGGCACGGGGTTTCCTCGTAATTGGCCAGCGTTAAGAACTGAGACTCTAGTTTTAGCTGAATGTTCGCCAATATGTTTAAAATAGCGGCTTTCACAGCGAAAAATGGTCTAAAAAATCCCACCTCAATCAGATTTTGTGCCAGAAAGCACAAAAACGGCTACTTTGGGCTTGTCTGGGTTTGCAGATCGAATCGTGAAACAATGCAAATGAATCCATTCTGCCGATAAACGACTCTCCAGCCGCGCATAATGAGCCTCCGACAGTAGGACTCAGTTATGTCTTTTTTTAAGCCAATTTTGGTTAAATCAACATTCGAAAAATCCCACAGAACTATAGCTGCGCTATGCCTTTCTTTTCTCGTGGGTCTAGGTCTTGTAGCGTGTGCAAATGCCCCATTTGAAGGCCAGCTTTTGCCTAATTTGCGCGTAAACGAAGTTGTTGATGTTGGTGCCAATGGTGAAACGGTACGCTGGGGCGGCACGATAGCGTCCATCGAGAACTCCGACGAGGGTTCGATCGTAGAGATCGTTTCTCGACCCCTGAATGCTTGGGGCCGACCAAAACGTAATGACCAATCAGATGGTCGGTTCATTGCGCGCATAGAAGAAGTTATGGACTCCGAAAAAGTTAAGCAGGGAATGGATGTAACAACAATAGGCGAGTTAATCGCAGTTGAAGAAGGCTTGGTGGGCGAAATGCTTTACAAGTTTCCTGTGATGACCGTTAGCAAAGTCAAAGTTTGGCAGCCTGAAATAACGTCTGTGCCTTATGCTCAAGGCTACTGGAAAGATCCATTTAATAAGGAGTTGCCGCACAGCGGATATCGTCCTCACAGTGCTACTGATCCGCAAGAAGGACAATTCAAGTTTTGATTACTTCCTTAAAGATAAAAATACGTCTAGCGCTACTGTGCAGTGCGCTTGTGGCAAGCTTGACGGCTTGTGCAACTAAGCCTGTTTTCAATGTAGATTCGATTGACGTGCTTAGTCAAACCCCAAATAACATTGTTAACGCAACGAATGAAGCGAGTGGTGAAGTACCCGCTGGAAACGTTATTTGGGGTGGAGTAATAGTGAGTTCACATAATCTTAGCGACCGAACACAATTGGAAATTTTGTCTTATCCACTGTCGCAAACGCAACGCCCAATTATCGACAAAAAGCCAACAGGGCGTTTTTTAATACAATCCGCGGGCTATCTTGAACTTGCCAGTTATCAGCAAGGCCGTTTAGTCACGGTTTTAGGTACTGTGCAAGATGTGACGCAGGGCACAGTCGGTGAAAGCACCTATCAATATCCAACTATTACCTCAAACGAGTTGCATTTATGGGGTGCTGATAAACCGGCAAAAACAGGTGTTGTTTTTGGTATCGGGATATCACTCGGCGGTTAAGAACATAGTATTGAATATCAATCGCTTACCTGTGTATGCTGATTTAAAATCTTAAAAATCTCTCTTGTAAACGTCATTAACCCGGCTCTCTTCCCCCTATATTCCCACCTTGGCTTACGATAGACTAAGCCCAAGCTGTAGCAGATTTTTAAAAAGCTGCAGACAATAATTAAAAATTTATTTTGGTTTGGGGAGTGGGAACAATCCCACCATTTTGATCATCCGCGAGGAACCAGCACACATATTGGCTAGCAAGGCTGCTTGCTGTGGTTTACGTCTCTGGCACTTCGTCGATAGTCATTATCAACACGGATAAAAAAACCGTGAGGATGTATTGTGATGCGAGGCGGGAAAATAATTTTGGCTGCAGTGCTCTGTACCTTGAGTTGGTATAGTCAGGCACTGCTGGCAGCACCTGAATGCGAATGGCCTGACGAGCTTGCTCTTGAAGCCATACTCCCAATAGCAACTGACAATGGTAGTCATGCTAGTGGCGTGGTCATTGAAAAAAATAAAGTGCTGACTGCGGCTCATGCAGTGAAGGGTGCCGGCCGCTTCTTCGTCAAGGTTGACGAAGGCTTTCAACTTGCCAGCCTTATTTTGATCGACCATCAATCCGATTTAGCAATATTATCCGTTGACACAAAAAACATCACGCCAATACCGTTTACTCAAGCTGAGCCGAACCACCAACAAGCTGTATGGGCAGTAGGTTTTCCAAGAGCACAAGGCATCACGACATCATCAGGTGTATTTCAACGCAACCGTAGTGGCGCTCTGCACACTAGCGCGCCGATTGACTCTGGTCAATCCGGTGGTGGTTTGCTGACGTGTTATCAAGGCTCTTATCAGTTGCTTGGAATGTTGCGTGGCTACGGTGCCTATCTCAGCGGCGATCGCTACGTAAAACTCCAGAATCACTCGGTTTCAGTGGCCGCGGCTACGATCCAACGTTTCGTCGGCAACTACCAATAAGAAACCAATTGTCTTTGTATCTGAACGGCCACGCTATTTGTGCGGCTTAGTTCCTGATTCTCGTGGACAGGTGTCGCAACCTGTATAAAGCTTACCGTCTACAGCGCAATACCCATTCATAAATCACTATAGTGTGGCGATTCGTTTGATTCGCAAGAGAGCTCCTGTGGCCATTAGTGTATTCGACTTATTCAAAGTAGGTATCGGTCCGTCCAGCTCGCATACTGTTGGGCCGATGGTCGCTGCGCGTAATTTTGCGCAAGGCCTGGTTGATGATGGAATGTTGGATACGGTTGCGCGAGTCAAGACAGACTTATTGGGTTCACTAGGTGCAACTGGTAAAGGGCATGGCAGTGATAAGGCAATACTGCTTGGGCTGGAAGGTGATAGTCCGGCTGGTGTTGATGTTGAAAGCATCGAATACCGATTGGCAGAAATTCGCAGTAGTAAGCGATTTAATCTAGCCGGAAAAAAACAGATTGCATTTGATGAACCACGCGATTTGATTATGCACAAACGCAAGTCCTTGCCTTATCACCCAAATGCAATGTTATTTACAGCCTTTGATTCTGATAACGCTGTGCTTCTAAGGCGTACCTTTTATTCTGTTGGTGGTGGCTTTGTTTTAGATGAAGAAGCCGCGGCCAACGAAAATCAAATTAAGACGGATGACACACCCTTAAAATACCCCTTTAGCACTGGCGATCGCCTGCTTGAAATCTGTAAAGAGCAAAATAAGTCGATTGCTGAAATCATGATGGCCAATGAACTCACATGGCGCAGTAAAAAAGAAATTAATCAGGCGTTGTTGTCGCTATGGAAAACGATGCAACAGTGTGTCAGTCGTGGCTGTGAGCAGGATGGAGTATTGCCAGGTGGCTTAAAAGTAAAACGGCGTGCTGCAGACTTGTACCGTAAGTTATCTGCTAACCCAGAAGCGGCTCTTAAGGATCCATTAACCACCATGGACTGGGTTAATTTGTATGCCTTGGCGGTTAACGAAGAGAACGCGGGTGGTGGACGAATTGTTACAGCGCCTACCAATGGAGCAGCAGGTATCATTCCCGCAGTGATGCATTACTATGATCGCTTTTGCCCAGGAAGTAGCGAGAAGGGTATTATCGATTTTTTATTAACCGCTGGTGCAATAGGAATCCTTTACAAAGAAAATGCGTCTATCTCGGGAGCCGAGGTGGGTTGCCAGGGTGAAGTCGGGTCGGCTTGTTCGATGGCTGCGGGCGGATTGGCTGCAGTAATGGGTGGTACACCTGAGCAGGTAGAAAACGCTGCCGAGATTGGTATGGAGCATAATTTGGGCTTAACCTGCGATCCAGTGGGTGGCCTGGTGCAGGTGCCATGTATTGAGCGTAATGCAATGGGTTCTGTGAAAGCCATTAATGCATCACGTATTGCGCTGCGTGGTGACGGCACGCATTTCGTCTCGCTTGATAAGGTCATCAAAACCATGCGTGATACCGGAGCCGATATGAAGACCAAATATAAGGAAACCGCTCGTGGTGGCTTGGCGATAAACGTCGTTGAAGTGCCGGTTAGCTTTCCTGACTGCTAGCAACGGCTTATAAATAATGCAGCGTTTATCGTTGCGGTTATACTAAGTGGGCTAACTCATTTGGTATCAATATGAACTCAATTGCACATGCCGCCCATCTTATTTCCGCTGTAATCTGGATCGGTGGAATGTTCTTCGCTTACGTTGTCTTGCGCCCTGCTGTAGCCAACTATGAACCCGCACGTCGCTTAGTGCTGTGGCAAGGCGTATTTAAAAAATTCTTTCCATGGGTGATGCTCTGCATTTTGGTGTTGCTGTTGTCGGGCTACACCTTAGTTTTTTCGAAATACGGTGGTTTTGCAACCAGTCCTTTTTATGTCCATCTGATGCAACTGATTGGGTGGGGTATGGTTTTACTGTTTTTCTCAATGTTCGTGCGTCCTTATCAGGTATTTAAAAAAGCGGTTGTTGCAGAAAACTGGCCTGAAGCGGGCGCGGCATTAAATCAAGTTAGGCTCATCGTTTTGGTCAATCTGATTTTGGGCATGGTGTTGTTGGTTGTTGTCACCGCTGGGCGCTATTACCTGTGACCATGCTTACGGCTACTGGGCTAACAGCCAATGCGGTTTGGCTTGCGATAAATTCGGATGCATCTGACTTAACTACGTCGCAAGTAGAATCGATCGAGGTGAGCTATGAGGGTTTTAAAGGTGATAACCATAGCGGCTTAACTCGTCCTGCATGCGTGCGCGTTAAAAACCAGTATGCTGCTGATACTGAAATCAGAAACACTCGTCAGATTTCTGCAGTGTGTGACGATGAACTTGCTAGCATCGCAAAGCTTATGGAAATAGACGCGATTGACCCGGCTTGGATAGGCGCTAATCTTGTTTTTCGCGGCTTTAAACAATTTAGCCAATTACCGCCTTCATCTCGCATTATCTTTGAAGGTGGCGTTTCACTGGTGGTGGATATGGAGAATGCGCCTTGCCGATATCCTGGCGATATCATCACCAAGCATCACCCTGATCAGGGCTACCGATTTGCCAAGGCAGCAGCGGGGAAGCGTGGCATCACATTATGGGTAGAACACCCTGGCCGTATTGAGCAGGGCGAGTGTGCCCAGTTACATATCCCACCCGTGGTCACTTGGCAGGCTTAAGCGTTATCGAATGTTGAAATACTGAATCGATTCAGTTCAGTTGAAAGCGCCGGCATACATCACACCAAAGCCCTCACTTCCGGGACGCTACAAGCCCATCCATGGGGGCTTCGCGTCGGCATCCCTGCCGACGAGACCCGGCGTGAGCGCTTTGGTGTGATGAATGCCTACTTCAATATGAGTATTTGGAGGCAATGGTTCATCCCATTTAAGTCGCGTGCAGTGTTTCGCACTTCAATTTAAAGCACCGGCATACACCACACCAAAGCTCTCACTGCCGGGACGCTACAAGCCCATCCATGGGGTTTCGCGTCGGCATCCATGCGACGAGACCCGGCGTGAGCACTTTGTTGTGATGAATGCCTATTTCGATATGAGTTTTTGGAGGCAATGATGCATCCGATTTAAGTGGCGTGCAGTGTTTCGCACTTCAATTTAAGGCACCGGCATACATCACACCAAAGCCCTCACTTAGTGTGTCAAATAGTGAAGGCGTAGAAGTTGCCAATTATCTGTCAAGGGAAATTTTGGTTTTTTATGCTTTCTTTCAGTTTCGTTTAAGCCTGCATCTGTAACGTAGATGCTTGAACAGTTCTTCAACAGCCTTAGTTCGATAGCTGGGTTGTCAAGGAATAAATACTGGCAACAACGAGATGACTTTGACCGTTTCAGCACAAATCAGAGGTTTAGAAACTATTTGCCTACCTATAGGTAGCAGAAGATTGCTATGCCCACTGCAAAAAGTTTGTGAATTTTTGCCCGCGGCGGAACTGCAGGACAGCCTGCAATGAGTTTATTTATCCCACCCCAGTCTTCATTGGCCGTGCCCTTTGATGGCAGTTTTGATTTGAGCTCGCATGCGACATTTCCAGAAGGTGATGTGCCCAGTAAAAAGAGCCTTGAGAAAAAACTCAAAAAACAAGTTAAAACGATCAGTGAGCTACAGCGTAAATTGTATGCGCACGATCGCTTTTCAGTGCTGTTGGTTTTCCAAGCGATGGACGCTGCGGGTAAGGACGGCACAATAAGGGCGGTGATGAGTGGGGTTAATCCGGCTGGTTGCCAGGTGTTTTCATTTAAATCACCATCCAGCCAAGAGCTTGATCATGACTTTATGTGGCGCAGTAATAAACGGCTACCTGAGCGTGGTCGGATCGGCATATTTAATCGCAGCTACTACGAAGAAGTACTAGCTGTACGGGTGCGTTCTGCCTACTTGGCTAATCAGCGATTGCCGCAAGCTGATATGGACAACATTTGGGATGAACGTTTTGACTCCATACGTGACCAAGAGTTACACCTGGCGCGTAATGGCACGGTCGTATTAAAGTTTTGGTTAAACGTATCTCGGGATGAGCAAAAAAGGCGTTTTTTGGAAAGGCTGAAAACACCAGAAAAATATTGGAAGTTCTCAAAAAGCGATTTATCGGAGCGTGGCGTTTGGGACGACTACATGGCGGCGTATCAGAGTTTGCTGAATGAAACTTCACGTAGCCACGCGCCTTGGCATGCAATTCCGGCGGATAACAAGCCCTACATGAGGTACTGCGTGGCGAAAGTCATCGCTGACACCATGCAAGCACTGCCTATGCAATATCCTGAGCAGTCGGCGGAACAGTTGGCGCAGTTTGATGATTACATCATTCAACTTGCTGACGAAGATAAATGACTATAGAAGTGACTGAAAGTATTTAGGAAAATAGTAATAGTTGGACAGGCTTTTGCGTAAGGAAGAGCGCTTAGCCAAAACTTGGAAAGAATGATTATGCAAGCATTGAAAAAAGAAGACTTATTTACCGATAAGGCGCTAGCGCCTTTGCCCAGTGAGCTTTGCTATGGAGCTACGGTCGATATTCGAAACGTTGAACAAGAAATTACTGATCTGATGGTGCGTCGTGCATGTGAGCAGATGGATTCGGTACAGCAATTTCCTTTTGGTGCAGCGCCAGCTGAAAAAAGTTGAGCGTAGAGATCCTATCTCACCGCAGCTCACGCTGTTGCGTGGTGAGAGGTTGTTGTGAAAGCAGCGGTAGCTTCTACAAAGCCGGTAAGCGCTGATTGCTTAACTAGCTAAGCAACCAGTTGGTTCATATCGAAGATTGGTAGCAAGATACCCAGTACTATCATCAGTACTATCCCACCCATTATCAAAATAATCATCGGTTCGAACAAGCCTAAGAATATCGACATCAGTGAATTCAGTTCTCGCTCCTGATGGGTCGCTGCTTTTTCTAGCATGTAGTCCAATTTGCCAGATGCCTCACCACTGGAGATAAGGTGTAACAGCATAGGTGGGAAATACCCCGTACGT
Organism: uncultured Granulosicoccaceae bacterium; assembly: GCA_937958675.1. Lineage (GTDB taxonomy): Bacteria > Pseudomonadota > Gammaproteobacteria > Granulosicoccales > Granulosicoccaceae > Granulosicoccus. Next base: position 50,750 of record CALGND010000026.1, read on the forward strand.
TCTAGTGCATCACCTAGTGTTGAACCTTCGCGAACTTGAGCCGCTGCAGTATCAACGGCCTTACGCATTGGCCGATTGGTTATAACTTGCGCGGCAATATCCAAAGCTTCTAGTACTGGCACGCCACTAGCGGCCAATATACTCAAGGTACGTGCAAATTGTGCAGTGTTAAAACCCCTTATTAAGCGTTTTGCTAGAGGTAATTTTAAATAGAACGTATGCACGCGAAATTTAAATGCTTCGTTCTTCATGGCATGCTTAAACAAAAAGAAACCGACGACTGCGATTACGGCTATTAAAAAGCCCCATTGTTTGACAAACGCACTAGCAGCCAGCAAACCTTGGGTTAAGCCGGGTAATTCTTGGCCCATACCATCAAATACCTGAACCACTTGCGGAACCACATAGGCTAAGAGAAACGACACAATGAGGATTGATGCGGTAACCAGCATGCTGGGGTAAATCAGTGCTTTCTTGATAGTGGCGTTTGCAGCTTGCCGTTCTTCTGTGTAGTCCGCCAAGCGCTCAAGCACGGCATCGAGGTGCCCAGATTGCTCGCCAGCTGATACGGTAGCTTGATAGATTTCAGGAAATACCTTTGGGTAATCTTTTAAGGCATCAGCAAAGGAATGCCCTTCCATAACCTTAGAACGTACCGATAACAGCAGCGACTTAATACGTGGTTTTTCTGTTTGTCGGGCTACGGCGGATAAGGACTCATCAAGAGGTGTACCGGCTGCGCTAAGTGTGGCGATCTGTCGGGTGATCAGGGCAAGATCGGCAGTTTTTATACCGCCACGAAATTGTGTCTGAGTTTGTTTGCCGCTGGATTTGTTCTTCGAGCCGACTCGGCGTACCGAGGCTTCATGAATTTCGAGTGGGGTGAGGCTATCCTGGCGTAGAAGCTGCCGTGCAACCCTTGCGGTATCGGCTTCAAGTACCCCCTTTTTCTCCCGCCCTCGCGTATCAAGCGCGAGGTATTCAAACGCAGCCATTAACCCTCTCGAGTAACGCGCAGCACTTCTTCGAGTGATGTCTTACCTTCGAGAACCAATCGCTTACCATCTTCAATGATACCGGGGCTACGCGTACGGGCATAGCTTTCAATATCTTGTTCTGCAGCACCGTCATGGATCATCGTACGCATTGTTTCGTTTACTTCAACGACTTCGTAAATACCAGTACGGCCTGTATAACCCGTGTGGTTGCACTTCTCGCAGCCATGCGATGCGCATACATTGCCACTCTGGCTAACGGTAGCGCCTAGGATTTTTAATTCGGCATGGGTGGGCGTTGTGACTTTTTTGCAGTCGTTACATAACACTCGTACTAAGCGCTGCGCTACCAAACCTACCAAACTTGATGACAGTAAAAAGGGCTCGACGCCCATGTCGCGTAAGCGCGTAACGGAGCCTACCGCTGTATTTGTGTGGAGTGTTGATAGTACAAGGTGGCCAGTCAAACTGGCTTGTACCGCAATTTCTGCTGTTTCCTTATCGCGTATTTCACCAACCATCACGATATCAGGATCTTGACGCAAAATGGCGCGCAGGCCAGTAGCAAAATCTAGATCTGCCTTGGTATTAACTTGTGTTTGGCCAATACCATCGATGTAATACTCGATGGGATCTTCTATTGTCAGTATTGAAGAGCGCATCGAATTAAGGCGTGACAAGGCCGCATACAAAGTCGTGGTTTTACCACTACCCGTTGGGCCAGTTACCAACACGATTCCGTCAGACATGGAGAGGGTTTTTGTCAGGCTCTGCAAAGCTTGATCGGGCATACCTAGCTGTTCCAGATCGAGGCGTCCGGCTTGCTTATCAAGTAGACGCAATACGACGCGTTCACCGTGTATTGAAGGCAGTGTCGATACTCGTATATCCACAGGTCGGCCAGCAACGCGTAACGATATTCGACCATCCTGCGGTTTACGTCGCTCAGCGATATCAATCTTTGCCATGACTTTGATCCGCGAAATCACCAACGGCGCAATAGCGCGAGGTGGGTCTAGCAGCTTTTGCATAACACCATCGACTCGGTAACGAACGGCAAGGCGTGTTTCGAATGGCTCTATATGGATGTCAGATGCTTGCCTGCGCACGGCTTCAGTTAACATGGCGTTGATCAGCATGATAACGGGCGCATCGTCAGTGGATTCGAGTAAATCTTCTGGTTCTGGGAGCGCGTCAGCTAGCGCTTCAAGGTTAAGATCGTCACCGAAGTCATCCATGATATCGATGGCCTGGCTAGTTTCGCCCTCATAGTGGCGGGTTAGGCGGGCGTCAAAATCGTCATTGCTGATGGGTTCAAGCGTCAAAGGTTGACGGGCTTTGCGTCGCGCTTCTGTCAACGCCATAACGCTGACGTTGTTGCGGTGAATTAAAACCAACTGGCCATCAGGCGCTCTTTCGAGCAGCACGCCGTGGCGTTTCGCAAAGGTGTAGGGCAAATCAGCAAATGGGATCACATCGCCACTGTGGGGCTTAGACGTGATCGTTTCTACCGGTTGCTCGTTATCGTTGGCAGCTCCACTACCTTTCGGTAGAGGGTCTCCTACATCGATAAAATCTGCGGGCGAAATAACCATTTTCATTGTTCTACGCTGTCGAATGGCCCTGATAACGCATCGTTCGCGCCAGCTTGAGCGGGAAACGCCTCAATAGCAGGGTAAGCCGAGGTTTTACTCGGCACGGCTTCAAGGCTAGCTGAGGGTACATCTAGCGCTGAAGGGCTGTTCTTCACTCGTTCCCCATCAAAGTACAAATGTAGGCCCGGTAGTTTGGGGCTTGGGCGATCCAGTAGTGAATCTTGCTCAAACAGGCCTAGTTGAGCTGTACGCAGGTCGTCATATTTACTACGGCTATAGTAATCAGCGGTTTTAACGTCGCGCAAAATGGTCGGATGTAAGAACACCATCAAATTGCGCTTACTTTTACTGGTCGAGCGGTAACGAAACAGGCTACCGAGTAAGGGGATGTCACCCAAGAACGGAACCTTGTCGCGAGTATCCTGAATTTGATCATCGATCAAGCCGCCCAATACAAGAGTTTGGCCGTCTTCTACTAACACTGTTGTTTTGATCGAGCGCTTGTTAGTGGTGATGTCTGATGCACCAGTAACTGATGTGCTGCTCACATCCGATACTTCTTGCTCGATTTCCATTTTGATGTTGTCGCCTTCGTTGATTTGAGGCTTTACCTTGAGGCTAATACCGATATCTTGACGCTCAATTGTTTGGAATGGATTGTTGTTTGCAGACGAGAGCTGGGTGCCTGTAACAAACGGGACGTTTTGTCCAACCACGATTTCTGCCTCTTGGTTGTCCATTGTGACCAGCGTTGGTGTTGACAATATGTTGTTATCTGAATCAGACGCGATGGCAGAAAGCAAAAATCCAAAGTCAACACCGTTAGAGCCTGCGCGGCCTAAGGCCAACGACAGCCCATTAGCGAGTGTGCTAGGGGTACCATTTTGTGCGGCTAACGCAGTAGCAGCGAACTGTTGTGTCGCGCCACCTAGGTTAGTGTAAGCCGCCGGACGATTAGCTTCGGTGCCATCAACGGCGAAGTTAACGCCTAGGGCGCTACTGTTATTTTCCGAAAGCTCAGCGATGATGGCTTCAACTAGCACTTGTGCACGCCTAATATCCAGTTGTTCAATAACCGCTAGTATGCTGCGCATTTCATCAGGTGGGGCGGTAATAATAAGCGCATTGGTGTCTTCATCTGCCTGGATATCCACATTGGCAGTATCGCTTTCCTGCGATGCGCGGCGTACTATCGATGCAGTTGGGACGGTAGGTTGAGGCTGCGCAGCAGCTCCATTGGCGTTCGCTGCGGGGGCGGCGGCGGCAGGAGTCGCTGCGCCAGCGGCGCTATCGTCGCCTCCTGTGCCAATTTTGGCTTGCCCTGCTGATACGCCAGTGAGTATCTGGAGTAGATCGGCTGCGTTTGCATAACGTAAGTACACAACGCGTGTGTTACCACCAGACTCGACGGGTGTATCGAGATTGGAGATCAAACCGCGCATACGAACTCTAGCGCTGTTTTCGCCGCTGAGTAATATGCTGTTAGTGCGCTCGTCGGCAGCGAAGCGAACGCTAGTCGGCGAACCCGCTCCCTGTCCAGCTCGGCTTTGCAATGCAGTGAGCAGGCGTATCACTTCTCGCGCTGATGCGTGATTTAAACGAACGACTTCGACTTCTTCTTTGTCGGGGCGGTCAATGTCTTTGATAATACTTAACAGACGTTGAATGTTGGCAGCTCTGTCAGTGATGATGAGCGTGTTGGTAGAGGCATATGCGGCCAGATGACCTTGCTGCGGTACCAGAGGCCGCAGTATCGGCACCAATTGCGCTGCAGGAACGTTATCAACCTTAATAACCTGTGTTACTAACTGATCGCTAGCATTACCGTCGTAGTTTGGTACTGGGCCTTGCTTAGCGTTGACGTCAGGAACGATTTTAATTAAATCACCACGAGGTACGGCTGAGTATCCATGCACTTGCAGAACAGATAAAAAGGTTTCGTAGAGCTCTTCATCGTTTAGTGGATTAGCTGATATGACGGTCACACGGGCTTTGACACGAGGGTCGACGACGAAGTTCTTGCCGGACTGACGCGATACCGTTTGAATCAAGGAATGAATATCCGCGTTCTTCAAATTTAGCGTGAAGGTGCCGTCGTCTTGGGCTATCGCTGTTGAACTACCCAGCGCTAAACCCAGCGTTAGTACCGCAATCAGTTTTAAGTGCACTCGTGCATTTATCATAATTATTTTTTAACTTTCGTTAGTGTGCTTCTAGCAACTGCGCTAGTGAGCAAAGTGTTCAAGCTGAGATTATTGAGCAAGTGAAATCGATAGTGGAACTTCAATACCATCGCGTAGCACTACGATTTCTAGGTTGTCAGCCTTAACTGCATTTCGCAAAGCCCGTATGCCTTGCTTTTGACTGTTTAACTGGATGTTGTTTACTCGTGTAATTACGTCTCCGGCAACAATACCCTGTGCTTCTAGAATTTCAGGGTTTTGCTTAGGAGTTATACGGTAGCCGAGCAATTTGCCGTTTTCTTGATAGGGTTCGGCCGCAACAACTCTGCCCAGTAGTGCAGGGTTGCGAGCCATCATGTCGCGTATCTGGCCAGGGTTAGTGGGTATCTCAACTGGCGTATTTGGGTCGCTGCCTGCGCCGCCACTGTTGCCAGCGTTAGACGGCTGTTCTGTCGGAATCGGGCGCATAGCAATTGGCGCTTCGTCGGACAGTTGAAGCTTTTCATCCTTGCCTCGATTACTCAGAATGACGTATTCCGGGTGAACCTCTTTGAGCGTTGTTTCGCCAGAAACCTTGTCGCCTACCCAATAAGCTGATTGCTCCGCAGAGCCTGCGCTAATGATAGCGATAGCTTTCTCTTGTGGTGTGTAAGCAAACACGCCAGCCAACTTCAAATTGAGCTTAGTGTTCTCTATTGGTCGATCCGGTTCTTTCTTCTCTACTTCCACGACTTTTGCGCCGGCTTCACCGAACAGATGCGCTCCGATAATCGCTTTGCTCTGTTGTACGGGATCAACGCTTTGTTTTTTGCTGGTTGCCGCTGAGCTAGTATTAGCCACAGCACCAATAGCCGGCTGCGGCAAAAATTTTAAGGCGAGCACCGCCAAGCTAATGCCGATGGCAATCACCAAGACATTGTTTACCCACTTGGGCAACCTTGTAGAAGATTTAGCGAGCAGCGCATCTGCTGTATTCGCGCTCATGTTCGTTTACCTTATTGTTTTGTTAAGGAGTGTGCCTTAACTTCCTGTGCTATCTAGTATTCAGAGTCCACTGATAGCGGCCGATCAGTTTACCTGTTTGTAGGGTTATTGCTCAATATTGTCTTAATTGACACACATTGCGCTTATGCTCGGATTATGCGCATAGGCCCGCAATTGGCACTACTTATATAGGTGCTTATCAAGGCTTTAGATACATATCAGCGCTACTAATTCATTTTCCGTATAGATTACGCCACCAATCGATGAGGTTACGGCTTGTTAAGTGTGAGCTCAGACTCGCATCGCCAACCTTCAATTGCCATATCAAGCGATAAGCATTGATAAATTTACGAACTTATTGCAGTGATGGATTTGCGTTGGAGGGGAGAGTGATACTGATCGCCAATAAATTGGCGAAACGTTGTTTGGTGAGTTTACTGCTTGTTCGGGCCAAAGTTTTTGGCCCGAACAGGTTTATGGTGGTGTCGCTAAAAAGCTCGACCAGAAGTCGCGATGACCTCTTAAACCATATCTTTCAAACCTTTCAAAGGTAGTACTTTAACAACCTTACGAGCTGGCTTAGCTTTGAACACAGTCTCTTCACCCGTGAATGGGTTGATACCTTTACGTGCTTTAGTAGCAGGCTTCTTGATAACTTTGATTTTCATCAGGCCCGGTACGGCGAACAAGCCTGGACCACGTGGCTTAAGATTGTCTTGAATAACCTCTGCAAGCGCATCAAATACGCCAGCAACTTCTTTGCGGCTTAATTCAGTCTTTTCAGAAATAGTCGTCATGATTTCCGATTTAGTCGGTGGCTTCTTTACTGCTGCGCTAGCTTTCTTCTTTGCAGAAGCTTTTTTCTTAGTGACCTTTTTCTTAGCCGCCATATATATTCCCCGTTTACTTAAATTAAAAAAATACGCACACTTTTGCGTGCGTTGAAGTGTTTATGCTTTTTCGAAAAAGCGCGCGAAAATTAACACAGATCTGACGCTTCGAGTAGTTTTATAGATTAAAAATCGCAAAAAACACTATATTTATAGTGAATTCTAATAGCGAAATTAAAAAAACACTGTTTTTATAGTGTTTTTGTATAAATATTGAACACGCTTAAGTGAATGGGCCGAGGCCTTTAAAGAGGTAACCCACAACCATGATCTTAAGTGCAAACAAGCCTAATATCGCTACTAGGGCGGATAAATCGAATGTCCCTAACGGTGGGATCACACGTCTTATTGGTGCAAGAACCGGTTCAGTGATTGAGCGTAGCATTCCCTGCATTGGGTTGCCTTGGGCGGCAGGGAGCCAACTTAGTAGCGCCTGGATCATAATTGAATAGATAAACACATTGAATAGCAACGCGATCAAGTCGATGGCCGATCCTGTGAAAAATTGAGTCATCGAAATGACAGCAGGATTAACAACGCTGGTAAACACATGCAGTGGGCCCAGCATAAGCAGCTTGAACAAAACGAACTTAAGTAACAACACCAAAAAACAAAGCAGCAAGCTGGAGGTATCGTATTTTTTGATGCTTGGGATAAACTTTCGCATTGGTTTGAGCAAGGGGTCGGTGGCCTTGACAATAAATTGCGCGAGAGGATTGTAGTAGTCCGCTCTGACCAATTGCATGACAAACCGCAACCCGACCAAGAGTGCGTAAATATTGAGCACTGTGCTCACTATGAAACCAAGTGCTGATAGCGCAGGATTCATTTAGTTTTCTCCGTGCAAATTAACCGCTCTAGTGTAGTCGTTATTCTACGGCGCTGCGCCAAATTCATCGCCGAGTTCGATTGCCCGGTCATTCGCGGCCTGCATGGCTTCACTAACAATGTCGGCAAACTTACGTTGGTCGAATGCTGCAAGGGCTGCAGCAGTGGTGCCGCCTTTAGATGTAACGTTTTCGCGCAGCTGTGCTGGTGCGGTGTCACCTTGTCGTGCCATGCTGGCAGCACCGTAGGCCGTTTCGATGGCTAGCGTAGTAGCCGATTGTTCATCTAAGCCAAGCTTAACGCCTGCTGTGACCATGTGTTCGATCAAGTTAAAGAAGTAAGCCGGACCACTGCCCGACACCGCAGTGACGGCATCGAGTTTGGATTCGTCGTCAACCCAAAGGCACACCCCTGCGCTTTGCAATAACTGTGTAGCTACGGCTTTGTGGGTCTCGCTACAGGCATGATTAGCGAACAATGCAGTGGCGCCAAGCCCGAGAAGGGCTGGCGTGTTGGGCATGCAGCGTACTATTGGTGTGGCCTCTGGCAGCCAGTTGCGCATAGAGCCTTCGCGAACACCAGCTGCAACTGATATCACTAATGGCGCATAGCTACCAGCAACAGCATCGTTAATGCTGCTGCAAACTAGTTGAACGATATTGGGTTTAACTGCGATGATAATGCCGTCAGCGGCGGGCGCGTCGGCAAGTGAGGTAAAGGTTTTTACACCTGCACTGTTGTTGAGCCGCTTTAATGCGTCTTCGCTGATGTCGACAACATTTATGTCAGACGCGCTCGCGCCATTTTTGATCAAACCACCGATGAGGCTGCTGGCCATGTTGCCAGCGCCCATGAAAGTCCAAGTAGTCGCCATGTTAGGCTTGCTTGCTTAGGCGTTGTCGCTTCTCGCCTAGCACGTCAAGGAGGCGATCAAACGACGAGGCAAAAGACTCAATACCCGCTTCTTCTAGCTTGTCGGTTATCACGTTAAGTGGTATGCCTATCTCGCCGAGGGCTGATAGTTGCTTGTGCGCATCTGCTAGATTGTTTGCTAATCGTGCCTCAGCGGTGCCGTGATCACGAAACGCATCCATCGTTTTAGGGGGCACGGTGTTGACAGTTTCCGGGCCAATTAGTTGCTCTACATATAATACGTCAGAGTAGTCGGCGTTTTTGGTGCCCGTGCTTGCCCACAGTAAGCGCTGCGGCTGTGCACCTTGCTCGCGAAGGTTGGCAAATTTGTCGCTACCAAAGAGGTTAGCGAAATGGCCGTAAGCGACTTTGGCATTGGCAATAGCAATAAGGCCTTTTAGGTCGCTAGCTGCTGCATCGCTAGATTGATCGAGCGCTGAATCCACTTCGGTATCAACGCGACTAACAAAAAAACTGGCCACTGAAGCGATGTTGTTTACCGGGTTGCCATCCTCATGTCGAGCCTGTAGGCCACGAATATAGGCTTGGGCGATTTCGAGGTAACGTTGCACGCTGAACAACAGTGTGACGTTTACGTTGATGCCTTTGCGTATTAGTTGTTCGAAAGCCACAACACCTGCTTTGGTGCCCGGTACTTTGATCATTAGATTGTCACGGTCAACGCGTTTGTGAAGATCAAGCGCCATTTTAACGGTGCCATCAACATCATCTGCAAGCTCTGGCGTAACTTCTAAGCTAACGTAGCCATCAATACCGTTTGTGCTTTTGTAAGTGTCGGCAAAAGCGTCTGCTGCCATTTGGATATCTTGCACCGCTAGTTGAGTGAAGAGTTCGAGGTTGGTGATGCCATCGTTTTTAGTAACGATGTTAGCGATCGCATCGTCGTATTCATTGGTTTTGGCGATAGCTTGCTCAAATATGGCAGGGTTGGATGTCAGCCCCATTATTTGGTCATCTTGGATCAATGCCTGAAGTTCGCCATCAAACATGCTGCGCTGGATGTAGTCGAGCCAAATGCTTTGACCAGCCTGGTAGGCTCCGACTAAGGGGTTAGTTGCGCTCATAGGGAATCTCGTTGGTGTGTCTGAATCACTCCATTATGCCAGCGCAGGCATGTTTTGGGTTCATGAGCGTTGTCCAAATATAGCCGTACCGACTCGAACAATGGTTGCGCCCTCTGCTATCGCTGCTGGCAAATCGCCGCTCATGCCAATGGATAAGGTGTCCATTTGGGTATATGTCTGGCGTAACGATTCAAACATGGTTGCAAGTTGTGCAAACGGTTTGCGTTGTTCATCGATGCTAGATCGTACTGCAGGGATTGCCATTAGGCCTCGAAGTTGGAGTTGTTCATGTGTATCGCAGGCTGCTGCCAACGCTTCAAGCTCTGATTCCGTTACTCCGGATTTACTTGCCTCATTATCAATATTGACTTGCAAACAGATGTTTAGTGGGGGGAGTTCGCTTGGCCGCTGTGCGGCTAATCTATTGATGATTTTTACCCGATCGACGCTATGTACCCAATCGAAGTGCTCGGCGATAGCCTGAGTTTTGCGAGACTGAATGCCTCCGATAAAATGCCAGAGGTAGTGTTCGTTCGGATAATCACGGCCAAGCGTTTGGATTTTTTCACATGCCTCGTCGAGGTAGTTTTCGCCAAAATGACGTTGCCCTGCTGTGTAGGCCGCGCGGATTGCCTCTATTGGTTTGGTTTTACTAACCGCTAATAACGCAACAGACTCAGGTTTACGTTGATATTGGTTTTCGAGCCTGCGGATCTCTTTTGTGATCCTTGTCACAGCGTCGGATACATTGTGCGTGTTGTTCATCTCAGATATTGCCAAGTTGTGATGCAGTTTACGGAAGTTCTTCGGTAGGACAGGATCTCGCTAAGTAAAGCCCGAAACCGGCCGACAAAGTTGGCATCGAAGCACGTTTTGTATCGCCATTGTCACAAGTTTCGGCTGATGCATTCGTTTAAATGACAACCCGCGTCGTAACTGGTCGCGTGAAATAGCCAAAAGGGTATAAGCATGGATATCTCTCAACTTCTGACTTTCAGCGTTAAAAACGGCGCATCAGATATGCACTTGTCGTCTGGCATTCCACCAATGATTCGCGTTGATGGTGATATGCGCAGAGTTAACGTCCCGTCGCTGGACCACGCTGCTGTACAGGGCATGATATACGACATCATGAATGACAAACAGCGTAAGGATTTTGAAGAATTCCTTGAAACTGACTTTTCATTTGAGATTCCTGACGTTGCTCGCTTTCGTGTAAACGCATTTAACCAAAACCGTGGCTGTAGTGCAGTATTTCGTACTATCCCAACTGAGATCTTAACTCTTGAGCAGCTCGGCGCTCCAAACATCTTCAAAGAGCTTTCGGCGTTGCCTCGGGGTATCGTGCTGGTAACTGGCCCAACGGGTTCGGGTAAGTCTACAACGCTTGCCGGCATGATGGATTACAAAAACGAATCAGAGCTTGGTCATATCTTAACAATTGAAGATCCAATCGAATTTGTTCACGAGAGCAAAAAGTGTTTGGTTAACCAACGTGAAGTTCACCGCGATACTATGGGTTTCTCTAATGCACTGCGCTCAGCGTTGCGTGAAGATCCTGACACCATACTAGTTGGTGAGATGCGTGACCAAGAAACCATCTCTCTTGCACTTACAGCGGCAGAAACGGGTCACTTAGTATTCGGTACGCTCCACACGAGTTCTGCTGCAAAAACTGTCGATCGTATTGTTGACGTGTTTCCAGCTGGCGAGAAGCCAATGGTACGTTCAATGTTATCTGAATCATTGCGTGCGGTTATCTCGCAAACATTGATGAAAAGAAATGGCGGCGGTCGAGTAGCTGCGCACGAGATTATGGTGGGTACACCGGCGATTCGTAACCTGATTCGAGAAGATAAGGTTGCGCAAATGTATTCAGCTATCCAGACGGGTCAAGGACATGGCATGCAAACACTTGATCAAAATCTGAAAGAGCTTGTTGCACGCGGTGTGGTGGATCTGGCTGAAGCTAAGAAGAAGGCTGCAAACCCAGATAGCATTACCTAAGACTAGAGTACGCGATGCAGCATTGCTGCATCGCTGGTTTAAACCTTATATATAAAAAAGATATTAGAGCGGGAAGGGAATATGGACTTAAAAGTAGCTAAGCGATTTATGGATGAGTTGCTGGTAAGCTTGTACAAAAAGGGCGGCTCAGACCTATTTATTATTGCAGGTGCTGCACCAGCTATGCGTATTCACGGCAAAGTGACGCCAGTGATGGATAAAAAACTGACTGCTGATCATACGCTTGCATTAACTCAAAGTTTAATGACAGAAGCTGAACGCGCTGAGTTCAAGCAAAATAAAGAGCTTAATTTCGCAATTGCCTTGCCTGATATTTCTCGTTTTCGTGTAAACGCTCTAGTGCAACGCGGCAGCGCCGGTTTGGTTGTTCGAATCATTCCTAATGAAATACCTTCATTTGAAGATCTGCATCTACCAGAAATTCTAAATACAATAGCGATGACTAAGCGTGGCTTGGTTATTTTTGTAGGCGGTACTGGCTCGGGTAAATCAACTAGCCTTGCAGCGCTAATCGACTACCGTAACGAAAATTCGAACGGCCACATTATTACTATTGAGGATCCAGTTGAATTCGTACATCATCACAAAGGGTGTATCGTTACGCAACGTGAAGTGGGTACTGACACCGACTCATTCGAAGTAGGCCTTAAGAATACTCTACGACAAGCGCCTGACGTAATATTGATTGGTGAGATACGTGACCAGCAAACAATGGAACATGCGATTGCGTTTGCCGAAACGGGTCATCTTTGCCTGGCAACCTTGCACGCTAATAATACTAACCAAGCACTTGATCGAATTATCAACTTCTTCCCTGAAGCCCGTCATAAGCAGTTGCTATTGGATCTTTCGCTAAATGTTAAAGCGTTTATATCGCAGCGATTGCTGCCTACGCCAAGTGGTAAGGGTCGTCGAGCTGCAATCGAAGTATTGCTTAACACGCCGTTGATGTCTGATTTGATCATGAAAGGTGAAATTCATGAAATCAAAGCCTTGATGAGCAAAAGTGCTGATCAAGGCATGCAGACATTTGATCATGCTTTGTTTAATCTGCTAAATGAAAATGCAATCACCATAGAAGAAGCCATGCGAAACGCGGATTCTGTCAATGATCTTCGATTGCGTATTAAGCTTGAAGGCGGTAACGCTGGGGCAGTTGATGACATGATCGCTAATTCTATGACCCTGGAAGAAACTGATGATGACGATCAACATGGCATGGGACGTAGGGCCGGATAGATCGTTATATAAGAAATCAGCTTAGATAATTAAGTTGTAGCTATTCGAAGTCGGTAAGGATGCTGGCTGCGAATTCAGCAAATAAAAAAGGGCGGCTCTAACCGCCCTTTTTTTTGCTTTAAAATTTGGCATACTGTTGGGGCTTTCAAACGGCGCATACTTTCGTGGCTCAACTGTACTTTTATTATTCAGCGATGAACGCTGGAAAATCAACTTTACTATTGCAATCAGCGCATAACTACGATGAACAAGGAATGCAAGCCTTGTTGTTTACTGCTGCAATCGATAACCGCTATGGTGAAGGCGTAATTCAATCACGCATTGGCGTCTCTTCTCCTGCTGAAGTATTTGATGCGCAAACTCATTTTATTAAGGTGGTGGAAGAATTCCACCAAGCTGCAAAAGTAGATTGCGTGTTAGTGGATGAGGCGCAGTTTTTAAGCCGCGAACAAGTTGATCAACTAGCACGAGTGGTTGATGAGCTGCACATACCGGTCTTGTGCTTTGGCATTCGCACTGATTTTCAAGCAGAGCCGTTTCCAGGTTCTGCCCGATTGCTTGCTATTGCCGACAAACTGTCCGAACTTAAAACTGTGTGTAGTTGTGGGCGCAAAGCGACGATGACTGTGCGCTTGGATGAAGCGGGGCGGGTTATCGCGGCAGGTGAGCAGGTGCAGATCGGAGGCAACGAACGCTACGATTCAAAATGCCGCCGCCACTATCAAGAGCTGATGGATAACGCTAACGGCTTGAACGCAAACTAGTTAGCTAATGTTGTAGGTGTGCCTCTTACCCAAGCTGTGTGTACCTTGCCAGTAAAGGGCAGGCCATTCTCGAGGTGAATATCGGCATCATCGCAATTCAGAAACGGTGTGTTGCTACCTTGGCTTAATAGGTTTTCTGTCGTGCACTTCGTTGGTGCAGCAGGATCAAACAACACCAGATTGGCCATTTCTCCAGCCGATAATGTTGATGCAATCTTTTCTGTGGCAAGAATATTACTAGGGTTGGCATTGACCGTTGCTAGAACTTCATTCAGTGGGATATCAAGCAGTTCGGGTAGTTGCATTAATAAAGGCAAGAATGCATCGAATGCTGATAGCCCTGCCTCGCTACTAGGAAACGGTGCAAGTTTGGCGTCAGCGTCGTGTGGTGCGTGATCAGAACAAATAGCGTCGATTGTGCCGTTGGCGACACCGGTCCGTAAAGCGTCACGATCATGCACACTACGAAACGGCACAGTCGAATGAAAATTAACGTCAAAGCCATCAATGTGCTTTTCAGTGAAAAACAAGTGATGTATACCTACGTCTGCTGTGATTGGAAGACCAGCTTGCTTGGCTGCCTGAATTTGTTCTACACCACGTGCAGTGCTTAATCTAGAGATGTGTAAGCGGCAACCAGTATTGCGGCATAGCTCGATTAACCTGGCCAAGCCTATGGTCTCGGTGGCCACAGGTATTCCGGGTAAGCCTAAACGAGTGGCCACCGCGCCAGCGTGCGCGCAGCCGGCTCCACCAATCTGTGGGTCCCGAGCCGCCAGTAGTAACGGTATATCAAAGGTGGCAGCGTATTCCATTGCACTGAGTAACACTGAGGTATCAGCAATAGGCTGATCCGCTTGGCTGGCACCCACACAGCCGGCATCGCGTAAGGTGGCGATTTCAGATAAACGTTGCCCTTCAAGTTCAGTTGTTAAGGCGGCTAAAGGTATAACGCGCGCGCCACCGGCTTGTTGGTCGCGTTGTCGAATAAGCTCCACTGTTGCCGTGGAATCGATAACAGGGTGTGTGTCTGGCGAACACAGCAGCGTAGTAAAACCAGCGGATAATGCCGCATGGCATTCGCTCGACAAGGTGCCTTTACGAGTAAGGCCGGGTTCACGCAAGCGCGCATACAAATCGATAAAACCTGGGCTCAGTACTAAGCCTGATGCATTGATTGTTTGGCTGTCTGTTGCGGGCTTGTCGCTGATAACGCCGTCAACGACGTGTAAGTCGTCGATGCTATCAACGTTTGCGGCTAAGTCGATTAGCCGTGCACCTTTGATTGTAACGTTGCTGCCCATAGCCCCTTTGTTTGTTTGGCTCATGATGAAACCGCCATTTCAGCTTCGCGCACTGCTTCGCCATGGCCCATGGTGATGGATAGTACGGCCATGCGTACTGCTATACCGTAATTGACTTGTTCGAGTATCACTGCTTGTTTGCCATCCGCTACATTGGCAGCAATTTCAACGCCGCGATTAGTCGGCCCTGGGTGCATCACAATAGCGTCGGATTTTGCAAGCTTTAGTCGATCTTCAGTTAAGCCGTAAGTGCGAAAAAACTCGCCCATGCTTGGCACTGTAGCTGAGTTCATACGTTCGTTTTGTAGGCGCAAGCCCATAATTACGTCTGCATCTTTAAGCGCGATTTCAAGTTTGCTGTAGACCTTAACGCCTAATTCTTCGACGTATTCAGGGATCAAAGTGTTTGGAGCCACCACCCGAATTTCTGCAACACCTAATGTGCGTAAAGCAGATATGTCGGAGCGTGCTACACGTGAATGTTTAATATCGCCGATAATCACCACGCGTAAATTTTCGAAGTCGCCTTTGTGTCGGCGTATCGTGAACATGTCGAGCATACCTTGAGTGGGGTGAGAGTGTTGCCCGTCGCCACCATTAACAACGTTTATTGTGGATGCTACGTGTTCAGCAATAAAATGTGCAGCACCTGAGTCGCTATGACGCACGATAAACATATCGCATTGTAAAGATTCAAGCACACGAAGCGTATCTAGAAGGGATTCGCCTTTTTTAGTTGATGAGCTAACCAAATCAATATTTAAAATATCAGCAGATAAACGTTTGGCGGCCAGTTCGAATGCAGTTCGGGTTCGAGTGCTGTTTTCGAAAAAAAGATTTGCCACTGTTTTGCCACGCAGTAACGGTACATTTTTAATCGACTTGTCGTTAACGCTAGTAAAGTTTTCGGCTGCATCGAGAATGCCGGTCAGCGTTTGTTTGTCTAAGCCGTCAAGGGTTAAGAAGTGGTGCAAATTGCCAAAGCGATTAAATTGTGGGTCGTTATGCTTCATAAGCCCTGCTCGCCAGTTGCTTCACGACGATCTGGCTCACGACGATTTGGCTCACTAACGGTTATGCTCATATCGCTAGGATCGAGCGATACATGCATATTGTCGCTAAGGTCGATAGCCTGGCCGATAATGTCTGCGCGAATAGGCAGCTCATGTCCGGTGCGCTGTATTAACACTGCCAAAGTGATGCGCGAAGGTCTGCCGTAATCGAATATCTCGTTCATCGCTGCGCGTACGGTGCGGCCAGTGCTGAGTACATCGTCTACCAAAATGATATGCCGACCATCAATTGAGAAGGGCACTTGCGATGGACCAACAACTGGGTGCAAACCTACCGTGCTGAAATCGTCACGGTAAAAGGAAATATTAAGTTCGCCGAGTGGTTCGTGTAGGTCAAGACTTTTATGGAGATGCTTGCCGACATCGACTCCGCCGGTTTTGATTCCGATCATTGCGACGGGGCTGTCATCACCACTAGTATCAGTGATCAAGTGTTGCAAGCTTTGCTGCATGTCCTGCAGCCAGCTGCCCACTTGCTCGGTGTTGTATCGTGTCATGCTCTCAACCGAACGTTTAGGTGCGCCATTATAACGCCATAGCCTGGACTATTCATGAAACGTCGTGTTTTCATGGAAAACCAAGATAGACTGCTCGTGCTTGTTTCAGTTGGCAGTAAACCAGTTTTGTAGGATGAGAGTGGCGGCCATTGAGTCGATATCGTCCTTACTAACACGTTTAGTGCGTTGCCCACTGGCTCGCATTTTAGCCAATTCGGCTTGAGCGGCCATTGAGCTGAAGCGTTCGTCGGCCTCCCAGATGGTTAGGCCAGACCGTTTATGCAGCGCCTTGATAAACCCTTTGACGTGAGGTGTGATTGCTTGATCTTCTCCCTTGATCGTCAGCGGTAAGCCAACGACAAGCTCGTCGGGTTGCCATTGCAAGATCAATTGTTCAATCGCAAGCCAGTCTGGCGTGCCATTAACGTTGGCAATCGTTTGGACGGGTGATGCAGTTTCGGTTAGCGAATTACCAACGGCTACACCAATGCGCACGGTGCCGTAGTCGAATGCAAGATATGTTTTTGTTGGCATCTATGCTCTGGCTTGCTCAGGTGTGGTCGGTTGGCTAGGCGCGGCCAGAATCTCCGACAATGGTGTCGAGATTAACACCGATCAAATCAGCTACAGCATTACGGCGCGCTTCGACGGGAGTCTCGAACAGGATGCTCGCATCAGCCGGGCAAGTTAGCCAAGCGTTGCCGGCGACTTCAGATTCGAGCTGCCCAGGAGCCCAACCGGAGTGGCCCAGCACAACCAGGCGCTGTTGAGGCTCTGACCCAGCGGCTACTGCTTCCAGCACATCGCGTGAACTTGATACCGATACACCGGCAAGATAATCACGAGTAGATTCAAACCACGCGCCAGCTGGGTGCAGTACCACACCGTTTTGCTCATCCACCGGGCCACCGAATAGTACGGTTTCTGATGTAAGCGGTAGTTCAGTTTTGATTTCCAGCTGTTCAAATATATCGCCCAAGGCTACGGCAGAGGTTTGATTGATTATGGCTCCCCAGGCACCGTGCTCATCGTGATCAAGTAAATAGATCACTGAGTGGCGAAAGGGTGGATCCAGCAGCTGCGGCATGGATACCAAAAAATGGTGGCTTAGATTCAAAGAGTTCTGCCTGTGGTCATCTACTTGTAGGCGTTGACGGTTATCCCCACGCAGGCGGGGCCCATTATGTGCCGAGTATAGATTCCCGAGTATGCGGGAATGACGGAATTGTCGGAGTGCCAGTTTATCAGTAACTAATGACCGAGTTCGAGCTTTGAAACTCCCAAGTACGGGTTATATAGAGGATATCGGTTTCTTGTCCTAACTCGCCAGTCATTGGCTCAAACGGGCCGGACAAGGTGACAATACGCTTAGCTGCATCATCGAGCACGGCAAATCCAGATGATTCTAATATTTCAACTGATTCAATTTCGCCATTTTTGAATATCCCAACTGACATCATTAATGCGCCTGATAATTTGTTGCGCTTGACAGCGTCGGGGTAGTTAAGATTGCCGATTCGCTCTACTCTTTCCACCCAACGATACATATACGGTGCTGATGAGGATTCTTTTGTGGCGGCAGTCAAGAATTTCTTTTTTGGCCGTTTGGCGCGCTCTTCTTCTTGTTTCTCGATAGCTGCACTGAGCTTTGCGATTTCAAAGTTCTCTTCAATAAGTATGAGATCAGGCTTTGCTTGGTTGTTTTCCTTTTCGACGTTCTCCGCATCGGTGTTAGTCAGATCATCTGAAAAAATGTTAGTGAGAATTTCTTCTGAGCTGGCCGTCTGTTCTTCAGGTGATGTGGCTTCCATGGGAAGAGGCGCAATACCATCAGTCTGAAAATCTTGATCGCTGGCAAATGCAGACGTGGGGCGCACCTTTTCATCAGTGTCGCCGCCGCCATCCTGAGAAGCTTGAGCTAAGTAATCTGCGTTTTCTGGTGCTTCACTATCTGTCGGCTGCACCAAGATGACTTCCATGGTGGCTGGCGGGCGACGCTCACTTGGATGAAATACCCATTCCAGCTTGATAATAATAAATGCGTGCAGCAGTGTGGCCGCAAACAGCGAAACTGTTAGCGTGTCTAATTTGCTGATATCAAATGGTAATGCAAAACTCATTTCGATCTATTTTTCGACCTATTATTTGTTCTCAGCTCGCTGTCGACATGCTTCCAATGTGCTGTATGTCGGCAGCGTGCTGTCATGGTTTTGCCAGCTAGGCAGTGGCGCGCAACACGCACGCCAACTGATTTTAGGTCACGATCAGCTATTGCGCAGGGCTGCGAGCCCATCTAGGTAAATATCGGCGATTCCAGGCACGTAATCTGAGGCATTAACTGGTTTTGGAGCTAGGTTAGCCGCATGAGCATCTAGCTCTCGCACGCAAGTTGGGCTGGTCACATTGACCTCAGTCAAACTACTGCCGATCACATCCAGGCCCACAAAATGTAGTCCTCGTTCCACCAAGCTTGGCGCGATGGATTCGGCAATTTTTCGATCAGAATCACTCAAGGCTACGGGCACGCCACGGCCGCCAGCTGCCAAATTGCCACGAGTTTCGCCCTGTGCTGGCACGCGCGCGAGGGCATACGGCATCGGCTTGCCGTGCACGACCAATATTCGCTTATCGCCTTCAACAATCTCTGGTATGAACCGTTGCGCCATAATCTGATGCCGATCTCGCCGAGTCATGTTTTCGAGGATGACGTTGATATTGGGGTCGTTCTCGGTAATTCGGTAGATCGATTCACCGCCCATTCCATCCAATGGTTTGACTATCACATCTTTGTGCTGCTCGACGAATGCTTTTATGCGCGCAGAATCGGCTGTGACCAACATGGGTGGGCAATGCTCATTAAACCAAGTGGTATACAGTTTTTCGTTTACATCTCGCAGCGCATTTGGTCGATTGCTGACCAATACACCATCAACTGCCGCACGTTCAAGAAGATAGGTGGTGTAGATAAAGTCCATATTGAATGGCGGATCTTTACGCATCAGTATGATGTCCAAATCGGCTAGTGGGGCATCGATGCTTGGCTCTGCGTCAAACCAGTGGTCATTGTTATCATGGACTTGCACGGCATGCATACGAGCGAAGGTCTTGCCCTGTTCAAAATACAACCAGTGTTGTTCCATATAAAAGACTTGCCAGCCACGTGCTTGAGCTGCCAGCATCATCGCTAGAGTGGTATCTTTGTAAGGTGTAATGGATTCGATCGGATCCATAACAATGCCTATTTTAAGAGTCATGCTGCTCGCCCATGTTGGTCGCCTTGATTTACAATAAGACATTATTGCACGACCCATATTAGTTTCAATATGAGTTTCAAAATGAGTTTCCAATCCAACCGCAGAGCAGCAGCAGAGATGAACGGATGATTAGCGTTAGTGAACAACAATCCGATGTCGCATCCGGACATACTGTATTGGTTGTTGATGACAGCAAAACTGTGCGCCGATCAGCTGCTGCCTACTTGGAGCAACATGGCCTAAATGTCATTACCGCTAATGATGGCTTCGAAGCATTAGCCAAGGTTGTTGAACACCAACCCGCCATGGTATTTGCCGATATTGTCATGCCGCGCTTAGATGGCTATCAAACATGCGCCTTAATTAAGAACAATGCTGACTACCAACACATCCCGGTAGTAATGCTGTCAAGCAAAGATGGGCTATTTGATCGTGCTAGAGGTAGAGTAGTGGGAGCAGATGCACACTTGGCTAAGCCCTTTGATGCTGATCAAATTCTCGAAGCTACCCAGCGTTTTTTGGCACGGCAATCATCCGTTCAAACAGACAAGGATCAGGCGTAACTATCCGTGGCTGAAATACTCCTCATAGAAGACTCTCCCACCGATACTCATGCCTACAGCGCTGTGCTGCGGGAAAATGGGTACGACGTGAAAACGGCATCAACTGGTGAAGAGGGCATCGCGCTGGCAGGTGAGCTCAAGCCTGACTTAATCCTAATGGACATCGTTATGCCTGGCGTTAACGGTTTTCAAGCAACACGAGAATTACAAAAAAGTACCGAGACGGCTGATATCCCGGTCATCATGTTGTCGACCAAAAATCAAGAAACCGATCGCATATGGGGCATGCGACAAGGTGCTACTGATTATTTAATCAAACCGGTTAGTCGCGACACCCTTATCAACAGCATTAAAACGGCATTGTCAGATATATGAGCCAAGCGCACGTTATGTTTCGAGCCGGTGGGCAATCGTTCGCAGTTGCATCATCGCTAGTCCACGCTATTCACGATGAGCTAGTGTTGCAGTCGGTCGGTGATACAAAAAATTGGTTTCTCGGCTTAGCTGTTGCTGATGGAGTGTTGATTCCTGTAACGGATCTTGGAAGTTATCTTAAATTATCGCCGAGCTCAGGTCGCACCTTGAGCATTAGCCCTGATGCAGGTGTGGGTGCGCTTCGTGTTGATGAAGTAATCGGTGTTGACGATACTGCGACAATGGTCTCCGACGCTGTGCTGC
Source organism: uncultured Granulosicoccaceae bacterium (assembly GCA_937958675.1). Taxonomy (GTDB): domain Bacteria; phylum Pseudomonadota; class Gammaproteobacteria; order Granulosicoccales; family Granulosicoccaceae; genus Granulosicoccus. The sequence continues at coordinate 71,622 of CALGND010000026.1, forward strand.
CGCTGGAATTACAGTCCAGTTCAGAATTGTTTAGTTGTTCGCTAGATACCAAAACCGGTAAGCATTGGGTGCTTGATGTGCCTCGTTTGTTGCAATCAAAACGTTTTGTTGATATCGGCATTGATAATTCCACTGACAACGGTGTATCTGCGTGAGCATTAGTCATCTCACGAGGGAATTGAACTCAAGGTGGCAGCGCTTGTCGTCTCACCAACGGTTAGCCTTCACAGTGTTGCCGCTTGTATTGCTTTTGTCGATGGGGGTAATGCTAAAACTACTATTCAGCAATGCTGTGATAAATCAGCAATCTGAATTCATTAAAGAACCAGCTGTAGCACCAGAGTCGATTCAGCAAAGTATTAGCGAGCATGCTTCTAGTGTGATGACTTTACAACGTTGGTTGCTTAGCGGTCGCAACACGCAAGAAGAAGCAGGTGTTTCATTGACTATGCTCCAACATTTGCAGCGGATCGGTAGTAGCCCGTTAAATGAAATTAATTGGGAGAATTACTCCGATGAGCTTTCGTTTTTAGAAAATGCAGTTGAGAGTCAGATCATTACGACACCAGAGGCAACGACGCTGATTGCAAGCCTACGTGCCGACTATGCTCAGTTGCGAGCTCGGGCTGTGTCCGGAAATGAAGTGATTGCTCGGACAGCTGAATCTGCAAGCGTGGATAGTCAATCCTCCTTAGTGCAAGGGCAATCGTTGACGCCATGGCTTTTAACACTTCTTGCTTTATTGGCATCCGCCTTAGCGGCAGTGGCTTGGTTGTTTTATCAAATGAGCCAAGAGTCCGCTGCTGAGCAGCCGTTGTTACGTACAGTAGATTCACGCGCTAACCAAAATGCGATTCTGCAGCTGCTCGATGAGATGGAGCCCTTAGCCGATGGTGACCTGCGTGTTCAGGCTACCGTAAGTGAGGCCATGACGGGTGCGCTGGCAGATGCTTTTAACTATGCGGTGACTGAGTTACGTTGGCTGGTTGGCGCTATTAATGGGTCGGCCGCCCAAGTCAACGAGTCAGTAGGCAAAACGCGTGAGTCTGCAAAAAGTCTGGCGCAGGCCAGTGGCGTTCAAGCCCGTGAAATTCACCGCTCGTCAAATTATCTGAACGTGATGAGCGATACCATGGCGCAGCTTTCTGCACATGCAGCTGAGTCATCTCGTATAGCGGTTGACTCTGTTGAGCAAGCCCAGCAGGGTACTCAGGCGATCAATGCCAGCGTTAAGGGTTTGGTCAACATACGCGAACAAGCGCAGATGACAAGCCGATTGATGGAGCGTTTGGTTGACAGCTCTGATGCGATTAAAAAACACGTTAACGATATTCAACGTGTTGCTAAGAACACAGACCTCCTGGCGCTCAATACAACGATCCGTGCTGCCGCTGCAACTGGTGGTGGTGAAACAGGCGAGTTATCGAGGCTGTCTGCGGAGGTCACCCAATTGGCTAGCACCTTGCGATTGGCGACCCGCGACATTGCGCACTTGGCAGGCATCATCCAGCAAGATGCCGCACTGACTTTATCATCGGTTAAAAAAACTAATAATGAACTAGATGCCGGGCATCAAAAGGCCATACAAGCTAGCCGCAGTTTGAAGGCAATTGAGGCGGTCTCCCATGATTTGCAAAACCAAATTAATGATATTGCTGCCAAAACCTTGCGACAGGCTGGAGTAGTTCGGCAGCTGTCATCTAATATGGGTGTGATCAATGGCATTACTCGAGATTCTGCAGTTGGTTTGCAGGACGCAGCTAGCGATTTAGAAGATCTGCAAATAATGGCTAATGGTTTGTTGAACAGCGTTGCAGGTTTTGCGCTTCCAGAAACTGAAAGTGATATTGCAGGCAGTCCCACCGAAGGCAGTCCCACTGAAGGCAGTCCCCATCTCACATCATCGGCACGTGTTGCAAAAAAGATAAGAGCAGCAGTCGAGGTTGATCACCGTTCGCAAGCGTTCGCAGCCACCAAGCCGCCCACCTCGGGGATCGAGTAGTGATGCGAACTGCTGCTGATAATGTTGGCAGGTTAACGCCAGATTTTTCCAGGCAGGCTCTGGCGCAGTTGCTTGATGAAGCTCAACAGCTCGATGTTCTAGCTCGTTCGGCCACATCTCAAAACGAGCCATCGGCATGGGCGCAGTTGTTGTCGGCGTCCAATCGGATCCACTCTGTGTTGATACTGTTGTCTCGACCAGGTGCTGTGTTGATAGTCGAAGAGATAATCGAGGTGGTGCAATGTTTAACTGAGGCACAGCTTGATCTAAACGATTCCAATGCACATACCTTGCTTAACGCAATCAGTGTATTTACGGATTATCTGTCGTATCTGCAGTGGCCTGGAGCCACTGACAGTGTATTGTCGGCAATGCCTGTGTTAAACGACTGCCGCGCACTTCGAGGGGCGAATCTTTTATCAGAAAATTTAATGCTTGCTGCAGGCATACAGCTGCCTGATGTAACTCAATTGCCCGTGCCAACTAGTGACGAGCTTAGGCGTTTCACTACACAATTGGCTGCATCACGGCCACCTTTGATCCGAGCCTTGCTCGATTGGTATAGCTCATCTAATTCATTTTCGTCAATGAAAGAGCTGGCTGTTCTTTTCGCTGATTTGGCAAGCATAAGCCAAGCATCTACGCAATTGAAACCGCTGGTGTTGTTGCTTGATAGTGCTGCGGCAGTAGCCGAATCAGTAGGGTCAGGCGAGTTGCAGAGCACACCGCTGCTCAAGCATCAGTTCGCTCAACTTGAACGCTTATTGCAAAGGTGGATATCTTTGTCGACGGCAGATTTTCCCTTGCAAGCCGTGTTAACACCTGACACGGTATTTCGAAATTTCTTGTATATCGTGGCAACCGAACAACTCACTTCTGCAAAAGCTGCAACCTTGCGTCGACAGTTTGATCTTGAGCTATTTAATTTTAAGAATGATGCCGCGCTTAAACAAGCTTTTGTGCCGTCAAAAATGTCAATCGCTCTTGGGCAATCGGTGAGGGATAGCGTATCGCACGAAATCGAAGCGCTACAACGTTGGCTTAGCCAGGCAGCGAGTGATCCTATGCATGCTGAAGCCGTTAACTTACGTACACGTTTGTCTCAACTCGAGCCGGCGTTGGCGATGTTGGATGAGCACCAAGCATTGGCACACTTAGTTGCAATAAACTCAGGATTAGCAGCGATGGCACGTGATTCTGCGAGCAATACTCGCGAGCGGCGTTTGGATATTGCGCAAGCCACTATTCGGTTTAGACGCTCGTTAGATAGGCAGCATCAGTTACCAGCTGCAGGCTTGAGTCAGTTCTCGCAAGCATTTGGGTCACCGGGCCATTCAGCCGGCCAAGTGGTAACACTTGATGAACATCCTCAACATCGTTTGCTGTGGCAGGCTCAACAACAATTGCAGAGTATTGAACATAGCCTTGAACGCTTGTTTTCTGAAGTTGCTACTCAAGTGGCTACCAAGGCTGTCCCTGATAAAAATCAGCAAACAACATTGTTTGCCGCGCGCCAAGGCCTGGAGGAGCTAGAGCAAGTATTGCAAATTTTACCGTTGCCAGAAGTATCTCCCTTGCTAAAAGGCATGCGTTCGTTTTTAGATTATTGCGCTGTGCAGTGGCCTGGTGTGCAAACTAAACGACAATTCGCAGAATTGCTAGTGTCGGTCGACTATTACATGGCATCGGTGTTGAGCCCGCACGATTCAGCCAGCCAGCTGCTAATGAATGCCGAGATCATCATGCAGCAACTCGAACATGCAGTGACTGCCGAAATGTCTACTGAAGTGAGTGATGTAGCTGCCGAATCAACAAATGAACTAGACGACACACAAGTTATCGCCGTTAGTGGTGACGCTCTGGCAAGTTTAATTGATGTGTCGCTAGATCAAATGGCTGTGGTAGGTGAACAACTACAGGCGCTTAACAAACCTTCCAGCACAAGTAATACATCTCAGGCCATGCAGACATTGTTGGCGTCTTGGGAAACTCTTTTGCTTACTGCACAAGAACATACTGCGCCAGATCTACTAAAGCTTGCTAAAGCCAACGTCGGGTTGATTTCACAAATAATGGCACAACAAGTATCTGTGAACGAGGTTATGCCATTGCTTGAGGAGTCACATGCTGTGTTACCTCAACTTATGGATCAGCATCAAGGGCACTCTGATTTAATCGTCGGTTTTAACACTCTTGTTGATGCCCTGAATACACAAACTTATGCTCCTAACTCCACCGTTGAGCTTGGCGATAGCACAGGCAGTCTCACTGATTTGCAAGTGGCTGAATTCGACACCAGTGATCCGATTGAGTTAGTTAATGACCCGATTCAAAAGCATAAGCCTCTCGATCAAGAGCGGCAGCGAAGCAATGTCGACAGCGCGTTACAACATGTATTTTTTGAGGAGTGCCAAGGTCATATAGACGTGTTACGGGCTGCGATAAAAGCCGCCGCCGCGCAACCTTCTGATAGCGCTTTAGCGCTACCAACTCCTAATGTGTTAAGAGCTCTGCACACCTTGACTGGCACCGCTCAAACAGTGGATCAACAAAGCATTATTGTATTAGCGCAGCCGCTGCAAAAAATAGCGCTCCAGCGTCAGAGTAACAACCATGTTTTTAATGCAGATGAAACCGTTCTTGTTGCACAAGTGATTGACGCATTACAGGCACGCCTTGAAGCATTGAGAAGTGGATCGGATGCGACAACGATATGCGTCGATACAGAGCATGCCATTGCCGAGTTATCAGAACTCGTAGAATCTGAGCCGCCCGTGTTTGCTATGGAGGCGCAAACAGTCGAGCAACGACTCAGTGCATCTTTAAAAGGGGTTTTTGTTGAAGAAGCTACTGATTTACTTGAGCAGATGCGCGCCTCGATTGATCAGCACAAAAATGGCAGCATCGCGCTACTGAATTTGCTTGATAATTTAAAGTCGCCTGTGCATACGCTAAAAGGCAGTGCGCGCATGGCAGGTTTTGCTGATTTTGCTACTCGAGTTCATGGTTTGGAGCCTTTGTTGGATGACGGCGACCAGGCGGACCTTGCGCGAATTGAACGAGAGTTCGCTTTGTTACAACCCATGTTGCTGAATCAATCGTTGCCTGAAACATTGCCTGAATCACAAACACGCTCAGTATTGCCAGTTACAACGCAGGCTGATTCGAATGTCTTGTCAGAAGAGAACATTACTGTTAGCGAATCTGGCTTTGCAAAAATGATGTCCTTGGCAACTCAGGCCAGTGTAAGCCAAGCCAAGCTAGGCGAACAATTATTAAAGCTCAACGATATTTATCGTGATCTTGATACTTCTACACAGCGCTTGCGTAAGCAAGTCCATAAAACTATGCGCCAACCTACGGCGGCAGAACAAGAGATGCTGGCGGATCTAGATGCTGCCCGGGCTACACTTGCCAGTACATTGCAAGCTGCTGAATCCGAACATCTGCAAGGGTCGCGCGCTGATGCTGAGCTACAGCAGTCGTTGATACGCGCTCAGCTGGTTAAGTTTGGTGCTTGTCAAACGCGACTCGAGCGAGCTGCGCAGGATAGTGCATCAATGCTCGGTGTAGAGTTGAGTATGCAGTACTCGGGTACTGCCATTAATCTTGATCGTTCCCTTTACCGGCAACTGTTAGGTCCACTTGAACACTTGGTGCGCAATGCGGTTGCGCATGGTATCGAATCCAGTAGCGATCGTCTAGCCAAGCAAAAGCCAGCGCAAGGCAGAATTTCAGTTGAGGCTGATCTTGATGGTAATGATCTCGTTATTACCGTTAAGGATGACGGTGCAGGTATTGATATCGAACGTTTGAATAACGCAAGAGTTGCCGCGGGCTTGTCGCAACTAGAAACTGGGCAGGCGTTACGTGATGCGCTTTGTAAACCTGGGTTTAGCACGCGCAATGAAGCTGATGAAGTGGCGGGTCGAGGTATGGGCTTGGCGGTGGTTGATCAACTTGCCTTATCACTTGGTGGTACTTTGCAGATAGCCTCTGTACCTGGTGCGGGCACTACGATTACATTGCGCTTACCGCAAAAAGTGATCGTTAATCAAGTTGTGTTGGTGCGCTGCGGTAATGCCCATTACGCAATACCGGTTAAACATGTTCACACCGTCTTAGCGGAGCTTGAGGACTCCCAAGCAACCCACGAATTTAATGGCAGGCAATACACGTCTTACCGATTGTCGAACCTATTAGGTACCTCGGATAGTTTGAAAAGCGCTCCATCGTTATTTATACGTGATAAGGGTCGTGCGCATGCATGCATATTGGCTCAAGCAGGTGATAACCACATTGCGCTTGATGTGGATGCTGTTGTTGGTTACCGAGAAGTTATTGCACAAGCTATTGGGCCACAGCTTATGGGCTTGAAGCGTTACAGGGGCGGCAGTGTGCTTGCTGACGGCACTGCGGTGTTGATACTCGATATGCCGCGCCTGATGCATACCTCTTCGGTTAAGAGCTTGCAAAAAGCTGAGCGACAAACTCGGTCAAAACCTGTCGCATTGGTAGTGGATGATTCAATCACTATGCGAGTAGCAGCGGAGCATTTCCTTGAAGAGCAAGGTATCCGAAGCCGCATGGCACGCGACGGCATCGAAGCGCTGAGCATGTTGCAACAACAATTACCGGATGTTTTATTACTCGATATCGATATGCCAAGGCTTAATGGCTTGGAGTTGCTACAGCACCTGCGTCAGCTTTATCCTGAGCATCGTTTACCGATAGTGATGATCAGCACACGCAATGGTGAAGCAGAGCAGGAAAAAGCCCGTGCATGGGGTGCATCACATTTTATTGGTAAGCCATATCATGCTGCCGATCTGCATCGAGCCCTGACCGAACTCGGAATTTTAAGTACAGCGGCTTACCCAAGTAAGTCTAAGTAAGTCATCCCGGGTCAAATCCGGGATGACGTTAGAGCTTAGATATCAACAACTAGGTTCATAGTTGTAACTGTGTCAGTATCCGAATCAAATGGGTTGCTATCGTTTGTGATATCAGAGTTACCACGTGAGAAGTGAGAGATACCCAGTGCAAGTTTGTCGCTGAGTTTGAATGTAACGCCAAGGCCAAATTCAACAAACGTATTATCACTGCCGAAGTCGCTGCGAAAGTCAGCGTTAAACGTAACTGTATCAGTAACTCGGTTCAGAAAATTAAGCCCGAAATAACCGATTCCACCGCTTATGTCTTCTCCATCAACTGGATCTGTGGTTTTGTTACCAACGCCAACTTCAGCAGATAAGTAACCCGTTGGGTTAGAAAAAAACTTGTGGCCAAGACCAACAACTTGTCGCGTTGCTGACTTCACACCAGCAGGCTTATCACGTTCCCAATCCAAAATGCCAAATACGTAAGTACGAGGTCTCCAATAAAATTTAGGCTGGTAGCCAAGCGCTAGACGATCGGAGTTATCACCGCGAATAATCTCACGCACAGGTAGGCCATCGTCGTCGATTTCGGGGTCACCATTCGCATCTTCTTGTACACGGATAATGGCTGATTCGCCTTTAAACAAAGAACCGAAAACAACATGCTCCCAGTTATTGACGGTTTTACCCAAACGAACTGATCCATTAATGTTGCTGGTTTCTGCGCTACCGCTTGAGGTGGTTGCGCCAAAGCTTGCTTTACCAGCCCAGCCGCCAAACAGTTGATCAGCGGCAGATTCAGATTCTTCAGCAGCGACAGCATTTGATGTTACAAACACAGTGCCTAAAACTAGTACTGCTGCTTTAAACGTAATGTTGTTTTTCATGATTTGATTGGTTGTTACATATAAGGGAGGCAGAGTATAGCCATCAGATGTGCGGAAAATCGCTTATGCGAGCACAAGTAAAACTTGTTTACGAAGTTGAATTGCTAGGTATGTTATTTAGAAAAATCGCCCTGAAGTAGCGCTAAGTGCTTGTTCTTAAATTTTTTGTCATTGCGTTGTGTGGTGTTGTATTTGTGAATAATTAATACCGACTGGCAGCGCCTCGCAAACGCCATTTATATGGCTCAAATGTAGACGGCTCCACCAGTGTAGGGATGCAGAATTTAGTCCCTCGCCAAGGCCCAAATTGAATTGGCTTCCATCAAAAAAAGCTAAATCCGCTTAGCTGGTCAAAAATGTGCTTCAAGCCACTAAACGGCAGTGTTTTCCTTATGGTTAGTAAAAATACCTTGCGCATGGTCGTTAACGCAGTATACTTGGGAAAAATATCCCAAATTAGGAGGTTTACTGATATGAAATTCACACCCACCATTCTCGCGGCCAGCGTATCGATGATGGTCTTAGGCGGTTGCAGCGATAGCGGCACCACAGTGGGGCCAAGCAGCATTGAGCCCACCGAATCTACGCTAAAACGCATTGATAATAGCGATGAGTTCTATGCAGCACTCAAAGAAGGCCTGCTGAAAACGGCAGCTAACACCTATTACGACAGACAGTTTGTTACTGGGCTGGAGACTACTGCAGAAGGTGCTGGCACCACAGGCACCACAGCTGGTACAACAGGTGGTACTACAGGAGATGGGTCAATACCGACTGCTGATAACAACGACAGTGTTGCGTCTTCTGGAGTAAGTGGTAGTTCACTAACCGGAACAGATTCGGTTACCGGTACTAATGTTCAAGAGCTCGGTGTTGATGAACAAGATAGAGTCAAGGCAGACAATAGTTATTTGTATGTGCTAACGGCGGCAAATAGCTCGTTCGGTGGTCCATTTGCCGGAACCGATGATGGTGTTGCCACGACGTCAACCGCCGCTAGTATCGAAGCCAGAAGCACAACGTTCTTTGAGCCAGGGCCTACAGAAAACACACTTCGTATTTTGGCGTTTCAACCTGATGCGCCAGATGCAACTGCAGTTGCGGATCTGACGCTTGATTTGAAAGGCAGAAGTGCGCAGGGCATGTACTTGTATCCAGCTAGTAACGGGCAAAACGCTATAGTTACCAGCACGGGTTATGAAAGCTATGGGGCGTATTGGGATCAACCTTACTGGTTTTCCAATCAAGTTAGTGGTATCTCACGAGTTGATGTTAGCGATCCTACTAATGCTGCAATTGCCGAAGACTTCGTGATTGATGGACGAATAATATCCAGTCGTCGCATTGGCAGTAACTTAATTGTTGCAAGCCGCTTTTATCCTAGAGTAGATGGCATCGAGCCTTATAGCGTGACGGAAGATGAGTATATAGCTGCCGTTGAGGCGGTTGATCTTTCAACATTGCTACCTAATTACAGCAAATTAGGCACTGATGAAAAAACTCCGTTGGTTGACCCAGCCGGTTGCTTTGTTGCACCAAAAGTGAGTCAAGAGTCCTACTACGTGCCCAATATCATCACCTTGTCGGTTATTGATTTGAACACAATGGATCTAAGCAGTAGCACCTGCTTTATGGGGTCTAGCGAAACGCTTTATGCGTCACCTGATGCGGTATACCTAGCAACAACACGTTGGGAATATCACGGTGATATCACGCTAGATAGCGATAATGGAGAAGTTGCTCCAATCGGATATGTTGATCCACGCGTCAATACGGATATTCACGAGTTTGTACTCTCCGGTAGTTCGCTTAACTACAATGCTTCAGGCGTAGTAAAAGGCCACTTAGGCTGGAGTGAATTGCGCAAGCCGTTCCGTATGAGTGAAAAAGATGGTTACCTGCGAGTAGCAACTTACTCTGACCGCTTTGACCCAAGTATTAGTCCAATCAATCTAACAGTGCTTAAATCAAATGGCAATGGCGCCTTAGAAACTATAAGTGAGTTGCCAAATGATTCGCGGCCAGCACATATCGGCAAGCTAGGCGAACAGCTCTATGCGTCACGGTTCGTTGGTGACAAAGCTTATATCGTGACATTTCGCCAAACTGATCCGCTGTATGTAATTGATCTAGCCGATCCTGCTGACCCTATTTTGGCGGGCGAATTAGAGATCGATGGCTATAGCGATTACCTACAGCCTATAAGCGAAAACTATCTGCTCGGTATTGGTAAGGATGCAGTCGCAGCGAACAACGGTTTTGGCGATGGTCGCGGCGCGCTTGTTCAAGGTATCAAGCTAGCGTTGTTTGACGTCAGTAATGCTGCTGTGCCTACTGAGGTTCAGTCACTGATCATTGGTCAGCGGGGTAGTCAATCAAATGCGCTGAACGATCACCGGGCGATAACAATCCAGCCTGCAACGGATCAACACCCCACGCGCGTTGCGTTAAGTATTTTGGTTGCAGGTGAAGTAATGCCAGTAACACGTCCTAGCCCTGATGAAGCGTGGAATTGGTATGACACTCAGTACACCGGTTTGCATGGCTTTGATGTGCGCACCGGCGCTGATGCCGGCATCAGCTTAGCCGGAGTCATGAAACCAGCGGGTAACAACAACCCTTGGTGGTATGGCTTTAATGACCGCTCGGTTATTTACAACGATTCTGTTTATTACATTCGCGGCGATGAAGTATTTGCTGCACCATGGACTCAAATGGATAACCCAGTGGGCCCTAGATAAAGACTTAGATTTAACGGTACGGCTCACTCCGGCAACTGCCGGAGTGAGCACTCCCATCTTAATGTGGTAACTTTGGCTTCTTTGGCTCACAGTTATCCGTAATAATGGCACACAATATCGGCATCATAGGCGGCTCTGGTTACACCGGGGTCGAACTTCTTCGCCTTCTGCTTAACCGCACTGACGTTAATGTCACGTTTATCAGTTCTCGCACTCATCAAGGCACGCGAGTCGATGCTTTGTTTCCAAGTCTGCGAGGCGTTTGCGATCTAGAATTTACCGATCCCGCCATCATCGAAAATAGCGACTGCGAGCTCGTATTTTTCGCAACACCAAACGGTACGGCGATGAAGCAAGCGCCTGGGCTGTTAAAAAAAGGCGTTAAGGTTATCGATCTATCTGCTGATTACCGCTTGAAGGATGTCGCCATCTTTGAACAGTGGTACGGCATGCCCCACAGCAGTCCAGATTGGTTGGAAAAGGCAGTATATGGCCTGACGGAAATCAATCGCTCAGACATCGTCACTGCCGATCTGGTGGCTAACCCTGGTTGTTATCCTACCGCCACACAATTGGGCTTTATTCCATTGCTTGAACAAAACTGGGTTCACACCGATTCACTAATAGCGGATGCTAAATCAGGAGTCACCGGTGCCGGAAGAGGTGCTCAGGTGCCGATGTTGATGGCAGAAGCTTCCGACAATTTTAAAGCGTATGCCGCTAATGGTCACCGTCACTTGCCAGAAATAGAGCAGGGACTTAATGCGCTATGCGGTGGAGAGGCCCGACTGACTTTTACTCCCCATTTACTGCCGCTGATTCGTGGCATTCATGTAACGATGTATGCACACCTGAAAGATCCGAGCCTGTCGATCGAGTCAATTCAACAACATTTCGAGGCCCGCTACGCTGATGAACCCTTTGTTGATGTGATGCCGCAGGGATCACACCCCGAAACTCGCTCAGTTCGAGGCTCTAATCTATGCCGAATTGCTGTTTTAAAGCCTCAAAACCGAGATACAGTGGTCGTTTTGGCCGTTGAAGACAATCTAGTTAAGGGGGCGGCGGGCCAAGCGGCACAAAACATGAATCTGATGCTTGGGCTCAGTGAAATGGCTGGGTTGGGGAATATCGCCCTGTCACCTTAGAAAGTTGTATGTTGGATTCAAGCAAAATGATCATGGCAGCCTTAGCGGCTGTCGCGTTGGCAATGGCATTTGTAGCCGGCCAAACTGTCGAAGAGAGCTCAGCGAAGAAGCGAAATGAAGCAATCATGGCTGAAAAGCTAAGTGCGCTTTCAGGAGAGCGGGACGCGTTGCGCTCAGAAACAGCCACCGCTAAGCAGCAGCACACCGAAGCTAAGGCTACCGTGGTAGCACTGCGTGACAAGCTTAAAAGCACGACCAGCATGAAGGCGCAAGATGACGCTGATTTGCGTTTATATCGCCGCATCGCCAACTTAGACGACTCTGAAACACGTGGTCTGTTTGTTGATAAAGTCACTATGAGCAAGAATTTCGAAACTGAGGAGGTGTCGCTGAACATATTGCTGATCCAAACCCAAGGTCGGAATAGGATCAGAGGTAGCGTGGGTGCCACAATTCTGCCTGATACGGGTAAGCCGATAACGATTGTTCAATCGGAGGACAGTAAAGCACCGGATTTCAACCTGCGTTTTTTCCAAACAGTGCATATTCCTGTGCCGAAAACGCAAGGCATCATGGATGAGCTCGAAATTCATGTTAAACCGGCTGATAAGGCGCATAAAGCCTTCGTCCATCGTATTCCTTGGGCTGAAATCGAACGCCTACGATAATACTTGACTAAATTGGTTGGTAAAGTAAACTGGCGTTAATGCGAATGCGAGGAATTCCCAAATGAACACCGAAATCGATGTAGAAGATTTCGAAATGCCAGATCTACTGGTATTCACTGATGCGGCAGCGTTAAAGGTCAAAGAATTGATCGACGAAGAAGGAAACCCGGATCTCATGTTGCGGGTGTTTGTTTCTGGTGGTGGCTGCTCGGGTTTTCAATACGGCTTCACATTTGATGAAACCATCAATGACGGCGACACCGAAGTTCTCAAAGAAGGTGTAAAGCTGTTGATCGATCCGATGAGCTATCAGTACTTAACTGGTGCGGAGATTGATTACACAGAAGGTCTGGAAGGGTCGCAGTTTGTGATTCGTAATCCTAATGCCACTACTACTTGTGGTTGCGGAAGTTCTTTCTCGGTTTAGCTTTCCAGCCGAAGTAGGCCGTTCCCAAACGAAGTCCATCCTAATCAGCTCATCCCAAATTAATGTCATCCCCGCGAAGGCGGGGATCCGGGATCGATGTCTAATCTGCCACTGCAATCTGTGCTGAAGTAGGAACTACGCTACGCATTTGCGAAAGTAATTCGTCTGACACTTGTCGTAGTTGGGCTCGATGCTTTTTGGCTAGCGGCTCTGCCTGGGGAAACTCAACTTTCAGTGGATCTACGTGCACGCCAGCGCGGCGAAATTCATAATGTAAATGCGTACCAGTAACACGTCCGGTTTTACCAACGTAGCCGATTACATCGCCCTGCTTTACTCGTTTGCCTACCTTCGACTTGCTCGAGATTTTAGACATGTGTGCATATAGAGTGCTAACACTGCTACCGTGCTGAAGAATCACTGTTTTGCCGTAGGCATTTTTAGAGCCTGAATAACTAACTTTTCCATCAGCGGTTGCGCGTATAGGTGACCCGTATGGCGAGCCGTAATCCACGCCTTTGTGAGCGCGGATTTTATGCAACACAGGATGTACACGGTTAGGGTCAAACTTTGATGTTATGCGCACGACATCAACTGGATGCCGTAAAAACGTGCGACGCTTTGATTGTCCGTCAGGCGTGTAATAACCCGTGTCGCCTTCTGGGGATGTGAAACGTACTGCGCGATAGCTACGACCACCGCGGATAAATTCCGCTGCCAGTATTTCGCCGTCGCCGATATATTTACCTTCTCTATAGAGGCGATCGTATACCAAACTAAATTGATCGCCCTTGCGTATATCTCTAGCGAAATCGAGTTCCCACTGAAATATATCAGCCAGTTCCATGATGGTGGATTGTTTTAGCTTTGCTTGCTCGGCAGCAATAAATAGTGACTGATCAATAGTGCCTGATGTGACTACGCGTTCTTTTTCAACCGGGAGATCAATTGATGCTGTGGCAAAACCAGCAGTTGATTTGCGAATAGTGATTCGACGATCTTTTCCAACACGGGTGCTCAGGCTGTGAAAACTGCCGTCGGCTAGTTGCACGATTTCAAGTTCTTGGCCAATGCGCAAATTGGACAGATGTTTTTTGACAATGTCATCCACCAAAAGTTTTGGCATTTGATCAACTTTCACGCCGCGATCATTGAGGATGCGTGACAGAGTATCGCCTGATTTTATTTTAACGATACTTTCGCTAGAGCCTTCAGGAGCCGTTGCGCTTTTACGCAGTGCGGCAATAGCAGGTTGATTAGCCATGGACATTACTGGCGAAGATACGGCCACGGTTTTATTGGGCGCGTTTGTCGCTAATTCAGCAGGGCTTAAAGAATGAAGCTGTTCCATCAGGGCGTTATTGATGGTGTCTTTTTGCCCAGGCTGAGTGTTGTTGGCACTAATATTTGCTAGTGCTGACGCTGCAAGCTCTTCAAATTCTTCAGACACGTTATAGCCGCCAGACTTACTGGCGTTGGTACTAGATAAAGAGTCGCCCAATGCGTTGCGTGCATCATCAAAGAAAAAAGTAGGGGCGCTTATCGACAACGCAGCAATAGACTGCGTGGGTTGTTCATCGTTAGTACTTTTGCCCGTGCTGGACGTTGTGATCAGTATTCCGCCAGCAATGACAACAAGTGCCATGTACAGTTTTCGTACATGATGCTCGCCCACGTGGAAGAATCGCCGATCAGTTTTGGCGTTGATGCGTACAGCGCCCATGGGGGCTTTGCTTCTAGATAGGCGATTAAGCCGTTCCAGGCGGGGTGCCTTGCGCTGCATTTTATTTTTCAAACCGTTATTGCTACTAATCATGCCGCTCATTTTACTACTAATGCCGTTAGTCATATAAGAACTAATGGTGCCGCTAGTTTGCCGGCTGGATTTGAAGTCAACGTTGTGGGGGCGGTAGCCATGAGTATCGTATATCAATGCGTCGCCTGAACTAATGTGGTTAATCGTCAAAGCGCTGCTGGCACTTTTTCGTTATGGTCGCGTCATGGGACCGCGTGGATAGAAGTGTAGAACACCACGCGCAACATTTGCACTGTTAGACGTAATTTTGTCATATAACAACATTCGAATCCAATCTTTTAAGTGTTGGGGCATCACGCGACCTTCTAGGATTTTGTGCGCCGATGGTCGAGTTCCTGGCCAATGTGTTACTGGATTTAAAGCTTACAAGCAGTACATTTAATAGCCATCGTATGATTAACCAGATCGATGTTTATTTTGATGGTGAAAAAGTTAGCGATGCGCAGTGTTTAGCTGGATTAATTTCTCAGTTTGGGCGGGATAAGGATGTTTTTAAATTGCATGGATTTCGGTCCGACCGCTGCAAGTCAGCATGCGTAGCAATCAGCTTCCATATCCATATACATGCATTACACATACATACATATGTATCCACTTTGTTGAGGCTTCGATACGGTATATCTAGCCAAAGTAGGTCTATGCCGTTAGCACGAGTTGTCATGATGGGAGGAAATAACCCAGAATTGTTCAGCGAGCGGGGCTGCTCAGACGTCAATTATTCAGATTAATCAACTTTCTTGTGGCGATTAACATGTAAAAAGCCATTCAGATCACACGTGATGCTGAGCGATGGTGCTTGTTGAGGAGGTGTTCGAGGACACGTAACAGGGGATTCTTGCCACCGAAAGTGCGCTTGTGAGAATAAATATCAGATTATTTATGCCTGTATTAGTTTGATGCGCGAATGTTGTCAAAATCGCGTCTAGCTATGGTTTAAGTGCAGGTAAAGCAATTAAATGATTGATTATATTGCTGTTAGCGTTGTGCCAAACAACTTTAACTAAGCCATTTGACGGCAAAACTAAATGGAAAAGACGTTATTCTTTCTCGTCCGATCCTGAGCGTCACAAGTACCATGCAAAATTAGGGTTGACCTGCTCATTCACATGCCTATAATTCGCTTCCTCGCTGCAGTGCAGAGGGTTGTTTAACGCAACGCAACGCACCAAGCGGGTGAGAAATTATTTAGAATTTATTTGAAATAACTAAACAATTTCAAAAAGATTCGAGTATACTTCTCGAACTCGGCCAAGCGGAACTTTAACGGTTTCGCAGCTAGCTTCAAGTTAAGCAAGTGGCCCGCTCTTTTA
>CALGND010000027.1 GCA_937958675.1 uncultured Granulosicoccaceae bacterium
TCTCACTGAATGAAACGTTCCATGGCCTGTTTAAGCTTGGGGTGCTCTGGCGATTCTACCAGTGCTTTGTTCCATAGCTCTTGTGCTTCATCTTGATCTCCCAAGATCCACATGACTTCACCCAGGTGAGCGGCAATCTCAGGATCGGGAAGTAGCTCGTACGCCTGCTTTAAGTAATCTAGCGCAGCGGCGTGATCACCTGTTTTGTAACGTACCCAACCCAAGCTATCCATAATGGCAGCATCGTTAGGAATGAGCTGATGAGCGCGCTCAATAAGCACGGTGGCACGTTCTAGCTCAATGTTGTTATCAGCCAAATGATAACCCAAGGCATTCATTGCATGAGCATTGTCAGGCTCTACTTCAATCAGCCTGCTCAGGTCGCTGCGTAGCATTGCCGAATCGTTATTGGCGTCGGCGGTTAAGGCGCGTGCATACAGCAATTCACCCGAATCGGGAAAGCTTAGCAACCCTTCACTTAGAATATTAATGGCTTCCGCGCCATCATCAGCGTCTTGCAACATGCGCGCTTCAGTGGTGATGACTTGCGGTAGTAGCGCTTGATTAGTGATAACGTTTTTAAGCGCTTGTATGCGTTGACGTCCCGTATCAAGTTCGCCGATTAAACCGTATAGTTCGGCAGACCTTAGCTGTGCAGGTATATATAGGTTCTCGTCTCGTACTTCTGAGTAGTGCTCTATGGCAATGGCGTACTCCTGCTGTTGATCACGAAGACGGGCCAGATAAAAATGCGCTTGATCAGTGTGCTCACCGGTACCAAGCAAGGCTTCCAGATAACGGATCGCTGCTTCACTGCGCTTGGATTCTAGCGCTAACAAACCGATGTTTAACAAAAGATCCGGATTAGTGCTGCCCGCCTGCTGATACAAGATGTCCAGTTGCTCACTGGCATCATCGTGCCTGCCTGCGTCGACTAAGAGCTGAGCAAAACCTAAACGTAATTCAACATTCGGCTCATCACCTTCGAGTGCTTTGCGAATATCAACAATACCCTCTTCAGGTTTACCCATAGCGCCCAAAGCTTGCGCCTTCACCAGCAGTGCACCACCGTTATTGGGATCAATCGCTAGCGCAGCTTGCGCGTGCTTAAGCGCATCCTCGCGCGCGCCCATCGTCGTTGCCATCGATAGGGCCATTCGCGCTTGCGCAACGATGATTTCTACTTCGCCCGAATGCTTGCTGGCAAGATTTGCCATAATATCTAGAGACCGGGCCCGATCTGCGTCACGCATCAGCGTGAGCACGACTTCATCTATCGCTGTTTTACTGTCCGAACTGTGCTTAATGAAACTAGAGAGAGCCTCTGTGGCTCGATTGGCCTGATCAGTTTGCAAATAGACTTGCGCTAACATTTCGTGCGCCTCAGCACTTTCAGGCGCTAACGATAGCCAGCGGTTGCCCACCATCTCAGCGTCACCCCAACGTCGGCCCCAGACAGCCAACTGCGTGGCACGCTCGGCAACGCGCTGGTCGTCACTTATTTCCGCAGCGCTCATGTAAGCCTCAGTGGCCACATTTAGCTGCCCACGTCGACCAGCCAGCTCGCCAATCATGATATTGAACATCAGCTGGCTTCGCGTATCCTGATGGCCATCTGCAACGGCAATAGACGGCACAAGCGGCAAGGAGCTACAAGCAATTAGAACAGCACTGGCCAAACCTGAGAGCAGCCCGACCCGCAATGGTTCACGTCGTGATTTGGGTATTTGTTGGCTTGATCTAACAATCTGCATTGTTTCTCCAGTATTATGACGAGCTTATGTCGCTGCTTGCGTTAGGTTTAAATCATCACACGGCGCCCGTCGACATCCGGGAGCGCGTGGCTATTGGCGATGAACAATTGCCCAATGCATTGTTGGCTCTGCAAAACCTACCTGCAGTCAACGAAGCCACCATTGTATCAACTTGCAATCGCACTGAAATCTACTGTGGTATGCAGGGCAACGACCCATCTCCGGTTTTGCACTGGCTACACCATTATCTCGACCTACAACAGCCTCACTTCAGCGACTACCTGTTTCGACACACGGATCGTGACGTGGTTCATCATTTAATGCGTGTGTGCAGCGGCCTAGACTCACTGGTGGTCGGTGAACCCCAGATATTGGGTCAGATGAAGCAAGCCTACAGCAATGCTAGCGCCGCTGGAACCGTGGGTTCTGAGCTGACACCTTTGTTTCAATCCGCGTTTTCGGCTGCTAAATTGGTGCGCACTGACACCGAAATAGGCAGTAGCCCAGTTTCAGTTGCATTTGCAGCGGTTTCGCTGGCAAAACAAATTTTTACTGATTTGGCTAAACACGGTGCACTGCTCATTGGTGCTGGCGACACCATGCGCCTCGCCGCGCAACATTTAGTCGCCCAGGGCGTGACTGACACCTATATCGCCAATCGCACATTAGAACGTGCAAGCATCCTGGCAGAAGAAGTTGGCGGAGAGTCTTTGGCCTTAAGTGACATCGGCGATGCCTTAGCCAAAGTGGATATTGTGATCACTGCCACCGGATCTAGCTTACCCATCCTTGGCAAGGGAGCGATTGAAAAAGCACTCAAAGCCAGACGTTACCGACCCATGTTAATTGTTGATATCGCAGTGCCACGCGATGTCGAACCTGAAGTCGGCGATCTGGACAGTATATTTTTGTATTCGGTGGATGATTTACAAGGCGTCATTGAAACCAACCTGCAGTCTCGGCAGGCAGCGGCGGAACAAGCAGAAGAAATCATTCGTAATGAAGTGGAACAGTTTCAGCGTAAAGCCAGAGCACGCACTGCAACAGATTCGATCCGCCTTTACCGCGACAACGTTAAAACATTACAAGCGGATCTACTCGCCAAGGCTCAGAGTCAATTAGCCGCAGGCCAAGACCCAAACGAAGTATTGCAACATTTCGCGCATAGCCTGACTAACAAGATGATGCACGAACCCACCGCTCAAATGCGAATAGCTGCGGAAAACAGCGATCAAGAACTCCTGCGCGCAGCAAAGAAACTACTTAACATCAGACACCGATCATCATGAAAGCCTCGATTAAAGCACGATTAGAAACCGTCAGTGAGCGGCACGAGGAAATCGCAGCTCTACTGGGCGAAGCTGAAATCATTAGTGATCAAAATCAGTTTCGCGCTTTGTCTCAGGAGTACTCGCAGCTCGAACCTCTGGTGACTGCATTTACTGCTTATCAAACTACTCAAGCTGCGTTGGATAGCGCAAATGAGATGGCGAAGGACTCGGATGCCGACATGCGCGCCATGGCAGAAGAAGAAATCCCTGGGCTTGAAAGCCAGATTGAAGCGCTTAATCTGCAACTCCAAACACTGCTATTGCCACGTGACCCACGTGATGAATACAACGCGTTTCTTGAAATTCGAGCTGGCGCAGGTGGCGACGAAGCCGCAATATTTGCAGGTGATCTACTACGAATGTATCTGCGTTATGCCGAAAACAATAAGTGGCAATCAGAAATCATTAGCGAAAGGCCTGGTGATCACGGTGGCTACAAAGAAGTGATTTGCCGCTTAACAGGGAAGTCTGTTTTTTCACGACTTAAATTTGAGTCAGGCGCGCACCGAGTGCAACGCGTTCCAGAAACCGAATCACAAGGCCGGGTGCATACCTCAGCGGCCACGGTGGCGATATTGCCAGAAGCCGAAGAAATAGAAGAAATTGATATCAACCCTGCTGATATTAAAATTGATACGTTTCGTGCATCAGGTGCTGGTGGACAGCACGTTAACAAAACAGATTCTGCTGTGCGCCTTACTCATGCACCCAGTGGCATGGTGGTGGAGTGCCAAGACGAACGATCGCAACATAAAAACAGAGCCAAGGCAATGAAGTTATTGCAAGCCAGATTGCTTGACGTGGCAACTAGTGCACAGCATGAGGAAGAATCCGAATCTCGGCGTTTGCAGGTTGGCAGCGGTGATCGATCGGAGCGCATACGTACTTATAACTTCCCACAAGGCCGATTAACCGACCACCGTATTAACCTAACACTACATAAGCTGGGCGATATCATGACCGGCAGTTTGAATGAAGTTATCGAACCGCTCATCGCAGAGCATCAAGCGCGGCTGTTAACTGAGATTGACCCCGACTAATCGGGTGTCACACACCTTTGCATCTTGGGTGGCTGATGCCACGGCACAGCTTTCCAACGTCACTTCTGCCCGACTGGATGCTGAGCTACTGCTCTGCCATGCGCTTGGTATTGAGCGCACTGCCCTCTATGCTTGGCCAGATAAAGAAATCGATGCTGCACGCGCAGAAGAGCTGAATAAAAACTTAGAAGATCGCATCAACGGCAAACCACTGGCTTATATCACCGGCATAAAAGAGTTTTGGTCTCTACCGATAAAGGTAACACCTGATGTGTTAATTCCGCGTGCCGATACTGAAGTTTTAGTTGAACACGCACTAGCGACTTATCGTGATACCGGTGGCCCTGTGTTAGAGATGGGCACGGGCTCTGGTGCTATAGCGATCGCTCTCGCCTCTGAGTTGCAATCGCAGATCACGGCTAGCGATGTCAGTGAAGCTGCGATTCGAGTTGCACTAGAGAATGCTCAACGATTAGTGCCGGGGCTGGTTAATTTTGTTCACGGTAGTTGGGGTGAACCCTTTAAGCAAAATAGTTTTCAACTGATCGTCAGCAACCCTCCGTATATCGCCCCCCAAGACCCGCATCTGCTTGCCGCCGCTCTAAAGTTTGAACCCCAACGTGCCTTGGTTAGCGACAATAAGGGCTTAGCAGATATTGAGCAGATTTTGATAGATGCACGCCGTATCGGCACCCATGATTGCACCGTGATTTTGGAGCACGGTTACGATCAAGGCGCGCAGGTAAGACAGCTTATGGAAAAATACGACTATAACTATATAGAGAGCAAGCACGATCTGGCTGGTCACGAGCGCATTACT
This sequence comes from uncultured Granulosicoccaceae bacterium, assembly GCA_937958675.1. GTDB lineage: Bacteria > Pseudomonadota > Gammaproteobacteria > Granulosicoccales > Granulosicoccaceae > Granulosicoccus. Next base: position 4,946 of record CALGND010000027.1, read on the forward strand.
ATAGGCAAAACGGGGTCATACACGGCGACTAATGAAAACGGACGAAACCAATAAGACGTTCGCTGCTATTGATCTAGGATCAAATAGCTTTCATATGGTGGTTGCCCAAGAAGATGGCAATACCATTCGTATTGTCGATAGTCTGCGCCACCCTGTGCGCCTGGGTGAAGGTTTAGACAAACAAAAGAATATTACCACTGATACGCAAGAGCGGGCCCTGCAAACACTAAGTCAGTTTGCACAGCGGCTGCGTGATGTACCAAAAAAACGGATTCGGGCTGTTGGTACCAACACTTTACGCCGTGCTAAAAACCGTAAACAGTTTATGGCACACGCAGAGCAGATCATTGGCAAACCCATAGAAGTTATCTCTGGCCGAGAAGAAGCACGTCTCATCTATTCGGCAGTCTCCCATGCACTACCAGAAACCAACGGTAAACGCTTGGTGATCGATATTGGCGGTGGCAGTACCGAACTGGTTGTTGGAAAAAAACTTAAGCCATGTTTGATGGAAAGTATCAATGTGGGATGCGTAAGCTTTTCTAAGCGTTATTTTGCGGACGGCAAGATAACAAAAGAGCAGTTTAAAAAAGCAGTAATAGGCGCTCAGTCGGAGCTCGAACCCATACAAAAAGAGTATCGAAAAAAGGGCTGGAATGAAGTTATTGGTTGTAGTGGAACAATAAAGGCTGTATCAAAATTACAGTTAGAACTTGGCATCAGTGATGGCGTTATCACACTGGCAGGTATTAACACTTTGCTGGACAAACTGTACAAGGCTGGCGATATAAACAAACTGGGTTTACAACAGGTGAGCAAGGATAGGATGCAAGTGCTGGCTGGCGGTATCGCGGTGTTAAAAGCCATTTTTAAGTCTCTGGATATCGACGCGCTGCATACCAGCCAAGTTGCGCTTCGCGAAGGCTTGATATTCGACATGATTGGCCAGCTCGAGCATCACAATACACAGCTGCAAACCATCGAAAGCTTAAAAAAACGATACTCGGTCGATCTCGAGCAAGCAGAGCGAGTGAAAGCGACTGCCAAACAATTGTTCGATTTAGTGGCCGAGAGCTGGGCGTTTGATTCCGACACGGATTTACAACAGCTTAAATGGGCGGCTCAACTACACGAGGTTGGTCTAGGCATATCGCACACCCAGTTTCATAAGCACGGCGCATATATCTTGGAGAATTCAGACTTGCTTGGATTCTCAATTGCTGAACAAACCGTTTTGGCATTCTTAGTCCGCTATCATCGCCGCAAGCTGGTCATAAGTGCTTTCGATAATCTGAGCAACGCAGAGCAGGATCGAATTGGCAGATTGTTGTCCCTGCTTCGCTTGTCGGCTTTACTGCACCGTGGCAGGCACGATATAGAAGCAAACAAACTAAAGTTTAAGGTAAAGGATAATCAACTTAGCGTAATAGCCGATCAAAAATGGATGGACGAGCATCCGCTCACTGAAGCTAGCCTAAACAGTGAGGCTGAACGCTTATATGAAATTGGGATTACGTTAAAAGTAAAAACCTGATTATCAGTTGAATTATTCTGAGCTGTAAGCAGAAGAGTATTGATCAATCAGTGAAAGCTGCGCGCTAAAGTGGTTGCCCTTTTTGGCTTGCAGGCGTTTATAGCGACCATCTGCCTGTAGCTCCCAGCTGTAGCAGTTGTCGGCGATATAGCGATCAAGGCACTCATCCTTAATTCGTTTTAGCTCCTCGCCTTCAACAGGAATGGCAATTTCGACGCGATTAAAAAAGTTACGCGGCATCCAGTCAGCGCTACTAAGGTAAAGCGATTCAACACCACCACCATTAAAATAGAACACTCTTGAGTGCTCTAAGAATCGCCCAAGCACCGATACCACACGAATGTTTTCAGACAGCCCTGGCACTTGTGGCTTTAGGGCGCAAATGCCGCGCACAATCAAATCAATTTTTACACCATTGTTTGATGCCTTATAAAGCGCCTCGATCACGGCTGGATCTACAAGGGAGTTCATTCGTGCAATGATGCGCCCCTCACCGCCATCTTTACAGATCGCGATTTCACGCTCAATTTTTTCAATGATAAATTTGTGCAACATAAATGGCGCTTGTACGAGTTGCTTAAGGTGGCGAGTTTTACCTAAGCCAGTTAACTGAGTAAACACCTTTTGAACATCATTACCTAGTTTTTTGTGCGTACTAATGACACTAAGATCGGTATATAACCGTGCGGTCGCAGCGTGATAGTTACCTGTGCCCACATGTACGTACTTCACTAGCTTTTTCTTTTCGCGCCGAACCACTATCAGCATTTTTGCGTGTGTTTTAAAACCAACCACGCCGTATACCACCTGAATACCCGCATCCTGCAAGAGCGTTGCTAGATGAATATTATTTTTTTCGTCAAAGCGCGCACGCAGCTCAATTACTACGGTGACATCCTTACCTGCCCGTGAAGCCTCCATTAGATTTTTAACGAACAACGATTGCGTGCCTGTGCGATACAAAGTTTGCTTTATCGCTAGAACGTTTGGATCGGAGGCAGCTTGCCTTACCAATTCGATCACCGGATCGTAAGATTGATATGGGTGATGCAACAAGATGGGGGAACGCTGGCTAATGTAATCGAAGATATTCATACCGCCATCAAATGTGGCACTAAATGCTGGCGCTATGCTAGGTGTAAATGCGCTGTATTTAAGGTCTGGGCGATCAATCTCATCAGGGATATCGACAAGGCGATTCAAGTTAACTGGCCCATCAACACGGTAGACGTCGATATCAGTGAGCTTAAATTGCTTCTGCAAATACTTAATAATGCGCGGCGGACTATTAGCGGCCACCTCTAAGCGCACTGCCTGGCCAAAATTTCGTTGCAGCAACTCGCTTTCTAGTGCTCGACGTAAGTTTGCGACTTCCTCGTCTGACACGTAAAGATCACTATTGCGCGTTACTTTAAATTGATACACACCTACTGGGTCCATACCGTTAAACATGGAGCTCATTTGCGAATGAATAATTGACGAAAGAAAAACGTAACCGTGCTCCGATGAGCATATTTCCTTAGGCACGGGAATAACACGCGGCAACGAGCGTGGAGCACGCACCAATGCATAACCAGAGTCTCTACCAAATGCGTCAACACCCTGTAGATCGACAATAAAATTTAGGCTCTTATTGGTTAACCTAGGAAACGGGTGCGCGGGGTCCAGCCCAAGCGGGCTAAGCACTGGGGCAATATAGTTATCAAAGTAGTCTTTTACCCAGCCGGACATCTCCTCGTCCCAGGTTTGGCGGCTAAAAAATTGAATGTCTTGTTCAGCTAATGCAGGCAGTAAGGTGTTGTTTAGTAGTTCGTACTGCGATTCAACAAGCGAATGGGCAGATAGCGTAATCGCGCTAAGCTCTTGTTGAGGGGACAAGCCATCTTGCCCAGCGGCGTCTATTCCACCGGCGATCTTTTGTTTAATGCCGGCTACGCGGATTTCAAAAAATTCGTCGAGATTACTGCTGGATATACATAGAAACCGCAGCCGCTCTAACAACGGCACAGATTCGTCATTGGCTAGTGCCAACACACGTTTATTGAATGCAATAAAGCTGAGCTCGCGATTCGCTAGATGGATATCCTGGGCGGCCGAGAGCTTGAGGTTGTTAGCGTTGTTGGGCGCTTCCTCAGATTCAACGGCCTTGCTGGATTGATCGCGATCCATAGTATGGTCAGATTGCATTTACTGTGCCTCAGTCGCTCTTAACCCATCAACATGAGCCTGCAGCTCAGGAAAGAACTCGTCAAAACTGGCCTGTATAGCGCCCATATTGGCTTCTACCACCGCGGCTGCGTGAGCCAATGGTGCAAACACCCCGCTGCGCCCTGACAAGCGTTGTAGCGTGACCTCTACTCCGGCAAAACTTTGATTGGCTTGCAGCACCTTGTGTTTGATCATGAAATCGATAAAACCTTGCATTCGCTCAGGCACTTGCTGTTTATGTTGCAACAAGGCCTCGGTGACTTCCTCAATATAGGGATCAAATCCGTGATCAGAATAGTTAGGCCAAGCTACCGCTAAGCAATGGTCGTAAACAACATCGGTAACCACACCTGCAAGCCGCCTCAGCGGAGGCACAAACAGCGGCCGCACACCCAGCACGGCAGAGTGCCGGTCAGTAAAAGCATCGATCTGCCGGTGCATTCGAATACCGCGTTGAATACCTATGCTATAAGCGCTTAAATCAGAGCCACGCACAAAATCACCACAGAACTGGCCAACGATACGTTCAGCATCGCCATCAGCAAAATAAGCGTGGGCCAGGAAATTCATAATATTGTATAAATTGCGACTTCTACCGGCCCACTATACCCGGTATGCTATGGGTATGAACCCAGATGAAACAGATCGTTACAGCCGACACTTCACGTTGCCCATGGTCGGTGAAGCCGGACAACAAAAATTACTGGATAGCCATGCATTGATTGTTGGCATGGGCGGCCTGGGCTCACCTGCGGCCATGTATCTAGCTGCCGCTGGTGTAGGCCAATTAACGTTTGCAGATTTTGATACGGTGGAAGTTTCTAATTTACAGCGCCAAATTGCCCATACAACGGATCGGGTGGGCGAATTAAAAGTGGCGTCGGCTAAAGTACAATGTTTAGCGATTAATCCGCACGTCAATATTAATGAAGTTAATTACGCGCTCGAAGCCGAAGAGCTCAATGAAATAATACCTACCTGCGATGTCGTACTGGATTGCAGTGATAACTTCCCTACCCGGTTTGCAGTTAATAAGGCCTGTGTACAACACAAGGTGCCTTTAGTATCTGGTGCATCGATTCGTTTTGATGGGCAGCTGACAGTCATCCGCCCCGACCTACCCGATACACCTTGTTATCGATGCTTATACGACAGCAATACAGAAGCCGCCGAAACCTGTGCGCAAGCTGGCGTGCTCGGCCCAGTTGTTGGTATGATCGGCTGCGCTCAAGCCATCGAAGCTATCAAAGTACTGTGTGATATCGGTGAAACGCTTACCGGGCGCTTGGTCCTGTTTGATGGCCTGCACATGGAATGGAACGAAATCAAGCTCAGCCGTAGCCCCAATTGTCCTGTCTGTAACGCAGCAGCGGGCGGCCCACCTACAGCCTAAGCCGCTTCACTCGTGGGTAGCTCAACCAACCATTCGCAGTAATCTTCAAAGCGTGCATGCTCGCTAACGTAGTTAATACGCTCCAGCGACTTACCGATTCTATCTTCAGCTAATGCAGTGAATAAGCAGTCATCGATAAGATCAGTATCAGACTGATTAGCAATGTAACCGAAATCCAGCATCAGATCATCAAACCCAGTGTTGCCTCGTAATACTACCACTGGCAATCCGGCATTCATCGCCTCTAGCACGACGGTTGGATACGGATCCTCTCGCGAGGTTAGAAAAAACACATCTGCAGCAGAATAATACGGTGCGATGTTTTCAGTAAACCCCACTAATTTTAGATACTGGTGTACGGGGTGGGTAGCAGCGTAACTTTTATTTAACCAGCTCAGCATTTCAGGATCAATAGAACCTACCCACATAAAAATCATATGAGGTTGCGCCGTGCTAATACGTGCAGCGGTTTCTACAAACAAATCAAAACCTTTGCGCTTATCAGCATAGCCTGCATTAATCACTATTTTTTGATCATCACTGATACCCAACTGCTTCCGTAAACGCTCACGTGCAATCTGGTCAAATTTTACCGTTTGATAACTACCTTGCGGCTTGATGATTTGTTGAGATTCAGCCACTTCGACAAAGCTATTAAAACCGGCTTGCACAGGTGCTGCCGCAAACACAGTAAAATCAGAGTTTCCTGCGACTGCTTTTACGTGTTCTTCAAGCTTATAGTCAGCTATTAGTTCTGGCATCTCGTGCACCAGGCTACTTACTTTCAAACCACACGCTTTAAGTTGAGGCACCAAATCACCCGTAACTGCGGTATTGGTTACAGCGTAGTCAAAATTTCCCTTGTCAATAAAATCAAGCAACCACCCTGCTGCTTGTTCGCTAAGCACATACGTTGGCGCTACCTTACGATAGGTTTCCACCAATGCACCACCCTGCTTTAACAACACGACAACATCTTGGCCGAGCTGTTTCTTCATGACGGTAGCGATGTTCAGTAAAAGCATCTGCGCACCGTGCTTGTGCGCATCGTGCCCCACAAGTAACACAGGCTTTGCTTTTTCAATTCCGTACACTGCACGTCTAGTAGCATTTAAATAGGCGTGTCCAAAATGGACATCTGGCTCCAGATAGGCACCCTCCGCCCATTCATTCCACGCATTGATAAATACCAACGACTCCTTCTCCACCGGGTTTTGCTCTGCATAATTAATAGCACCATTTAGCCATTGCTCATACAGCGCAGGTGTTGACCCATGCAACACACTACCAGCGCCTTGGCGTCTAGCATCGTTATCCCAACTGGGTGTAACACCTTTGATCAACGGGTAAGCCGCCTTTGAAGTATTCAGTGATTGGTTTACGGCATCCTTATAGTGGCGGATTTTTCCCGAGAAATTTGGATCAAATATTTTGAATTCGCTATTAGCCAAAGGCATCGAATCACAAATTTTATGAGGCGGAAACTCAATCGCTGCATCGAAACCATATTCGCGCGGATCTTCGTCACCAAAGGCTTGTACCATCATCACGACTGGTTCGATACCGAGTACAGCTGTCCACTTGCTACGCCAGCGCAACAAGGTTGCTTTCATATCAGGCAATAAACCAGGGCGGTATAAAATAAACACAGGCTTACCATTTAAGCGGATGTAACGATCGTCTTTCATGTACGAAGCCGTATCTTCGATAAAGGCATCTTCGTCATCGATTAGGTACTGCTGTTCAATCATCACATCGTTAGTACCATCCCAGCTTCGAGTCCAGTTTTCGTTTGCCCACATGATACAAAATTCTTGATCAATATCAGATTGCACAAACAAATCAAGCGGCTTTTCCATTAAGCGCTTGTTGTTGAACCGGTAGTAATAAAAGCAGAACGCGTCAACGCCGTTAGATTTGGCAAGTTCAGATTGTTCTCTAATAGTTTGTTCATGGCTTAAATCATAGAAGCCCAAGTCGCGAGGTATGCGAGGTTGATAGTGACCATCAAAGCGAGGGGCGGCCCGAGCTACATTACGCCACTCCGAAAACCCTGCGCCCCACCATTCATCGTTTTCAGCAAAGCGATGGAACTGCGGTAGGTAAAAGGCGATTGCTTTGGCACGCTTTGCACCATTGGCTGGACCAATCAAGGCATCAGCATCTTCAAACTGTTGCCCAGGGTTGCCAAAGTGCTTGATGTGTTCGGAATATGCGCCCGCATTACGAGCACCATTGACGCCTGCACTAATACCCGCACGCGCGCGTCGCAGCCTATTTCTGGCGCCACGAAACCCACGGACAGGTGCACGGATACATTTGCGAGTAAATTTTAGAGTTTTAGACAGCACGAGCACCGGACGCAGAAAAGTTAATCAGAACCGACGTTAAAACTGCAAGAAAACAGCCAAAACTGGCAGTGCTAGGGATCAATATTCAGGTAATTAGATAATAAAAATAAACGCCTAAGACGTTGTTTATATTGATTTTATTACTTTTTTTCCATTAGTGGACTTGTGTCGGTGTGTCGTCGTCCGATACTGCACCTTTAAATAGCGCCGCGATATCGACGGAGTCGTAACGGTATTCGGCATCGCAAAACTCACAGGTAATGGCGACGTCATCGCGCTCAGCCAGAATGTCTTCGATCTCTGCCATACCTAATCCAATCAACATATTGCCCGTGCGTTCGCGCGAGCAAGAGCACTTAAACACGACGTCCTTGGCATCATACAAGCGAACCGTTTCTTCAAAAAACAATCGCCGCAATAGTTCCTGCGCACCGAGTTCAGCGAGTTCTTCATCAGTGACAGTGGACGCAAATTGTTTTGCGCGCGACCAACCGTCTTCATCTTCGGTACGTGCTTCGCTGCTGGGTAATTTCTGCAATAGTAAGCCGCTGGCGGAATCGGTATTCACCGACATGATCAATTGAGTACGCAATTGCTGACTGTTACTGAGGTAGTGGCCCATTGCATCAGCTAGCGTGTCTCCTTCTAACGGCACAATACCCTGATAGGGCTCGTCATAATTTGACGACTCGATTGCGATCGTCATGGTTGCATCTTCACCAAATACAGTTTTAACGTCGTGACTTTTGGGTTCATCTTTCCAACGAGCCAGGCCACGACATTCTCCCTCACTATTTACTTGAACCACTAGTAAGTGAACTGGCCCTGGGCCACGCACTTGCAGAGTGCATTTGCCATCCATCTTTAACATCGCTGCCAATAGCACAGTCGCAACAAATGCTTCGCCCAACACAGTTTGGATTGTTGGCGGGTATTCTGTTCTCGCTCGTGCATCCTTCCAGCACTTATCTAGCTGAACAATTTGACCATTGACGTCACACGTTTCGATCAAAAATCGATGTTGTTTATCTTGTTCGCGCATTTATCATCAATTACTCTTTTTGGGCTCTATTGGGTAAAACACACTGCCGAGCAGCGGTGTTAAATACATGGGTATCTGATAGCAGGCGATAAATAATAGCAAGGGTGCGCTAGCTTCGCTTGGCAATGCCACCAGAAATAGAGCAATGTTGCGATTACCCGCCGACACACCTGACGCAGTGGCATTAAGCCCCAATTGCTTGCCACCCACATAACCCGACAACTGAAAAACACAGTTGATAACAGTTGCCCATGCCAGCGTTGCTAGCACATCGACTTTTTGCAGTCCTTCTGCATGGAAACCTGCCATTAAACCGATCACTACCATGGCCATAACGACGGCACTCACGCCATCTAAGGATTGATCATCTCGGTAGCGAGCTAAGCTGTGCCAATAATGCCTGATAACGGCTGCCAACAACAAAACAGCGCCAATCAACAATAACAATTTTAATGCGGATAGCGCCACTAGATAAACACTGCCACTGGAGTTAATCAACAGCAAACCGGGTATGCATGTTACGGGCAACAACATGGTACCGATTAGTAACAACTCAAGCGCCTGTCTAGCATCACCCTTAAGCATGATCACTAAGCTAGGACCACCAGTGATAGGGGCAGCTGAGGCCACCAACACTGCCGGCGCAATCCAACTGGGTGAAACTGCGAGAAAAGAGAGTATTAACCAAACGACAACTGGCAATAACAACTGGCAGGCAATCACCCATTTTATGGATGCCGCTGCAAATAGTGTTTGAGGCTGGCTTGCGGATATGGACGCTTGCTTAATTTGCAAGCAAGCGATTAATAATATTACTGCAATTAAAAAGGGAATCCAATCGACTAGGGATTTTGCAGCGCCAGGCATGGCAAACCCGAGAATCAAACCAATCGGTAAAACCCACCTGCCGTGCTTACCTAGATGACGTAAGGGCAAGTTTGCTGAATACTATTGGGCTGCATAAAGATGGTTGCTGACAACCCTAACGCCTGCGACGCTAGCTGCTACTTGTTCAGCAGTAAAAGCCTGTGCATCACTTTCAACCGTGCCACGTAAAATAATAACGTCTTCATCAGACGTCACTTTGATCCTGAGCCTCGAAGTTTGGGCGTTCTCTTTCAGTGCTTTTTGCACCTCGGCTACCAATGGTGTATCGCTAACCGCAGAACCGCCAAAAACCGGCTGATCAAGCGGTAGCGATTCACAGGCAACCAAAGAGAAGGCAAGCACGACAGCAGCCAAGCTACGAATTACTAACGTTTTAATGGATAAGACCATCATTTATCTCCACGATTTATGATACTAGTGTAGCACTGAAGAATAATTTGAGCGCTGGTCGTTTGATAACGCTTCGCTATCCTAGCCATCAAGCTTAGGCTTTAGCAGCTTATTAAGCTCGCCCGGATTAGCCTTACCTTTAGACGCCTTCATCACGGCCCCAATAAAGTAGGAAATCAGCTTATCCTTACCCGCTCGATATTCGGCCAACTGCTCAGGATTATTGGCAATCACCTCATCAATCATTGCCTCGATTGCACCGGTATCAGTAATTTGTTGCAGGCCTTTGTCAGCGATGATTTTATCGGCAGGCTCTCCCGATTCCCACATGTTATCCAACACAGATTTAGCAATTTTTCCAGAGATCGTGTTGTCTTGAATACGATCTAAAAGCCCTGCCAGTGCTGTGGCATCAACGGGCGATTGCTCTAGCGTTAAACCATCACTATTGAGCCGAGAGAAGACTTCACCCATTACCCAAGTCGCAGCTAATCGTGGTGCTAGTGCAGAATCACTCGCTGCCAATGTTGCTTCAAAATAATCAGCCGTTGGGCGTTCAGAAGTTAGCGTGTTGGCATCGACCTCCGAGAGTTCGTAATCGTTGACAAAGCGCTTTGCCCGGTCAGCTTGCAGCTCGGGCATGCTTGCTCGCACTTGCTCGATAAAGCTCTGCTCAACTAACAGCGGTGGTAAATCCGGATCGGGAAAATAACGATAATCAAACGCTTCTTCCTTGCTGCGCATTGAGCGAGTTTCGTCTCGATCAGCATCGTAAAGCCGAGTTTCTTGCATCACCTCACCTCCACCTTCAAGCACATCGATTTGCCGTTCAACTTCAAAATCAATAGCACGCTCTAAAAAGCGGAATGAGTTAAGGTTTTTAATTTCTGATCGAGTGCCCAACACGTCGCTGCCTTTTTCTCGTATCGACACATTGGCATCACAACGAAAAGAGCCTTCTTGCATATTGCCATCGCAAATATCAATGTAGCGCACTAAGGCGTGCATCTTTTTGGCGTACGCCACAGCTTCAACAGCTGAACTTAAATCAGGCTCAGATACAATTTCGAGCAGCGGCGTACCCGCTCGATTAAGATCGATACCCGTTTGCCCTGTGAATAAATCGTGTACTGACTTACCAGCATCCTCTTCAAGGTGGGCGCGAGTTATACGAATCGTTTTTTGATTATCTTCACCATCAAAGATAGTTAGCTCACCCGGACCCACGATCGGTAACGCCATTTGAGAGATCTGATACCCTTTGGGTAAATCGGGGTAGAAGTAATTTTTACGCGCAAATTGCGAGCGCTCAGTGATGCTCGAATTGGTGGCAAGCGCAAATCGCACGGCTAAGCGGACAACTTCTGCATTGACTACCGGCAACACACCAGGCAAGCCTAAATCTACCGCGCAGGCCTGCGTATTGGGCTCTGCGCCAAATGCCGTTGATGCACCAGAGAATATTTTGGTGTTTGTGGACAACTGAGCATGTATCTCAAGCCCGATAACTGTTTCCCAAGCCATAGCCTTAGTCCAATCCTTCTGGCGCACGAGTGTGCCAGTCGGTGATTTGCTGATATTGATGCGCCACTTGCAGCAATCGAGCTTCCTCGAAATGGTTGGTAACCAGTTGCAAACCAACGGGCAGCCCATCGGCAAACCCGCACGGGATCGACATCGCTGGCAAGCCTGAGAGATTGGCTGAAACGGTATAAAGATCGTTTAAATACATCGATACGGGATCATCTTTTTTGTCGCCCAATGCGAATGCAGCAGTAGGTGTAGTGGGCCCTAAGATCACATCAACATCATTAAATGCTTTTTGAAAATCGTCACTTATCAAGCGCCTTACCTGTAACGCCTTAAGATAGTAGGCATCATAAAAGCCTGCTGATAAAGTGTAAGCCCCGATCAATATGCGGCGCTTAACCTCATCACCAAAACCTTCAGCGCGAGAGCGTTTGTAAAGGTCTTCTAGGTCAACGGGGTTATCGCAGCGATGCCCAAAGCGAACGCCATCAAAACGTGACAGGTTACTAGAGGCTTCCGCCGGCGCCACCACATAATAAGCAGGTATACATAAACCTTGGTTGGGCAAAGACACTGATTTAATGTGTGCACCGGCTTGTCTGAATTCTTCTATCGCCTGCTCCACAGCTTTTGCAACGAGTGGGTCTAATCCTTCGGCAAAATATTCGCTCGGCACTCCAATTTTTAAACCCTCGAGTGATTGGTCGAGGCCCGCGGTGTAGCTAGGGACAGCCTCGTCACTACTAGTGCTATCGCGCTCATCAAATCCAGCCATCGCTTGTAACATCATGGCGCAATCTTTAGCGGTTGTTGCAAACGGGCCAGCTTGATCCAGGCTCGAAGCAAAGGCGATCATGCCGTAACGCGAGACACGACCATAGCTTGGTTTGATACCGCTTAGGCCACAAAAAGCAGCGGGTTGCCTGATCGAACCACCGGTATCTGTACCGGTTGCTACTGGCGCTAATCTAGCTGCTACAGCCGCAGCACTACCGCCGGAGGACCCACCAGGTACTGTACCCACTTTCCAGGGGTTAATGACATTGCCAAAGTAACTGTTCTCGTTGGATGACCCCATTGCGAATTCATCCATATTGGCCTTGGCTAACATCACCATGCCTTGGTTTTGCAGGCGTTGAACAACGGTAGCATCGTACGGTGCAGTAAAATTTTCTAACATGCGTGACCCGCAGGTCGTTAACACACCGTCAGTGCAGAAAATATCTTTATGGATCAGCGGCAAGCCCTCTAAAGGCCCACCCTCGTCTTTGGCAAGTTTCTCATCGGAGCGCTTCGCAGCGGCCAAAGCACGTTCAGCATCTACCGTAATCAAACTATTGAATTGACTATCGAGTCGGTCAATACGATCCAGATAATGCTGACAAAGCTCGACGCTAGATACCTTGCGTTGCTGGAGTAATTCGGCCTGCTCGGCTAACGATTTAGTATGGATATCCATGGGTCATTCAATTACACGTGGAACTAGGAAGTAGCCATCTTCGGTAGCGGGAGCGACTTCTTGCAGTTTGTCCCGCTGATTTGGCTCCGTAACGGTATCATCGCGCAATCGCAATACGGCATTGCCCGGATGTGCCATTGGCTCCACGCCATCGGTGTTAACCGAATTCATTTGCTCAACCAACTCGAGCACTGTGGACAAATCTGCCGCTAGAGGTGCCTGGGCTGATTCGTCCAGCCCCAGACGCGCTAGATGCGCGATGTCTTTAATATCTTGTTCTTTCAGAGCCACTATCGTCTCAAACCTCTTATGGGATCGTCCCGGCTAATTTATAGCTGTTCAGCCAGCGAAAATTTAGCATAATGCACCCTGCCTCGCTGTGTAGCTCACTATTATGACTGATTCCGATCCAACACGACTGCAACAAGTTGAACTCAAGGTCATGGAGATGGAAATGACCCTGCACCAGCTCAATGAGGTGGTGCTCACTCAATATCGCGAAATCAAACAGCTAGAAACGGCCTATGCCCAGCTAGAAAAGCGCATAGCCCAAGCTGATGGCGGTTCAGGTGGCGATACACAGGCTATTCCTAGCATTGACGATGAGGTTCCGCCGCATTACTGATGGCGTTTTATTGGCCTCCTAGCAATATGTCGCCATTGGGTTTCACGGTGTAAGGCGGTACCGCTAGATTCTTTTTTGCTGGTTGATCCAAATAGACCCTACCCGCCAGATCATAGGACGACCCTGCGCATGTATCCGTTAAACGGCCAGAGTCCAATTTAATCGGGCATCCCATATCAGTACCGCTACTAAAAGCTACAAACCACTCAGCTGTTAGAGAGCGCAGCTGTGCATTGGGGAAATCAGGCTGAATGGAGCGCTCAGATGTCGCATCGGCTAGATCTGGGCTTGTTAGCTGCAGCGCTTGCAGGTCTTCACGTGTTCGCCTGTAGATCAATACCGGACGACCATGCCACACCGTATAATCAATCTGCCCCTCCTCTATGCCGCTGGTATCCACTAGCATTGACGGTAGGTCGTTTGAAACTGACTCCGAATTGGACATGCTCGAAATCAACACAGCCACAAACGCCAGTACACCAAAAGCCCCCACCAGCTTAGTAGCGACACGAAGCGCTTGCCTTTTTTTAACGACCTTATTAGCAATTTGAGCGGTATCTAGCGATGTTCCGGAATCTTCTGACATTAGCGTTTAAAATCGAGCGATGAGTTTCGATGGTAACGCAGATCCAGTCCACATAAAGGTTGTTGCTGATACTGACGCCGATTTGCTCACAGCTGAAGCACTCGCTAAGAGGCTGCGCTTGCCAATTGATAACAGTATTGCTAACGGCGCTGTGGATGACGGCAACTGGCGCTTGCTGGTATCAGCAGCGCAGCGCACCTTGATACGTCCTGACGGCGCTCGGATGAGTATCGACTTCACTCAAGGCAAAGCCGCTCTACGGCAAGCTCAGCCAAGTAAAAATCAAAGTTTAGTAAGGGCCCTCGGCCTACACAAACTCAATCAAGCTCAACGCCAAGCTACACATGTCGTTGATGCAACAGCTGGACTTGGCCAAGATGGATGGATCATCGCCTGCCAAGGCTGCAAAACAACTATGCTGGAGGAGTCGCCCTTAGTGGCAGCGATGCTACAGCACGCTATCGAACACGCAATGGGCGAACCGGCTCTTGCCAGTATTGCCAATAAGGTTGAAGTGATCAACACCCGCAGCCAAGAATACTTTTTGCATTGTCAGTGCGCTGCTGACATTATTTATTTGGACCCGATGTTTCCGGCTAAAAAAAAGCAGGCGAAGGTAAAGAAAGGCATGCAATTTTTACAGGCGCTGTTACCTGAATCTAATAACACGCAATTACTGCAACATGCGCTTAACGCAGCGACGAGCCGGGTGGTAGTTAAGCGCCCCGCGGGTGCGGCGGTAATCGCAGGCTCAGAAAATTGGCACGGCCAATTAACAACCGTGGAGACTGACGCTACACGGTTTGATATTTATCACACAGCTAGCTTGCAACGCTAATCACGAAAATTTTGAAACTGCAACGGCACGCCAAGTTCGGCGTCTTTTAATAAGGCCATAGCGGCCTGAAGATCATCGCGTTTTTTGCCAGTGACTCGTAGCTGCTCACCCTGTACTTGAGCTTGCACCTTGAGCTTTGACCCTTTGATGACTCCGACGGCTTTTTTTGCCGTTTCCTTATCGATGCCCTCCTTTACGGTTATCAGTTGTTTTACACCTTTGCCCGATGGGGCAACCTTTCCAGCATCTAGACAGGCTATATCAATGCTGCGCGCTGTGAGCTTCTGATAAATGACCGGGTGCATCTGCTGCACCTGAAAATCACTATCAGCTTGTAAAGAAATGGCGCCGTCAGCGACCTTGATTTCAGCACCTGAGCCTTTAAAGTCAAAGCGATTGCTGATTTCGCGATGAGCTTGATCGATTGCATTAGTGAGTTCGTGCTGATCAACTTCTGAGACAACGTCGAATGTAGGCATGGGTGCTCCTGTTGGCACCGTGATTGGTGCTGTGGTTGCTATGTTAATATTCTGCATCAATAATATATGAAACTTCAACCGCATATGAGCGATAAAAATCTTATCGAGCAACGCCGAGACTATTCAATCGACAGTCTTAGCGCTTCGCAGCTCAATAGTTCGCCAGTACAACAATTTGAACACTGGTTGGCTGATGCACGTGACGCGAAGCTAATTGATGCTACTGCAATGATGCTCAGCACATCAGGTGCTGACTCGCAGCCACGTTCAAGAGTGGTGCTACTTAAAGCATTTGATGATGCAGGCTTTTGCTGGTACACCGATCAGCAAAGCCAAAAGGGCCAAGATCTACAAGAAAACCCCCTTGCTTGCTTGTTATTTTATTGGCGGGAACTTGAGCGCCAAGTGCGTATTGAAGGAACTGTACAAAAACTAAGCGGCAGCGATGCCGATCACTACTTTAACTCTCGTCCAGAAGGCAGTCGATTCAGTGCAGCTTCATCACATCAATCTCGCGTAGTTGAAAACCGCGCTCAGCTGGAAGCTGGCGTTAAGTCTTTACACGAGCAGTATCCTGAAGGAAACGTGCCTCGCCCTGATCGATGGGGTGGATATCAACTGAAGCCATCTCGTTTTGAGTTTTGGCAAGGTCGTGATGATCGGCTTCACGATCGCTTTATTTACACAGCATCTAATAGCGAATGGTGTATTCAACGGCTCTCGCCATAAGTTATCACCATGTCTAAATTAATTATCGCGATCGCTGTTTTATTGAGTCTGTTCGCTTTACTGCGTATTGGCATAACGTTTGTGTCGCGCACGACTGCTATCGGTGGCATTCAATCTGTTAACGACAACGAGCAGCTTGGCGACTGTTCAAAAAAACCGAACTGTCAAGGGTCTCAATCCAGCCGTATAAACCAGAAAGTCGATGCCTTACCAATAGCACTTGGCACTAGCGATGCAATGTCAACACTCGCATCAGCGATAACCGAGCTAGGTGGAAAAATCGAGCAGCAACAAGGTAATTATTTACACGCTACTTTTAAGACAACACTTATGGGATACACCGATGATGTCGAATTGCTTGTTGATGTTGCGGCAAGTGAAGTCCAGATACGCAGCGCATCACGGCTTGGCCACAGTGATTTAGGTGCTAACAAAAAACGCATAGACACCATTCGTCAGCATCTGACTAATAGGCTTTAACGCTTATACTGCAGCAGCTGGTCGCTCGCCTCCAAACACCCAATGCAACAACATGAAATGCAGTTTGTCAGCCTCTAGAGGCTTACTGACATAATCGTTCATCCCAGCAGCCAAACACTTTTCTCTATCGCCTTTCATAACATTGGCTGTTACCGCTACGATAGGTATTTTCTCTCCGCGTTCACGGGCTATTTGTGTGGCGCTCAATCCATCCATCACGGGCATTTGGCAATCCATAAACAAGATGTCGTATTCGGATAAGGCCAAGGCCTCTAAGGCTTCCTCACCGTTTTCAACCATGGTTACCGAGCAATCAAAACCTTCTAACATTGTTTCGATCACCGCTTGATTGATCGGATTATCTTCGGCGACGAGCACATTTGCTGGCAACATTGTCGCGGTTTGATCGTTTAGCGGTTCCTCAACAACCTGCTCTTCGCCATGCGCTAGCAACGCATCGTTCAGCGGTATTTCAACGAAAAACTTTGAACCCTCACCCAGGGTACTCTCTACACTGATGTGACCATCCATAAGTTCGGTAAAGCTTTTAGCGATGGATAGACCTACACCACTGCCGCCGTATTTACGCGTTATTGAACCATCACCTTGTCGAAATACTTCAAATATCGATTGCTGGTGTTCAGCCTCAATACCGATACCACAATCGGCGACACAAAAACGTAGGCTAGGACCGGCCACGCGCGAACCACTCTCACTTGAAAGCATAACCGACAGCTCGACAGCACCTCGGTCAGAAAACTTAATGGCATTATTAAGCAGGTTAGACAGTACCTGTTCTAAGCGGTGTTTATCACCGTGGATCATAGTAGGCACAGCAGCGCCGATGCGCAGTGTTATTTTATGCCCATCGCTTTCGTTGTTGTCTCGAAGTTGCTTATTTAGGTCGGCCAATAAGCGATGCAAATTGAAATCAGCTTGATTCAGCTCGTAGCTACCCGACTCCAAAGTAGATACGTCAAGCAACTCATTAATTAAGTGAAGCAGCTCTTTACCTGAACTCCGTAAACTCGTTACCGCACTGGTTTGGTCAACTGATAATTTGGTATTGTGCAGCAATTCGGCCATGCCCAGCATACCGTTGATCGGTGTTCTAATCTCGTGGCTCATGCGCGCCAGAAATTCGCTCTTCGCAACATTGGCAGCGTTTGCCTGTTCGTTTGCGTTTAGCAGTTCTGCATTGTGTGTTGCCAGATTAGCAGCCATGCGCTCGTTGAGTAACGTCAGCTCGATGCTTGACCGCAATTGGGTGTTATAAGCCCTAGCTATCAACACCTGCACTAACATAAATGCAAAGGCCGGCAAAGCTAACCTAGCCATGCCTTGATCATTGCATGATAACAAGACCAATGCCATTGGCAATTGTGAGGGTATTGCAAAAAAGTAGAATGTAGGCAACCAAGAGCCACTTGCAGATACGGCACCTACTGATAGCGTTAGCGGTAAGACAATAATGATCAGTTGATCTGATAACGCCAAATCAACAGACCACAATAGCGATAAAGATCCCCAGGTGGCACCTGTCAAGCCAACCAGTAGATATTGCACTTTCAAATATTTTCTGACGTTATTGCCTCGTCCCACTACGACCGAAAGCGCAACTCGACAAGCAACTAACGCAAGCCCCACAAACAACCAGATAGTGAGCGTTCGACTATCAAGTGAATCTTTTAGCAGCAAAAAACCCACAAGCAGCGCTAGTGTGCTTATCGCAAGCACACCCAGGCGCTGACGCATATGCATCTCAAGAAGTGCATCATCCAGCTCAATTGGATCTATTTGTGGCGTTGCATCATGCATGTTTTCATTTTTCTTTGGCGCTGCTTCTTTGACTTGTCCTGCCTTGTATAACGTTAGCGGTTGACGTTTGATTGAGTTACAGCCAAAAGTGTGACCCAAGTCACCATTGTTATGACATTAACTAGGATAGAGAGGCGGAGTGTTAACCAGACGAGACTATTAACCCCCCAATCTTCATTACAGAAGGTTTTTGTCTTTATATAAAGCGGTTCAAGAAAAACAGGACCGGGGACCACAAGAGCGTGGAAGAACCCACAAAGCAGGTATCTCTGGCTTGCTCAAATGACCCGATTAAAGCAAAGTGTCTGCGTTCGGCCCAGGTAGCAGTCCAACCGCCTCCGTTCGTGCAGGGCCGAACAACCTTCCACCTAGTTAGTTATTGCCACACCAGCAGCTTGCCTATCTGCATGATACGAAGAACGTACCATGGGCCCACTGGCGACATGTGAAAACCCAATGCTATCGCCATAAACCGCAAGCTCATCAAATTCGTCCGGATGTACGAATCGTTCAACGGCCAAGTGTGCTTTGCTAGGTTGCAGGTATTGTCCTAGAGTGAGCATATCGATGTTGTGCTCGCGCATATCACGCATGACTTCTTTCACTTCATCAATCGTTTCACCCAGACCAAGCATTAAACCAGACTTTGTTGGCACCTTAGGAAAGCGCTCTTTGTGGCTAGCTAGTAGAGACAAAGAATATTGGTAGTCAGAACCCGGCCGACACTGTTTGTATAAGCGCGGAACCGTTTCAAGGTTATGATTAAACACATCAGGCGGATTACCCGCCATTGCCTCTAGCGCTTTTTCCACTCGGCCACGATAGTCTGGTACAAGCACTTCAACCTGAATGCCCGGACTGGCTTCACGCACAGCTTTTATACACGCATCAAAATGCCCCGCTCCGCCATCTCTTAAGTCGTCTCGATCAACTGAGGTAATCACAACATAGTTAAGATCCAGCTGGCTTATGGCCTTAGCAAGGTTGGTTGGCTCATCGGGATCTAAGGGTTTTGGTTTGCCATGAGATACATCGCAAAATGGGCAACGACGAGTACATATATCGCCCATAATCATAAACGTTGCCGTGCCGTGACTAAAGCACTCTCCTAAGTTGGGGCAGCTGGCTTCTTCACACACCGATGACAATTTCAACTCGCGCATCATGCGCTTAATTTCTATAACACGAGGATTGTTTGGTACGCGCGCTCGAATCCACTCAGGCTTACGTAATGTAACCTCTTGTGTTGCGACCTTGATAGGAATTCGCGAAAGCTTGGTTGCTCCGCGTTGGTGCCCATCAGGATCGTTGCGTGAAGGTGCTGTGTAATCCGTGGTCATGTTTATTCAGCCGTCAGTGAGCAATGTAGTCTGTTAGCAAAAAAGCTACGCAGTTATTGTGACACAAGCAGTTAAGCCGTGGCGTTAGGAATGTGTTGCAACAATGCTTGCAAAAGCCTGTCCATGATCTGTGGCATGTTAACAGTGGCCTCTAGCTTTTTCATGCTGGTGACCTCTAAACCCGCATAACCACAAGGGTTAATGCCTAAAAACGGTTTTAGATCGGGCGCAACATTTAGAGCCAATCCATGATAGCAACGCCCGCGACGAATACGTAATCCAAGGGCCGCAATTTTTGCATTATTCACATAAACACCTGGTGCATCTCGTCGGCCCACAGCAGCAATTCCAAAATGCTGCAAGCAGTCGATCACTGCATTCTCGAGATGGATTACTGTTTCTCTAACGCTTAAGCCTGCGCGTCGTAAATCGAGCAAGGTGTATACCACGAGTTGTTCTGGGCCGTGGTAGGTAACCTGTCCACCTCGATCAGATTCAACAATCGGTATATTACTCGCATTTAGTATGTGCTCGCGTTTGCCGGCTTGGCCCAAGGTATAGACCGGTGGATGCTCAACAAACCACAATTCGTCAGAGGTGTCTGGTTCGCGCGCCAAGGTAAATTCGCGCATGGCCGAAAACACAGCTTGGTAATCAACAAGCCCTAGGTGTTGGATGTTCAGAGTGTAAAAAGCACGCGCGCATCCTCGCGCAATGTGCTGTAAACCCGTTCATATTGTGCAGCGTCACTTGCTTTAAAGTGCACGGTAACCGAGAGGTATTTTCCGCCACTACTTTCACGAGCGTCCGTTCTACTCGGTTTTTGCGGTGCAATAATTGGCGATACTAGGCCAATAATAAACGCTTCGAAATTGTTGGCATTCAACCCCATCGCCTTGATCGACATATCCGCAGGATAGGTAATCAGATCAGATAATTCTTGAGGGGAGTCCTTTTCGCTCATCTAAAATATCGCATAATCGAATGTTTCATGCGAACCAATATGTTGCCCTCTTCAACTTTTTTCAATGCCAGTAAGGGCACTTCGCCAACGACTTGGCTATCGGCAGTCAAAACAGAACGACCTAGCTCTTGGCCTAGACGCGCAGGCGCTTTAATGTAATCGCTCACCTCTATCTGGCTGTGTAAGGTTTCGAACGCATCGCGTGGCAAGGTAACGAATAAATCTTCTGCCACGCCTAACGGTATGGAACTTTGCTTACCCATCCAAATTTGCGCTTCACTAACCAACTCACCCGCTGCATAGATTTGCTCAGTTCGGAAAAAACGAAACCCATAATTGAGCAACCGTTGACTTTCGGCAATGCGGGTTTTGTCGCTTGCTGTGCCAAGAATGATACTTATTAGGCGCATGTTTTCACGCTTTGCAGATGCAACCAGGCAATAGCCTGCAGCATTGGTATGGCCCGTTTTCATTCCATCCACAGATGCATCACGACCTAACAAGGAGTTACGATTTTTTTGTGTAATGTTGTTATAGGTATATTCGAGTTGAGAATAGATTGTGTAGAGCTCGGGGAAATCGCGAATTATCGCCCGTGCAATGATGGCTAAATCCGATGCGGTTGTGTAGTGGTTGTCGTCAGGCAAACCTGAAGCGTTCATGTAGTTAGAGTGATTCATACCTAGTTTTGCGGCGACACGGTTCATGATGTCGACAAACCCTGCTTCACTGGCACCAATATGCTCAGCCAAGGCCACGCTGGCATCATTACCTGATTGAACAATCAAGCCCCTTAATAGCTCATCTACCGTAGCAGTTGTGCCTGCTTCTACAAACATGCGCGAACCTGGCATTGCTTGCGCTTCTTCGCTGATAATGACTGGATCGGAACTACTAATGTTGCCACGCGCTAATTCCTGCGCAACAATATAGGCCGTCATCATCTTGGTCAGGCTGGCTGGCTCCATCCGCTGGTCGGGATTTTTTTCAGCTAGCACCGCGCCACTTGTAAAATCAACCAGCAGATAGCTCTCTGCAGATAATTGGGGTGGAGCTGGCAGCGGCGCCGCCTGAACACCAAACCCCAAAGAGAAGAGCGTTGGCAATAGGCACAATATGCCTATAGATCGAAAAAATGACCAAGTTTGTCGCTGGATAGTGCCTGGGATAGTGCTAGAAAACATCAACAATCGTTCCGGTTGGAAGTAACAACATCGCTTGCGCGCAGTTAGTGTAAATGATTTGACGCTAGGAAGCGCCCTACTTAAAATCGAGCCTTCAAGGTATAGCCGTCTATTCCGCTTGACGCTAGGGTGTCTACTAACCGTTTAGCTTCACCGCTTGATTCCATCGGACCCACTAAAACTCGATAAAGTTGCGAATTAACATCGTGGTTGATCGAACTTCGTACAGCTAGCGTCGAACTCAGCGTTTCAAGCAGCGCGCTTGCATTAGCGGCGTCCTTAAACGCACCCAACTGAACCACCCACCCATAGCGATTCTCTTCGCCTACCGACCCAGGAACCTCATCTGGGGTCACCTCTGGAGGCGCTTCAGGGGTAGCGACATCTTGCAGTACAACTTGCTCCCCACCATCACGCACGGCCTCACTCAAGGCTGTTATTTCAACATTAGCTGTACCCGTGTCGTATATACCCAGCTCCCTCGCCGCAGCGAATGACAGATCTATGATTCGGCCTTCTATAAAGGGGCCACGATCGTTCACTTTTACTATCAATTCCTGGCCGTTATCGAGATTAGTGACTTGCACATAAACCGGAAGTGGTAGGTTTTTGTGCGCAGCGGTCATGGCATACATGTTGTATTTTTCACCACTGGCGGTATCGCGGCCATGAAACTTGCTGCCGTACCAAGATGCTATGCCTCGCTCGGTAAACCCCTCTGCACTCTCCAGAACGGAATACTGTTTACCAAACACCGTGTAAACAGATGCGTTACCAGAGCGCGAGCGCGGTAAATCTTGCACTTTGTGGCTTGGGGAGTTACCGAGCGCAACAAAGGCACCTGGCCCGTCTGCGGAGCCCCTAGAAGGCGTGCCACAGGCTGACAAGACCAAGCATGCAATGCTCAGACAAACCATATTTTGCACGGGTAGTCGTAACGTGTTTTTCAGGATCACAGGCACTAGGAAAATAAGCTGATCGGGATCAGATCAGCTTGAATTATAGGTGAGCCGTCAGTCCCTGCACGGACCATTTCTGAACAAGTTGCTAATCAATGACGCTATTGAACGGCTTGACTAAGTTGATGCACCGCCAGCGCGTACATGCGGCTATGGTTATACCGAGTGATGACGTAAAAATTAGGGTAGCCAACCCATGTTTCTTTGCCTTGTTTCCCGTCAAACTGCATCACGCTGACATCTTCAGTGGTGTCTGCACTGAAGCCAAGCGCTTTTAGTGCTTTAGGCGACACAGAAGGCTTTAGCGACTTGGTCACAAGCTTGGTTGCGCTGGCAGCCGAGCGGTCAGATACGGCCCACGGCTCTGTGATCAGGGCTCCCTGCTGCCAACCATGTACGCTAAGGTAATTAGCAACCGAACCTATCGCATCGACGGTGCTAGTGAGTAAATCTCGTTTGCCATCACCATCAAAATCCACTGCATAACGGCGATAACTACTGGAAATAAACTGAGGCCAGCCCATTGCACCTGCATAGCTGCCCTTAATTTGGGTCATGTCCCAGCCTTCCGAGTGACTTAAAATTAAAAACTCGGTGAGCTCCTGCTTAAAGAATTTACTCCGTGGCGGGTAATCAAACGCAAGCGTGGCTACTGCCTCAAGCACGCTGTACTTACCAGTAATGCGCCCATAATACGTCTCAACACCGATAATCGCCGTTATCACACTGGCCGGTACGCCATGAGTGGCTTCGGCACGCGCTAAGGTATCAGCGTGCTCTTGCATAAACTGCTTGCCCTGCTCGATGCGCTTTGCCTTGATAAAAATTGGCCGATAATCAGCCCACGTTAAGGTTTTTTCGGCCGGGCGCGAAATAGCGTCTAAGACGGTTTGTTGCGGTTCAATCGTATTAAACACCTCCTGCAGTTTTTGTCTCGGCAAATCATGCTCATTGGCAATTTGATCAATATATTGCTGTACCTCTTTGCGTTCACCATAAGGTGCGGCATAGGCTGCAGTGCTTACTGTTAATACAAGGGAAATTATTACGCTCACAATTGCAATAAAGTGCTTGGTCATTGTTGTCATATCAACTTTTTTAGCTCACTTGTGTCCAGTCGATGGGGTCGAGTTGCTTATCAGCTAACCAGCTATTGGCTTGCGAGAAGTGCTTACACCCAAGAAATCCCCTATGCGCCGACAACGGCGACGGGTGTGGCGACTTCAATATACGATGCTTGTTGGCATCAATCACTTGGCCTTTCTTTTGTGCGTAACTGCCCCACAACATAAACACTAGATCAGTACGCTCATTACTCAAATGATTAATGACAGCATCAGTGAATTCTTCCCAACCTCGCCCTTGATGAGCCGCAGCCATACCTTCTTCAACAGTAAGCACGCTGTTGAGCAAAAATACCCCTTGACGAGCCCACGCCTCTAGGCAGCCGAGCCGCTGCGCAGCAAGTGACACATCGAGGCCGAGATCACTGTCGATTTCTTTGAATATGTTGAGCAACGAAGGTGGCGTACGCACCCCTTCGGGCACTGAAAAGCTAAGCCCGTGCGCCTGGCCTGCCCCGTGGTAGGGATCCTGTCCCAAAATGACAACTTTGACCGATTCCACAGGCGTGAGAGCAAAGGCGTTAAACCACAAGCTAGAATGCGGATAAACCACCGCGCGCTGTTTTTTGCGCTCACCCAGATAAGCTTTAAGCTCGGCCATATAGGGCTTTTCAAACTCACTATCCATAAGTTTGCGCCAACTAGGGTCGACAGAAACAGCAGCAGTTTTTTCAGACACAGGTGATAATGTATGGCGCGCGTACGCAACGCCTTTAGTTTAAGTCAAAAGCGGTCTATTATTTCGACACGTGATTAATCCCTGCAAGACATATATTGCTCAATTTTTGGCCGCATTGGCCTTGTTGGGTGCAAATCCGCTGTCTGCCAGGGCGGATGGCGAAGAGCTGTGTCCGGCTCCGGCATATCTGGCCGGCGCCACGGTGGAGGGCGACACCAGCAATGACGAAGCAGACAATGAACAAGTGCCGCGAATAAACGCCGAGGCCGACAATGTTGTCAGCGAAAACGGCGTGGTCTCACTTGAGGGCAATACCACCATCGGTTTTAAAGATCGCAGTTTAAATGCTGAAAACGCCAAATACCTGCCTGAGTCAGGCGAAGTGTTGATCGAAGGCGAAGTAAGCTTTTTATCAAACGGCATCAATCTGCAGAGTCGTGATGCAAAAATTGATATGGACGACAATCTTTTCAGCGCGGGTGAATCCAGCTACGAAATTGATTTAAACGGTAATCGAGCCACTGGTGGTGCTTCAAATATGGAGCGCAACGAGAAAGGCGAGTACATCATGAAAAATGGCTCCTACTCTACCTGCCCACCAGGCGACAAAAGTTGGTTTATCGAAGCCAAGGAGATTCATCTATTTCCAGACGAAGGTATTGGTACCGCAAAAAACATTAGGCTTAATTTTAAAGGCGTGCCACTACTAGCTATACCGCGTTTCAGTTTTCCGATATCCCCTAAGCGAAAAACTGGGTTTCTAGCTCCCGTGATTGCGCGTCGCGAAAATACCGGCCTAGAGTTGCATATACCTTGGTATTGGAACATCCGACCTAACTTGGATGCGACCTTTGTGCCAAGGCTAACAAGCAAACGCGGGGCGCAATTACAAAGCGAGTTTCGATACTTAGATAAACAAGGCACTTGGCAACTCGATAACGAATTTATCAATGACAAAGAGCGCGGCAACGAGCGCCGAGTTTTTACACAGCTAAAGCATGATGGGCGTTTTAATAGCGAGTGGTCTAGCAACATATTGGCAAGCCGGGTAAGCGATGGTGATTATTTCAAAGACCTAGGCGATAGCGTACAAGTTGCGAGCATTACACACTTAGAACGTAGAGCCGATCTGACTTTTCAACGTGGCCCTTATCAATTTATCAGTCGCTTGCAAACCTACCAAACGGTGGATGACACGATTGATGATGAAGACAAGCCTTACAAACGCTTACCGCAGTTTCTTTTCAATTGGGAACCCGACCGTGATAAATACGGCATACGCGCAAACGTTGATGCCGAGTTGGTCTATTTTGATCGTGATGCCTCCATTACTGGCTCGCGATTGGATCTACACCCCCGGCTAACTGTGCCAATTGTTCGAGACGCTTGGTTTTTTAAACCGACTTTGGCCTATCGCTTCACACACTATGCACTCAACAACCAAGTGGAAACCGAATCTAGCAGCGTTAGCCGAAACCTAGGCACCTTATCAATTGATAGTGGTTTATATTTTGATCGATCGATCGATCTTAAAGGCTCTGTGCAAACTCTTGAGCCGCGCCTGTTTTATCTACGCGTACCGTTTGAGGATCAAGAGGGTATCCCGCTATTTGACAGCAACGAGTTTGATTTCAACATCTCGCAGCTATTTCGCGAAAATAGATTTTCAGGTTCTGATCGAGTTGCTGATGCCAACCAAGTATCACTTGCCCTCACCACCCGCATTGTTGACGGCGTAGACGGTAGCGAAGACTTTCGTGCCAGCATAGGCCAAATCTTCTATTCAGATGACCGCCGTGTAACGCTCGAGAGCGACACCGCCGATACACGTGATATCAACACTCGCGATACATCAGATGTGGTCGGTGAGCTTGCAGCTGATTTATCCAACAATTGGGGTGTAAACGGTAAATTACAATGGGATCCAACCGATCGAAACACCGTGCGAGGGTCGATGTTAGTAAGTTACCGCCCTGCCCCCAACAAAATCGTCAACTTTGCTCATCGTATTGTTAATACGGGTCGAAACGCTGAAACCGAACAACTTGATTTTTCGATGATTTGGCCAGTTAAGAACAACTGGGTATTGGCTGGCCGTTGGAACTATTCACTTGATGAAGATCAGAGTATTGAGACTTTGTTAGGCTTACAATACGACAGTTGTTGCTGGGCGGCGCGCTTTGCAGCCCGTCGTTTTGTGACCGACGACGGCATGGATCACGATACCAGCGTCTATTTACAATTAGTATTAAAGGGCCTAGCACCCGTTGGGCAAAACTACGGCGCCCTACTCGAAACCTCTATATTGGGCTACCGGGACGATTACAAATGAAGAAATTAAGCGTGTTATTTGCACTAGTGTTTGCCAACGCCGCAATGGTTGGGGAAGCCGTGGCTGCCGAAGGTGATGTGGTTTTAAATAAGATCGTTGCAATAGTGAACGATGGCGTGGTACTCGCCAGCGAACTAAGCGCCGAAACCGCTTACCTTAAACTACAAGCCAAAAGCAACGGGCAAACCCTGCCCTCTGATGAGGTGTTCCAAAAGCGGGTTATCTCTCGCCTGATCGATCAAGAAGTGCAACGTCAGCATGCCAATAAATTAGGCATTAGCATTGATCCTGGTAGCGTAAACAGAGCCATCGAACAAATCGCCGGCAACAATAATATGGATACTAACCAGCTTCGGCAATCAATGAAAAACGAAGGTATTGACTACGATCGTTTCCGTATCAACGTTGAACAAGAATTGCTATTTGGTAGATTGCTGCAGCGGGATGTGCAATCACGCATTAAGGTATCAGGCCAGGAAGTAGACGACCTTATTGAAGCTAACAACAGCGTCGACAACCAAAGCTATCAAGTTCAACATATATTGTTGGCAGTTCCAGCAACGGCCAACGCAAGCGAGTACGACAAAGCGTTAGAACGTGCCGATGCCATCCTTGTCGATCTGCGCGAAGGTGCTGATTTTTCACAAACAGCCATTGCCAGCTCTGATGGCGCTAGAGCGCTTGACGGTGGTGATCTGGGCTGGCGTAGCCTTCAAGAGCTTCCTGATTTTCTAGCGCTTGCCTTAGTGGATATGGAAAAAGGCGATATTAGTGAACCGTTACGAAGTGCTAACGGCTTACACATCGTTCGATTAAATAACACGCGCAGTGGCGCGCAATCCGAACAGAGTGAAACACTGGTAAGGCATATCTATTTGGCTAATAGTCAAGATGGCAATCCAGAGGCAAAAATAGCCGCTATTCGCCAACGAATTGTGAACGGCGAGTCATTTGCAGAACTGGCCGAAGCCCTTAGCGAAGATCCTAACAGTGCTAACAAAGGGGGTGAACTACCTTGGTTTGTCACCGGCCAAATGCCAAGTGAAATCGAAGAGACCGCCAACTCTCTCAACAAAGGCGAGCTTAGCCAAGTATTCAGAACACAGTTTGGTTGGCATGTGCTTGAGTTGCTTGATACGCGCACCACCACCATCAAAGAAGAAGTCATCAGACAACAGGCAGAATCCGTTATCCGCCGTCAAAAAACCGAACAAGAAACTGAGCGCTGGATTCGACAACTACGCGATGAGTCATTCATCGAGATGCGCGTGTAAGTGACACTTCGTATAGCCTTAACACCAGGCGAACCTGCGGGTATTGGCCCTGACCTTGCGATCATGCTGGCACAAGCAGTACGTGCACACGAAATTGTCATAATCGCTAATGCTGCAATGCTCACTGAGCGTGCAGCCGCTTTAA
Organism: uncultured Granulosicoccaceae bacterium; assembly: GCA_937958675.1. Lineage (GTDB taxonomy): Bacteria > Pseudomonadota > Gammaproteobacteria > Granulosicoccales > Granulosicoccaceae > Granulosicoccus. The sequence continues at coordinate 33,297 of CALGND010000027.1, forward strand.
ACCTGCCGCTCACAATACGTCTTTTTGACCGCAATACCGAACCACAAGGTGATGCTGCTGGAAGCCTCTGCGTTGCTGATACTGCTTTGGCAGCCACGGCTCAAGCAGGCGTACTTAATAGCGACAACGCGCCCTATGTCCTGCGTTGCTTGGATAACGCAGTAGAAGGATGCACTGCTGGCCGCTATGCAGCAATGGTCACCGGCCCTATCCACAAAGGCATTATCAATGATGCCGGTATAGCCTTTACTGGGCATACCGAGTACCTAGCCGATAAAACTCAAGCCTATCCTGTGATGATGCTTACCGCCGATACGCTACGCGTCGCACTGGCCACTACTCATTTGCCTCTGCAACAAGTCGCTACTGCAATTACTGCTAAAACACTCACTAGGGTACTCACTATTTTGCACGCCGAGCTTCGCTCACGATTCGCTATCGAGTCACCACGGATACTGGTGTGTGGGCTTAATCCGCATGCTGGCGAAGGCGGCCATTTGGGCATGGAAGAAATCAACATCATCGAACCAACACTCGAGTCACTACGCAAACGTGGGATGAATCTTATCGGTCCATTGCCCGCGGACACCCTGTTCACACCACAGCATCTCGAAGGTGCTGATGCCGTACTAGCGATGTTTCATGATCAAGGTTTGCCTGTGCTTAAGTATGCTGGTTTTGGTAAGGCGATTAATGTCACTCTAGGGCTGCCCATTATTCGCACCTCGGTCGATCACGGCACTGCCTTAGATAAGGCCGCCTCCGGCACCATTGATGAAGGCAGCTTGCATGCAGCCCTGAGCTTAGCGATCAATATGGCTCAAGCCGAGCTTAAAACCTGCGCGTGAGACATCAAGCCCGAAAACGCTTTGGTCAAAACTTCCTGCAAGATCAGCAACTGATTAGTGAGATCATTTCTTATATCAATCCGCAAGAAAACGACCCAATAATTGAAATTGGACCGGGCCTTGGTGCATTGACTAATCCGCTGCTGGAACGCGTATCGCAACTCACTGTGGTCGAAATTGATCGTGATTTGGTTGCTCGACTACGGGAGAGACAAACGCCTAAACTGACCATTGTTGAAGCTGATGCACTCCAAGTAGACTGGCAAGCACTTGCCGGCGATCGGCGTTTAAGGTTAGTGGGCAATCTGCCCTACAATATCGGCACTCCCTTGCTCCTGAAGCTTGCACAGCAAGCTAGCGTGTTGACAGATGTGCATGCCATGCTGCAAAAAGAAGTTGTCGATAGGATTACTGCAAAAAGCGGCACTCGCTCATTCGGTCGTTTAAGCGTGATGATTCAAGCGTGTTTTGAGGTTCGTACCTTGCTTGAGGTGCCTCCAGAGGCTTTTGACCCACCGCCGAAGGTTCAATCGGCTGTGATTCGTATGGTACCGCATGAGAAACAGCCATCAGCTACCGAGCTAAGCTCCCTTGAGGCTATTGCGCGCCTGGCTTTCGCCAACAAGCGTAAAACACTGCGTAATAATCTAAAAAAACAGATTGGCGATGAGCAGTTCTCACAGTTAGGTATCGACCCTGGCGCAAGGGCCGAAACACTTGGCCTGCCACAGTTCTTTGCCTTGGCCAAGCTTCTAAACAAAGGCAACACCTCACCCTCCAAATAGTGACCTGCTGAGCACTCAGTGCTACCATTATCCTACCAACTTACGAGATCTGATCATGCAAGGCGAATTCAGTGACGGCATCAATGTTGATGTCGAAACGCTCTATATCGATTCCGAATCCGATCCGGATGAAAACCGCTTCGTTTTCGCATACACCATTACCATTCGTAACGTGGGAGAGATATCCGCGCGTTTGCTGACGCGTCATTGGGTTATCCGCGATGCCAACGGCAAGGTGCAAGAGGTGCAAGGCGACGGCGTGGTGGGAGAACAACCTCATCTTAAGCCAGGCGAAGGGTTTCAGTACACCAGCGGCACAATGCTAGAAACATCAATGGGCACAATGGGTGGCAGCTACAAAATGGTCACCGATGAAGGCGCAGAATTTACTGCCCCTATCGCGGATTTTTTACTGACCATACCGCGCACGCTGCATTAAGCAACACAAGCAGCGCACAAACCTACAATGGCACATTATGCGATAGGCGACCTTCATGGTTGTCTCGATCCATTCAAACGCTTGCTCGAACGCTTGCAGTTTGACGAGCAACGCGACACGCTTTGGCTTACCGGCGATCTAATCAATCGCGGCCCCGACTCGCTCGATACGCTGCGATTTGTCAAAGCACTTGGCAAAAGCTGCGTGACGGTGCTCGGCAATCACGACCTACATTTGTTGGCAGTACGACACGGCATTCGTAAGCCTTCTAAAAAAGACACACTCGCCTCCATACTCAATGCTGCTGATTGTGATGAGCTACTGGACTGGCTGAGGCACCGCCCTTTGTTACACGCAGAAGCCAATTCGCCTTATATCCTTGTACACGCAGGCATACACCCTGATTGGGATCACGCAACAGCCACCACTTTAGCGCGCGAATTAGAATCTGTGTTACGCAGTGATCACTACGTTGATTTTCTAAGCACCATGTACAGCAACGAACCCAACAGCTGGTCAACTACGCTCAGTGGCTACGACAGGCTTCGCTTCGCAACCAATGTATTTACGCGAATGCGATTTTGCCAGGTGGATGGGCAACTTGACTTTGATTACAACGGCTCACCCACCAGCGCACCCGTTACTCTAGTCCCTTGGCATCACTTGCTTAGCCCAGCATGGCGAGATGAAATACTGATATTTGGACATTGGTCTGCACATCCTGCTATTACCGCCCAATGGCTTATGCCGCTGGACCGCGGCTGTGTCTGGGGCGGTCACTTAGCAGCATTCGACATGGATAAGCGCTGCTGTATTGCAGAGCCTGCTTAGTTAGCTTTTTCACCTAATATTGGATAGGCTTCCACATATATCCAATCAGTATTCTTGGCGGGAACGTGGCACGCTAAACAATCTGCTTTATAGTCAGTTGCGACGTTCTGCCCCTGATTGTCCGGCTTGTATAATGCCCAGCCCCAACCGTCTCCCCATATCGCATTATCAGGGAAACGCCCTTCGGAATCTTTAATCATGACGAACCACTGTTTGATCACGTTTGTAGTGTGACTGATTCCCTTTCCTGTGGAATAGTCACCTACCTCCGACGCCCTGAGCTCCTTAACAAGTGTTGCACCATCCGGAAACTCGCCTGTCTTACGATAGTGCTCCACTGTAGCAACTTCACTATAAACATCATGAAAGCCACTGGCACCGCCCTCAGGCACAAACCAGGAACCAAGATGAACCATACCGGTACGAAAACCGTCAGGGAAACTAATGTTACCGTTTGCATCGACGTACGGAGAAAAGCTATCTTGAGCACTTAGCGGTTGTGCACTTGCCATACCTAAAACAGCTGCAATAAATAGCACTCGATTTAGCATGTACTTAATTCGTAACATAATAACGCCTCTGAAGTTTGTAAACACTTAACAACTTGCGACTCTAACGGAACGTCACGCAGCCTTGCCAATACCAATTTTCTATAGCCTCATATACAAAAACTATGCGTTATAAATGCTTAGCGAAGCCAGAGCCGAATGTCGATTTTCGCGATTGCGATTCGGTCCGTGTAGATTTTGCAAACGTTGATTTACGTAATGCGCAATTACAAAATACAAATCTAATCAGTGCAAACCTGAAACAAGTAAATCTAAGTGGAGCTGATCTTGGAGTTTTTCCAAAGTTTAGACAAATCGATGCACGATTACGCATCGGCTCTAAGAATGATGCATACGGAGTTTCCCAAATATGCATTCCCTACTGCATTAGAATTTAGCTTAAGGGCTTTTGGTTTTAATCCATAAAGCCAACTTAAGCTTGGCTTTGAGCCATGCTCGCGCGCTCTAACACCCGATACGAGATGGGTATATTGTTAGTCTCCGCAGGATCCACGTCGCGTCTCGACACCTCGTGCCAGTCTTCAGCGTTAAAACTATCAAACCAAGTATCGCCTTCATACTCGTGATCGATAAACGTAAGATATAGCCTATCGGTTAAGGGCATCACCTCACGGCACAAGGCTGCGCCGCCAATAACCATCACTTGACGCTCTTCAGCATCGCCTACCGTGGCCTTACTTACAGCCAGCGCCTCTTCCAGTGACGTCACTGCAACAGCGCCCTCTGCTTGCCATTCTTTGTTGCGCGTGACCACCACATTTAGCCTGCCCGGCAAAGGCTTACCGATTGAATCAAACGTTTTACGGCCCATGATGACAGGATGCCCCATCGTCACCGATTTAAAGTAAGCCAGCTCACCCGGGATGTGCCAAGGCATACCGCCCTCCTTGCCGATCAGCTTATTGCGATCCATTGCTAGGATTACGCAAACTTTTACTGCGTCGTTTGTCATACGGCTATACCCCTATTTGGGCTTGAATCATTCTGGTATTCATGCGCTTATATTACCTGAATCATCTAGCTAGAACTGATTCTCTATGCTGCCTACGCGGACGGACTACGATCAATAGAAGACATCCACCCCAGGCCCGCTTCGGTTGAATCGCGCGGCTTGTATTCTGCTCCTATGTAGCCATCAAAACCCATTGCATCAATGGCTCGGCAAATTTGTGGGTAGTCCAGCTCCCCTTGCCCGGGCTCACCACGATCGGGTACAGCAGCGATTTGAATGTGGCCGATGATAGGTAGGTGAGCCTGTAGGCGTGTGAGCAGATCCCCTTGCATGATCTGCACGTGATAACTATCGAACATGATCTTAACGTTAGGCTGGGCGACGTCGGCTATAACAGCCGCTGCTTGTTCAACAGTGTTCAGAAAATAGCCTGGAATGTCGCGTGTATTAATTGGCTCTACGAGTACGCCCATAGCATTCTTTGCCGCTTGTGCAGATGCGTACTGGAGATTGTCGACGAATGTTGCATAAGCCTCTTCCCCTGAGGCGATACCACTCATGACATGCACCATCGAGCAACCAACTTGCGCACCGTATTCGATCGCCTCATCAATGTTTGCTCGAGCTTCAGACACACGATTAACGACCGCGGTAAGCCCGGCCTCTCCGCTTTCTACATTACCTCGACGCGTGTTCAAGCCCAATAAGGGCAACCCCGCAGATTCAAGCGCCGCTTTGAGCGTTCCGACCGGCACATCATATGGCCAATGACATTCAACGGCATCAAAGCCTGCAACAGCGGCACGCTCAATAGCGTCGGGCAAGGCAAGCTCAGTCCATAAAAAACCTAAGTTCGCTGATAATTTAGCCATTAGTTCCACTCCACGTTAAACGCCGAGACGACTTGCGTCACTTGGCTACTGGTTAGTGCGTTGATCGAACGGCCTTGCAACAACAACGCAAGCTTCGATGTCTCTTCCAGCTCTTCTATCGCATAGACTGCCGACTCAAGATCTTTACCCGCTACCACAGGGCCATGATTGGCTAACATGACGGCCGATCGCTTTCCTGCTAAGCCTCGAATGGCATCTCCCATCGCTGCGTCGCCGGGCAAGTAAAAAGGTAACAACGATACCTTGCCAAGTTTCATGATGGAGTAAGCAGTAAGCGGCGGAAGAAAATTATCACTATCGTGGCCGGGCAGTAAAGAATACGCCACAGAGTGCGTAGAATGCAGATGTACAACAGCACCAGCGGTTGAGCGAGTTTCATAAAACGCCGAGTGAATAGGCATCTCTTTGGTTGGCTGCAAACCCGATAGGTGCACACCTTCACTGTCAAAGCGTGATAGTTCAGCAGGGTCCAAAGAACCAAATGAAGTACCCGTGGGCGACACCAACAAACCGCCATCGCTGGTACGCACTGAAATGTTTCCCGTGTTACCGCCCGTTAAGCCACGATCAAACAGACTTTTAGCAAATTTACACAGTTGTTCTCGCACACGAACATCGGCCATAACGACATCTCTTGATAGGGTCAGGTTTAAGCTCGGCTGTACTTTCTCTAGCCGGTTTTCAACACATTTTTGGCTTTGGAAAAGAAATCAATCGTTCCAAAATTTCCAGATTTCAAAGCGATAACTAACTCTTTGCCACTCACTTGTAGCGCAGGAACACCAGGGTCAATCATTGGCCCAATTTCCATTGCCTCGATACCCAGCGAGTTCACTACGGCACCCGAGGTCTCCCCACCAGCAACGATCAGCCGCTTAATACCTTGATCATATGCAAGCTTCGCAATTTCTCCGAAAAAATTCTCAATACTCGAAGCGATTGCTTCAGCACCGTTTTCCGCCTGAATTCTTTTTACGGCATCGGCCGTATCCGACGAATAAACCAATGGAAGACTCGATTGAACCAACACCCAATCAACCACACTTTGAGGTGTTACTGAGCCATCAAGCAGATCAGGAATTGAAAGCGCGAAGTGTGCCCCTCCAGATTCAATGTGGTGAGCAACTTGAGACAACGTTGTTGTCGAACAAGAGCCTGAAAGTGCTAGAGCTTTGCCTTGTTCTCCCGACCATTTGGCCGAATGTTTTGCGTCGATACCAAATCGTGCCGGTAACCCAATTGCGATTCCCGAACCACCCGTAATTAAAGGAAATCCATCGATTGCCTTTGCAAGATCGACCAGATCATCATCACTTACTGCATCACAAACAATCCGTTGACGACCTTCGGAAAGCTCAGAAAGCAGATGATCACGAGCCAAGCCATCGCGTATGGCATTTAGAGGTAGGTGCCCGATGGCATGGGGAGTCTGGAATTGTAGCCAGCGTCTGATATCAGAATCTGTCATCGGTGTAATTGGATGATTCTTCAAACTACTATCAGATAAGAGTTGATCGAATACAAAAAGGTGCCCTTGATAAATAGTGCGTCCAGTTGTCGGAAAGGCCGGACACACTATAACCGGGCTAGTGCATTTAAGCGCGTCAATCAAGGCATCAATGACAGGCCCAATATTGCCTTTTTTTGTGGAGTCAAATGTAGAGCAGTACTTGAAAACAAACAGCTCGCAGCCCTGACGTTTAAGCCACTCTAGAGCCGTTAACGATTGTTTAACCGCCTCTTCCACTGCGCAGGATCTCGACTTAAGAGACACGACACCGGCTTGCACGTCGCTATGCGCATCAGCTTCTGGAATTTGCACATACTGCACGACGCGCATACCGCCTTGTGCAAGCGTTAACGCAATATCTGATGAGCCGGTAAAGTCATCACCGATAACGCCAATCTTCAAGTTTCCACTCCCGGCAGTTTTAAGTTAGCCTGACCCGCATACACCTTGGCAACGGCTGAATCATCCTCCAGGCCGTGCCCCATTGCGGATGCGGCTACGAACTGCTGCAATGCAGTGCTCGCAATAGGCGCATCGAACTGAGATTGTTGAGCAAGATCAATGACTATGCCTAAATCTTTTACAAATATTTCGACTGACGAGTGTGGTGTGTAATCGCCCTGGGCGATATGCGGTCCGCGATTCTCGAACATCCAAGATGTGCCTGCACATTGTGAAATAACATCGATACACTGCTCTGGTTCAATTCCTTGACTAATACCAAACGTAATTGCCTCAGCTGCTGCCGCAATGTGCACACCAGCCAGTAGCTGGTTAACCACTTTCATCGCAGAACCTACACCAACCTGATTGCCAAGCACGAAGACTTTACTAGCCATGGCGTCAAGGACCGACTGTGCATTATCAAAAGCCTCAGTTGACCCGCTTGCCATAATGGTTAACTCGCCCGAGGCAGCCTTTATGGACCCGCCCGATATTGGAGCATCGAGATAATGTAGGCCAGCCTCGAGACATCTTGCCGATAAGCTGCGTGCCGTATCTGGCGGTATCGTGGCACACGAAACGATGGTTGAACCCTCAGTGAGATGCTCAACTATGCCCTCTCTGCCGAATAACACATCCTCCGTTTGAGCAGCATTAATAACCACAAGCACAACGACATCAAGCTGAGGCGCTATTTGATTGAGCTCCGCTATTTGACCGCCTTCATTGGCAAATGTATCCAACGCTGAAGATTGAGGATCAAATCCGTAAACTTTAAAACCCGATCTAAGGGCAGAACTTGCCATCCCAGACCCCATTGAACCCAGTCCGAATATCCCGACAACAGGGTTCGTTAAAAGAGTTTTTAGTTCCATTGTCATTTCTCACTCAATTCAGTTTGATAAAAATGCAGTGTGTTACTATGTTTGCGCAAACATACTATGGGGGTTAAGATACAACTGATCGCACATAGGAGTCAAGTAGCATTTTAGACTGCTGCGACTGCCAACGTTATTTTGTGCCAATAAAATTTGTTTAACCCGCCATTATTTAAACCAGCTAGGAGTATGTCCGAGGCCTCAGTTATGAGTTCTCACGTAAAAAAATCGATGAGCAACAACTCCAAAACACCAAAAAAAATAACATCGCCACTGGGCAGCAAGGACAAACGCATTCCAACTATGACCGATGTTGCGAAGCTGGCTGGAGTAAGTCAGATGACGGTGTCTCGCGTCATGCGTAAATCCGGTTACCTTTCCGACGACATAGTAAGCCGAGTACATGATGCATCTGAACAACTAGGGTATGTCCATAACAGACTTGCCGGCGGGCTGGCCGGAGCAGATAGCTCTTTGATTGGCGTTGTTCTACCAAACTTACAGAATCGAGTTTTTTCCGAAGTGTTATCAGGAATAGTGGGCGCAGCCAGCGATAACGGCGTGCAGCCCGTTTTTGGCGTTAGCGATTATTCGCAGACAACTGAATCGACCTTAGCGCTAGACTTGCTCGCTTGGCGTCCACAAGGATTAATACTATCCGGTATTGAACATTCGAAAAAACTTCGTGAAACACTAGCATCTTCTAACATTCGTATCGCAGAGATAATGGATACCGACGGCCCCCCTATAGACACGTGTTTTGGATTTTCTCATCGTTTGGCTGGTAAAGAGATGGCAATCCACTTACTAGAAAAAGGTTATCGGAAATTCGCTTATGTCGGTAGCCAACATGCGCTAGATCTGCGTGCAAAAAAACGCTACAAAAGCTTTTCTAAAACGATTCAAGCTGAAGGCGCGCAGCTTGTCACACAGCGAATAACAGAACACCCCTCTTCCACGTTAGTGGGACGTGAATGTACCGAATCAATTCTTAATGGTGACGACAAACCTGAGGTAATCTACTATGCAAATGATGATCTTGCTGCAGGCGGGCTCATGCATTGCTTGGCCAAGCAAATAACGGTGCCCGAGCAAGTAGCCCTGGCAGGATTCAACGGATTAACTTTTCTGGAGGCACTCCCTCAGAGAATTACCACTACACGCACCCCTCGATTTGAGATCGGTACAGCTGCAGCACGCTTTGTCACTGGTCAAACTACCCGCGACAGTAAGTCAAAAAAACAGGTTTTTGATGTCAGCATAATTGCTGGAGAGACGAGCTGATATTGTGATTGTCAAACCGCTATCGGTGCTTTGATATTCGGGTCGGCATCGTAGTTTTCGATAGCGATATCATCGAACTTAAATGCAAATAAATCGTTTACATCAGGGTTCAATTTTAGTGTGGGCAACTTATCACGCGGCGTGCGGGCTAATTGCTCTTTAGCTTGATCAAAATGGTTGTTATACAAATGCGCATCGCCAAGCGTATGGACAAATTCCCCTACTTCTAAACCCGTCACCTGCGCCATCATTTGCGTAAGCAATGCATAGGATGCAATGTTGAATGGCACACCGAGAAATACATCTGCGCTACGTTGATACAACTGGCAGCTGAGTTTGTTGTCCGCCACGTAAAACTGGAACAAACAATGACATGGAGGCAAGGCCATTCCACTAATTTCGGCAACGTTCCACGCACTGAGCATCAATCGACGCGAATCAGGATTAGATTTTATTTGCGCTACTAATTCGCTCAATTGATCGACGGCTTTCCCATCAGGTGTAGGCCAATTACGCCATTGCTTACCGTACACCGGACCTAGGTCGCCGTTTTCGTCGGCCCACTCATCCCAAATCGATACGCCGTTATCCTGTAGATACTTAATGTTGGTATCGCCGGCAATAAACCACAGTAATTCATGGATGATCGATTTGGTATGTAACTTTTTGGTGGTGAGCAACGGAAACCCGTCAGCTAAATCAAAACGCATTTGATAGCCAAACACTGAACGTGTGCCAGTACCGGTGCGGTCACCTTTGTCGGTGCCCTTGTCAAGAACGTGTTGCAACAGCTCGAGATATTGCTGCATGGTTTAAGCCTTATTGTTTCGGGTGTAGGCCAGTACCAATAAGGTTAGGCCGATTAGGATCATTGGCAATGACAATAGCTGCCCCATGGTCGCCCAGTCAAACGCAACAAAACCGAGGTGCCCATCAGGCTCGCGGACAAATTCGATCATAAATCGATAGATGCCATAGAGCAGCACGAACATGCCTGATACTGCCATCCGTGGGCGCGGCTTACTGGAAAACCACCAAACAAGAATAAACAACACAATACCTTCAAAGAAGAACTGATATAACTGATTGGGATGGCGCGCTTGAGCATCGACGTGTGGGAACACCATACCCCAAGGGACGTCGGTCGCTCTGCCCCACAACTCGCCATTTATGAAATTGCCAATGCGGCCAGCACCTAAGCCAATGGGAAATGCCGGAGCAATAAAATCAGCCACTTGAAAAAAGGTACGCCCTGTGTGGCGCGCATATAACCAAAAAGCTGCCAACACGCCAAGGAAACCGCCATGAAACGCCATGCCGCCTTGCACCCATGTTCTCCAGTTAAATATCATCAAGGGGTTAGCACTAAAGCTATCCCATTGATAGAACAGTAGTGAGCCAAGTTTGCCGCCAACGACAACGCCTAATACAATGTAAAAAACAATATCGCCGATTTCGTCCGGCTTCCAACCAGAGTTAGTTTGACGCGCTCGATATTTAGCTAACCACCAGCCTGCTAAAAATGCGACTAGATAGGTTACGCCATACCAATGAATGGTCAGCGGGCCCACGCTTAAGGCAACCGGATCTATCTCTGGGTATTGCAGCATTGTGTTTAGTGTTTCCAGGTGCTTCGCATACGGCAGTATACTAGGATTTCGTGGGCATTAAATTAACGACATCTGCTCTATAGGGTGTCAATTGGCAAGCTTTCAGTCGATCCCCATTCGCTCCAAGACCCATCATATACGGACACTTGATGCTCGCCTAACTGAGCCAAGCCTAAGGACAGTATGCAGGCGGTAACGCCTGAGCCACAGCTGGTGACAATGGGCTTATGCGGGTTTACACCAGCATCGTTAAAGGCGGCCGCTATTTGTTTTGAACTCTTAAAAGTTTGATCGCTATTCAGCAGGGAGCTATAAGGTAAATTAAACGAACCTGGGATATGCCCCGCTCGTAAGCCTTCACGCGGCTCAGGCGATTGACCTGCAAATCGCCCAGCGCCCCTGGCGTCGACAATCGTTGTAGTTGAGTCTTGAGCATTCACTATGTCGTGCACTTGCGTTACCGAACGTAAGAGCTCAGGCCGAAGCGTAGCGGTAAAGTTCCCTGGTGGATGTTGTACTTTTTCCCCGTCCACCGGACGGCCTTCGGCTGACCATTTTGGAAAACCACCATCAAGTACAGCTACATTATTATGCCCAAAGTATCGAAACAACCACCAAACACGAGCAGCCGACATCATCCCATATCGATCATAGGCGACGATAGTGTGATCAGAGTTTACGCCTAGCGCGCGTACACACTCCTCAAACGTTGATACCGAAGGCACTGTGTTAGGCAACGGAGAGTTTGTGTCAGCGATACGTGTGATATCAAAAAATTGAGCGCCATGAATATGCTCATCTAAACACTCTTGTCGAGCATTACGCGTTTTATCAGTTAGATGGTACGTTGCATCAAATAAACGTATGGATTGCTCATCTTGCTGCAGAGCATTTGCTAACCAATCTGTAGAAACAATACCTTGATCCATTTTTTACCTGCTTAGAACCTAAGCTATCCGTAGTGAAATAGAACCATTACTATAACACTTTGACCAATAGGCCCTTCAGGTAAAGGCTTTCTGCCATCGATAAATGTGCCGGATGATCTGCAGCTTGATAATGGTGTTCGAGAATTTGCAAACCCGGGCTCTGCTTAGGTTTTGATTCTTGAATAACTTTTTGCAAGGCATGCATATCCAAAGCTTGGGAACACGAAGCACTTAACAATAACCCACCTGGATTTAGCAAACGCATCGCTAAACGATTGTTGAGTTGGTAGTGACGCATTCCAGCATCTCTATCTTTGCGTTTTTTAATAAATGCCGGTGGATCAAGTACCACCACATCAAATAATTCTCCAGCTGCAAACAAGGCACGCATCGCTTCCACTGCATCATCCTGCTTGGCAGCAAACACGCCAGCTAAACCATTGGCCTTGGCGTTTTCGTTTGCTGCGGTAACGGCCACTTCAGATGAATCGATTGCTAACACCGACTCAGCGCCTGCGGTCGCAGCGTTTAGCCCAAATGCGCCAAGATAAGTGTAAAGATCAAGCACACGCTTACCCTTAACCCATTTGCGTAAAGCCATTCGGCTATCGCGATGATCATAAAACCAACCAGTTTTTTGGCCGAGCTCTGCTGGCACCTTAAATTCAAGTTCGTTTTCAACTATCACTAACGACTCGGGTGGCTCGCCGAGTGCGGTCTCGCGATACAAAGGCAGCTGCTCGAGCTCACGTATCGCATTATCACAGCGCAAAACAATATGGTTAACATTATCGTGCTTGCTTAGCGCCCTGACGATATCGTCCTTAAATCGCTCCATGCCAGCGGTGTTTAATTGCACAACCAATAGATCGTTGTAGCGATCAACGATCAACCCTGGTAACAAATCCCCTTCGCCATGCACCCAACGATAATAAGGTTTTGCATGCATTCGTGTCCGCAACTCGAGCGCAGTGCTCAAACGCTCAGATAACAATGCGGCATCCCACGGCTTGTTAGATTGATGACTGACTATGCGAGCAGAGATTAAGGAATGCGGGTTGGCATAGGCAAACCCTAAAAACTGACCATTAGCCCGCTCCACCGTGACCGGTTCGCCTGGCTCAATACCTTTTAGTGGTGTGACTGCGATATCGATTTCATTAGAAAAAACCCATAGGTGGCCGGCAGCTAGGCGCTTCTCTTGGCCCTTTTTTAAACGTAAGGTGGTCACAATGAAATTCTACGGTGTGGTGATACCGCAAGGTTACGCGAGAATGAAGTTGGCGGTGCGGAAAAGGTCACGGCGCACATCGGCGCGCCGCTTATTGGTTAGTAACGTTTGAGCTTATTTTTGCTCTAAGGCTGCAAGAATTTGATCTTCGAGCTCTCCACGAATCGATATAATCTGCCCAAGCTTGGCAAGATCGCCCTGTAGCTGCTGCATTTCGTCGGCTGTGCCTTCAAAAGCATCGTACTTGTCGTTGAAATCAACCAGGTAATCAGTCGTTTCAGCGATAGCTGGATATACTTCTCTGGCGACCTCTTTGACTGCCTTTCGGCGCTCTTTTCCTTCAATAATGCGTTGATACACTTCAAAATGACCCATTGCAGTGTAGTCAACCATGATCTGACAGAAGGTGCGCAGCTGATCCGGGTCGATCGAATGCGTTTCTGCATCACGGCTTTCAAACGAGCTAATACCGGACAATTTGCAATAAGCGACAACTACATTCTGGCGCAATTTAATCAACGAGTTGATCGTGTGCGTAAGGCGCTCACGGCGCTCTACGCCGTTGCTACCGTCTGAAATTTTCGCTTCTGCATTGGATGGGGACATGTTGGGACCTTCGTTTCACAAATCAAATTAACGCGGGCTGCACCACTTTTGAAGCAAGGATGCTGCCAAGCTGATGTCGTAATATAACCACAAGCTAGGCATTGACACAACAGTTAATTGTAAATCTTCGAATGGTTTGCAATTAATTGATATCTAAATAGTTTTTGATTCTAGAAATCGCCCAATCCAGCCTTGACAATGCCTGAAATTGTTCTAAAGGTCGTGCCATTCGATGATGTGCGCAGGAAGTTCATGTACCGGTACTTCGTTTTCAGGCTTACATCGGCCCGACATGCTAATACCGGCAGTCACAACCGTGAGCGGGTCGCCACTGATCAATGGATGCCAGCTAGCTAGGCCTTCGCCCAAAGCTAGACGCCGATAAGCACAGCTTGGCGGTAACCAACTTATTTTTTGCTCATCCAGAGGGCGCAACGATACGCAGTCCTCTACATGCTTTAATCGGTTGCTGTAGTCGGTGCATTGGCAGCTATCCGTATCTAGCAATCGACAGGCGACATCAGTAAAGTACACATCGCCTTCATCGGCATCCTGCAGTTTTTGCATACAGCACCTGCCACAGCCATCACATAGGGATTCCCACTCGGCATCGGATAACTCATCCAATGACTTGCGCTGCCAGAAAGGCTCGCTGCTCATGCGTGGCTCTGGTGGTACTCAATCAAGCGTTTAACCTCCTCTGAGGACCCCATAATAACGGGCACACGCTGATGCAAACCACTAGGTTCAATATCCAATATGTTTTGCACACCCGTGTGGGCCAAGCCACCCGCTTGCTCCATCAACATACCCATCGGGTTTGCTTCGTACAGCAAGCGCAGCTTACCTGCAGTGCCCTTAGCAATCATGCGCTCATCAAGCGGATAGAGAAACACGCCACCTCTACATAAAATACGATGCACATCACCCACCATCGAACCGGCCCATCGCATGTTAAACGCCTTGCCACGAACGCCATCAACGCCTTGAACACATTCGCTTATGTATCGTTTTACCGGTGCTTGCCAATGCTCAGAATACGCTGCATTGATAGCAAATTCGTTTGTAGAAGTAGGAACGTTCATATCAGGGTGAGTTAAAATAAAATCACCAATACTGTTATCAAGCGTAAAACCCGCGACACCGTTGCCCAGCGTTATTACCATCATCGAAGCACTGCTATACAAGCAGTAACCGGCGCAAACTTGTTGCCGTCCACTTTTTAAAAAATCTTCATCACCTGGTGTGCCTTCACCGTCATAACGCACGATCGAAAATATCGTTCCGGTAGCACCATTGACATCAATATTGGATGAACCATCTAAAGGGTCGAACGTCATTAAAAATTTACCGCGCTTAAACTGCCCACTTATCGGGTAGTGGTTGTCCATTTCTTCAGATGCTATTGCCGCCAATTGACCGGTCCATTCGGTGGATTCTAGAAATACATCGTTGGCGATAATATCGAGCTTTTTTTGCTCTTCGCCCTGCACGTTCTCTTGGCCCGCAGCACCAAGCACGCCGGCCATTTCGCCACGACGAACCAACTCGGATAGCCGGCGACAGGCAGCGTTTACCGCATCGAGCAGTGCGGTTAAATCGCCGTTTCCACCAGCTAACGCCTCTTGCTCAGCGCAAAAGCGAGCGAATGTCATACCTTTTTGCATCAGTTGTTCTCCGTGATAGTACTTAAGTTCATAGCAGCGACTCAGCGCTTTCACACCAATATCTGTGCCTAGCTGCCTTAGCAATCCATCTATTGTCGCAACTATCACAAGAGTGTGCTGATACCGAGCGCTCATTTGTCCGCTGGGTCGTGGTAAATTTGCGTTCGATTAAGCGAATTGGAGTAAATGATGTCGAAAGCCGAAGCCCTGTTTGAACGCGCGCAACGTGTCATCCCTGGCGGTGTTAACTCTCCGGTACGGGCCTTTGGTAGCGTAGGTGGCACACCGCGCTTTATCGCACGCGCTAGCGGCGCTTATGTATTCGATACGGACGACAAGCAGTACATCGACTATGTTGGCTCCTGGGGACCTATGGTGCTCGGCCATGCCCATCCCGAGGTGATTCGCGAAGTACAAGAGACCGCTGCCAATGGTTTGAGCTTTGGCGCTCCAACCGAAATCGAAACCGAAATGGCTGAACGTATCTGTGAAATCGTGCCCTCGATTGATCGAGTGCGTATGGTAAGTTCGGGTACGGAAGCGACCATGAGTGCGATCCGCTTGGCACGTGGCTATACCGGCCGTGACAACATTGTTAAGTTTGAAGGTTGTTACCACGGCCACTCTGACTCATTGCTGGTAAAGGCAGGCTCTGGTGCACTGACGCTTGGCGTTCCGAATTCTCCCGGTGTACCTGATTCGTTTGCACAACACACGCTAACGGTGCCATTTAATGACGCGGATGCGCTACGAGAATGTTTCAAGCAACATGGCAGCAGTATCGCCTGCATCATTGTTGAGCCCATCGCCGGCAACATGAATTTCGTTGCCCCACTACCTGGTTACTTACAAGCCATGCGCGACGTATGCGATGAACACGGTAGCGTGCTAATTTTTGACGAAGTGATGACGGGATTTCGCGTAGCACTAGGTGGCGCACAAGCACACTTCGGTGTTACACCTGACATCACCACGCTAGGCAAGGTTATCGGCGGGGGTATGCCGGTGGGTGCGTTTGGCGGCAAGCAGGCAATCATGGAACACATAGCCCCACTCGGCAAGGTATATCAAGCCGGCACCTTATCAGGCAATCCAGTTGCGATGTGTGCTGGCCTAAAAACGCTGGAGCTTATATCTACGCCAGGATTTTATGAGGCACTAGATAAAAAATCTGCATCGTTACTAAGCGGCATTAGCACAGCGGCTAAAAAGCATGGCATTGGCTTCGCTACAGATCATATCGGTGGCATGTTTGGAATGTTTTTTAGTGGACAAGATAAGATCAGCCATTTTAACGATGTCATGCAATGCAACACAGAGCACTTCAATCAGTTTTTTCACTCAATGTTGGCATCGGGCATAAACCTAGCGCCATCATCGTTTGAAGCAGGCTTTATAAGTGCCGCGCATAGTGATGACGACATCAACAATACGATCGCAGCCGCAGACAAAGCGTTTGCCTCTATCGCGAAAGCATGAGTTCGGGGCGCATCATAGCAATGTGGTCAGCGCCACGGAATATCTCTACGGCTATGATGCGTGCGTGGGAGAACCGTGGCGATACAACCGTGATTGATGAGCCCTACTATGCCAACTACCTTAAAGCCACAGGTATCGACCACCCGATGGCGCAGGAGATCATGGACAGCGGTGACACCGACTGGCGAAGCGTTACTAAGCGAATTAGCCAAGCACCAGCGGATGGCATCTTCTTCCAAAAGCACATTTGCACACATAATTTACCGCACATCAACCTAGATTGGGTTAACCAACTTAGCAACGTATTTCTAATCAGAGACCCTCACTTAGTGGTGGCTTCTTATGCTGCTAAGCGCGAAGTTTGTGCTGCCAGCGACCTCGGCTATGACTTACAAAAAACGCTCTTTGACCAGGTTCAAAACCAAGGCATAACAAAACCATTGGTCATTGATAGCGCCTTGTTTCTAGATAACCCGCAGCAGCAGTTCATCATTCTGTGCGAACAACTCGGTATCGAATTTGATGAAGCCATGCTCAGCTGGCCCGCGGGGGCTCGCAACAGCGATGGAGTGTGGGGCCAGCATTGGTATAACGCGGTTAATAACTCTACCGGCTTTAAAAAACAAAATACCACTTACCCAGCCTTAAACGAAACGCAGAGGCAAGTGGCTAAAGCTTGTATGGCCGATTATGAAGCGATTAAGGCTTACGCGATCCGCCACTAAGCGTAAGCACTTAACTTCAGAAATACAGTTTAATGCCAAAGCTAACCGCCGAGAAGTGCTCAAACAATCCGTCTTCTGCGATATAGCGCATGTAGTCAGCCGTAAGATCAGCATTTTCTGTCAACTTGGTTTCTAAACCAAAGCCATACGAAAACCCGCCCCTACTATCGCTAAATTTCTGATCATTCAATTTTTGCGTAAGCTCAACTGCCGTAAATCCGCCTAAGGCAAACAAAGCACTGTTGTAACCAACCGGTAAATAACCTTTTAGATAAGCGCCAGCAAACGATGCATTTAATCGATCAAAGTCATCTGTCGTGCTATCACCTAAGAAACCAAATTGAACTTCTAAGTCAAACGTTTCATCTACCCGAGTACCCAAACGAAATCGAATTCCGCTGGGGTCGATCTCAGCATTATTAGGGTTTTCAAGCGAGCCGGCGGTGCCTTCAATTGCAATGTATTCGCTCGCTTGAGCAAAGCTTGCCGTTGCGGTTAATAAGAGTATTGAGCAAAGATAACGAAGATTCATAATGTAATGCCTGATTGGTAACGCAGACAGATTACGCGGCTGAGGCTGAACGTTATCTGAATGCGATGGACACAGGTGCGTCAAACGTGAACTACCGTTCAATTGTGCAAAGAATATGAATTTTCCAATAAATGGATTTCATTGCGTCCACTGATGTGAGCAATGGTCGATAATACCGCCACTGCGCTAGAAACTACCAAACGCTGTTAAAGCGAGCGCTCACGTGGCAATCAACAAAGTCAAAAAAAAAAGATTAGTTGTCAACCAAATCGAACCTACTGCGTTGTAACAGTCATGACGATCAATTTCTCTGGCTTTTTCGATGCAGTCCCTGGGCTTGGAATATAAAGTAATAGTGAAAGGTTTGTTTTCGACCGACACCCACTCAAACGACCGGGTGGACACCACCATGGACGCTTTTCTGGCGTCGGTTGAGAAGCGCGCGTATATTATTGCCTGCGCTGCCTGTCGCGATAAGGATATTGCCTTGGATATTGTCCAGGACAGCATGTTGAATATGGTCAAAAGCTATTCGCAAAAACCATGCGAGCAGTGGACGCCCCTATTTTTCAAAGTATTGAATAATCGCATTACCGATCAACACCGTAAGCGTGGATTTCGCCGACTAACGCAATGGTTTGGTGAGAATAACGATGACGAGGCTAGTGCTGAGGCCGTTGATCAATTGGCGAGCGATAGATTTGGACCTGACGATATAGCAAGCTCTTCAGAATTAGCTAATGTAATAGAAACGACACTGCACAACTTGACACACAAACAACAACAGGCTTTGATGCTAAGGCTATGGCAAGGCCTAAGTGTTAAGGAAACAGCAACAGCCATGGGTATTTCAGAAGGATCGGTCAAAACACATTTATCCAGAGCGACGGGAGAAATGCGCGAGCACCTACAGGATTTTCGACCGCAATGAACGATAAGTCAAAAAATAGCCAATCGGCTAACAAGCCTCTGCTCGACTCTGATGAGCGAAAAAAAGCTCAATCGGATGATGAGCAATGGCTCGAAGCCTTGGTAACGCAGCATTTGGATGCAAACGTTGAAAATCTGGACTTTAATGTCAGCAGTAAGCTCAGCGCTGCCAGACACCGCGCACTAGCATCTGCCGAAGAGGCTAACCGTTTTAGTGGCAGTAGGATTACGCAATGGTGGTCATGGCCTAGCCTGTTTGCTAGCTCTGCCGTATTGGCTTTGGCCATTTTTACTGGCATACAACTGTTTCCGTCAGCAGATGAATCGACATCGAATCTGACGGCACAGTCCACACAAAGCAAGCTAATGGAAGACTTAACATTACTCAGTGCCAGCGATGAAATTGAATTTTATCAATCAATGGAATTTCTAGAATGGATGGAACATAACTCAGGTTGAGTAGGTTGAAAGTTAGCATTTTCGTATCGTTAGTTTTGCTTGCTGCAACGAGTTTGGCTTCTACCGACGCGCTCGATGAAAATTTTCTCATCTGGCTCGGGGAAACCGCCGAAATCGAGGAGTTGGGCGTGGACATAGATAAATTAATAGCCAATCAGGGACAAAGTAAGCCGAACCTGGAAAAAGAGGAAGTACCGAAGTGAAAATTTATCCGCTCCTACTGGTTCTAGCGTCAATCGCTTTCTCACACTCAGTGTTTGCGGCGCCTTTGTGGGAAGACTTATCTGCCGAACAACAAAATGACTTATCCCAGTTAAAAGCTAACTGGAACAATCTTAGCGATGTGCGTAGAGATAAGGTGTTACAAGGGCTAACACGATGGAAATCACTAGATGATGAGGGGCGTGAACGCACTAAAAGTCAGTTCCAACGATATCAAGAGCTCAGCCCTGAAGACCGAAACAAAGTGAAAACACAGTTTGAGCGATTTCAAAATATGGACGATGCGCAAAAAGAAAAATTACGCGAATTGTATAAAGAATTTAAAAGCAAATCGCCAAGCGAACGAGAAGATTTAAAAAAAGAATTCGAGCAACAAAGACAACGCGCCTTAGACAGCTCTAAAAAAAGAGATGGCCACGAGCAGCAATCATCTGATATCGACAAACCTACCAACGACAAAAACAACGGCCGCGCACAGTCCGGAGACAAAGATATATCGAAAAGCATAGAACCATCGAATAAGTCTGGTAACTCTTCTAATAATAGTAAATCAGGAAGTTCGGGGCGCGGTTCAAAACCTAAATAAGCAATTTTTTATATTCTCGTCAACCGATTTCAGCTAACTGCGTTGAACAGACAAGACCACAATCAATCGGAACTCTTGTCATGTTTACAGCAGTACATATTGAAATCATCAAAAAGCCCGCTATTGCGATCGCCCTTAGCAGTGCCTTAGTTGCTTGCGATACCTCCGGTCAATCAACCGACATCAACGATGAAACGATTTTTGGTAATGCGACCAGCGATATCTTAAACGATACACGAAATGAACTAATCGAAGGGCCACGACTAGATCAATCAAACAACAATCAAGAGACGCAAAACAATCAGGGAAATCGTCGTAACGCTCGATCACCACAAGGCATTCCCGATGGCGGTAATAACAGACGCGAGAATGCGCGAGGTGGTAGAGAAGTCGACGAAACATCTCAACCCGTATTAATCGACAATCGAGAAATTCGCTCCTACGATGGTACAGGCAACAATACCAATAATGTTCAATGGGGTAGCACCTTCTCCCATCTACAACGTCTTGGCCAAGCAAACTATAGCGATGGCATTGCCAGCATGATATTTACTGACAGAGACGGCCCACGAGAAATCAGCAACGCCATACTGACACAAGAAGCTGGAGAACAGATATTGAATCCACATGGCACTTCAGATTTCAGTTGGCAATGGGGACAGTTTATCGATCATGATATCGACCTCACCGACGGTAGCGCGGACGAACCGCAGAACATTGCAGTGCCAACCGGCGATCGCTACTTCGACCCCAATGGCACGGGCACTGTTGTCATCCCGTTTAACCGCGCACTGTATAGCCCGGATACGGGATTTAGTTCGTCTAACCCAAGAGAGCAGGAAAACGAAATTACCAGCTGGATTGATGGCTCAATGGTTTACGGCTCAAGCGAAGAGCGAGCAACTGCATTGCGTGTAGGGCCAAACAGCCCATTTATGAAAACCAGTCCTGGTAATTTATTGCCATTCAATGTTGATCAGTTAACCAATGCAAACGGACCCACTGCTAACGCCGCTAGTTTGTTTCTTGCCGGAGACGTAAGAGTGAACGAACAAGTTGGCTTAACCGCTATGCACACCTTGTTTGTACGTGAGCACAATCGCTTAGCAAGATTGCTCGCGGATGCGGACCCTAACGCAAGTGCTGAAAATATTTTTCAGGCAGCACGTCGCCTGGTTGTTGCAGAGATTCAAATTATTACCTATGAAGAGCATCTGCCAGCGCTTATTGGGCGCAATGCCATTCCTCCATACAGCGGTTACGATTCGACGGTTAATCCAACGATCTATAACGAATTCTCAGCAGGCGCATACCGCCTAGGACACAGCATGGTGAGCGAGCAGTTGTTACGCTTGAACGCCGATGGCACGTCGATAGCAGAAGGCCCATTGAGCCTGGAGCAGGCCTTTTTTAACGCGCCAAGCCTTATCAATTCTGAAAATGATATTGACCCTATCCTTCGTGGGCTTGCTTCTCAAACACACCAGCTAATTGATGTCAGAGTGATTCACCCTTTACGCAACTTGCTGTTTGGCCGCCCCGGTGCCGGTGGGCTTGACCTAACTGCTCTTAATATCCAACGCGGTCGAGATCACGGGCTACCCTCTTATGCCGATATGAGAATCGCAATGGGTTTAACACCTGTTACCTCATTTGCTGACATCACTAACGATAATAGGCTCCAACAATCGCTACAGGACGCTTATGGCGATGTATCAAAGGTTGACCTTTGGGTTGGTGGTCTAGCAGAAACGCCATTAGAAAATCCCGGAGCGCAACTAGGCGAATTATTTCATGCCATCATCGTAAAACAATTTACTGAGCTGCGCGACGGCGATCGATTCTGGTATGAAAATCAACTAAGCGATGCAGAGCTTGCGCTTATTGAAGATGTCTCACTGGCTACTGTAATACGCAATAACACCGATATCGGCAATGAATTGCAGGACGACGTTTTTTACGTAAATTGATCGTCGTTATGTTTCGTATTCACTTAACGGTGGGCATGAGCAAATTAGATGTTTATCGCCATACACGTTATCAATGCGCGCAACGGATGGCCAGTACTTGCCATCCGTGACGCCGCTTGGAAATGCAGCTTGCTGGCGTGTATACGCGTGAGTCCAATCATCGCTCGTTACTGCCTTCGCGGTATGTGGCGCATTAATCAGCGGGTTGTCATCAGCAGCCCATGCACCATCCTTGACCTTCGTTGCTTCCTCAAAGATCGCCAGCATTGCGTCGCAAAAGCGATCAACCTCAGACAGCGATTCGCTTTCAGTCGGCTCGATCATTAATGTGCCCGGCACGGGAAACGACATAGTTGGCGCATGGAAACCATAATCCATCAAACGTTTGGCGATGTCATCTACTGTGATACCCATATCATCTTTCAGTGGACGCGTATCGATTATGCACTCGTGTGCTACTCGGCCATTTTCGCCTCGATACAAAATGGGATAGACGGGTGATAAACGATGAGCGATATAGTTGGCACTGAGTATCGCGACCTCAGTAGCGCTCCTTAAGCCTTGTGCGCCCATCATGCGGATATACATCCAAGTGATGGGCAGTATCATTGCGCTACCCCATGGCGCTGCACTAACCACACCAGCGGCATCACCCAGCTCTCGATGCCCAGGCAAGAATGGTTCTAGGTGTTTGCCGACACCGATCGGGCCGACACCGGGTCCACCACCACCGTGTGGAATGCAAAACGTTTTATGCAAGTTAAGATGCGATACATCGCCGCCGAATTTGCCTGGTTGCGCGGTGCCAACCATGGCATTTAAGTTGGCACCATCGATATACACTTGGCCGCCAGCTGCATGCACGCGCTCGCACACATCTCTGACGCCAGCTTCAAATACGCCGTGTGTTGATGGATAAGTAATCATGACGGCTGCAACCAGCCCTTCATTAGCATCGATCTTAGCTTGTAGATCCGCAACATCAACATTACCCTGATCATCACAGGCACACACAACCACCTTCAAGCCCGCCATTTGCGCGCTAGCAGGGTTAGTACCGTGAGCAGAACTGGGTATCAAACAGACGTCACGATGGGCTTCACCGCGACTGGCGTGATAAGCCTTGATCGCTAGTAGGCCGGCGTATTCACCTTGACTACCAGCATTAGGCTGCAAAGACATAGCATCGTAACCAGTGCAGGCACACAGCATGCTTTCTAGCTGCGTAATCATTTCACGATAACCCGCGCTTTGATCAAACGGTGCAAACGGGTGCATATCGGAAAACTCAGGCCAACTTACCGGTATCATTTCAGAGGCAGCGTTGAGCTTCATCGTGCACGAGCCTAATGGGATCATCGCGGTATCCAACGCTAAATCTTTGTTAGCCAGCCGGCGTAGATAACGCATCATTTCTGTTTCAGAATGAAAATCGTGAAAACAAGCTTGAGATAAATAGTTGTGCGCTCGATCACCGCTGTTGTCGCGTGGTGCAGCTTGCTCCAGCGCAGCAGCCGTAACAGTGTTGCCTACCAGAACGCTAACGACGGCCGCAACATCACTAAGTGACGTAGTTTCATCAAACGACAACACTATGGTTGTCGCATCATGCTTACGAATATTAATGCCTGCAGCATGCCCCTCCGCAATAACACTATCAGCATTATCGACTACCACCGACACAGTATCAAACCACTCTGCCTGCGCCACATCTAGCTTGTGCTTTTTCAGTGTTGCGACTAATTGATCAACTTTATCTCTTACGCTTATTGCAATATCACGTAGCCCCTCAGGCCCGTGATAGCAGGCATACAATGTGGCAATAATAGCCAGCAACGCTTGAGCGGTACAGATGTTTGATGTCGCTTTTTCGCGCCGAATATGTTGCTCACGGGTTTGCAAGGCTAGGCGATAAGCAGGCTCGCCACTAGCGGTAATAGACTGACCAATTAATCGACCAGGTAAATTACGCTTGTGTTTATCTGAAGTTGCCATGTAGGCTGCATGCGGGCCACCAAAGCCCATCGGCACGCCAAAACGTTGTGCACTGCCGACCGCAATGTCTGCCCCCCATTCGCCTGGCGGAGGTAATAACGTGAGTGCAAGTAAATCAGCAGCAACAATCACTATTGCGCCGCAATCTTTCGCAGCCTTAGCGATAATTTCAGGTTCACCTAAATCGCCAGTGGTGCCAGGGTATTGGATCAGCACGCCAAATACATCATCAGCAAGCGCCGAAATTTGATCTGGGAGTTCGTGGCTAGCGACCATCGTGACGGTGATACCTAATGGCTCAGCACGAGTATTAAGTATGTCGATCGTTTGCGCATGGCAATCACTGGCTACCAGAATGGTGTTACGTTTACCGCGTAGTGCCCGATGAGCAAGCGCCATGGCTTCAGCGGCTGCAGTGCCTTCATCAAGCAAAGATGCATTAGCCATAGGCAGTGCTGTAAGTTCGGTGATTAAGGTTTGAAAATTAAACAACACCTCAAGCCTGCCCTGCGCAATTTCAGGTTGGTACGGTGTATAGGCCGTGTACCAAGATGGGTTTTCCAGCACATTGCGTTTAATCACACTCGGCAAGTGACAACCGTAATACCCCTGCCCCAACATGCTCTTGTTGATCACGTTCTTGCTTGCTATTGCGGCAAGTTCGTTTAGCGCATCAGATTCACTCACACCATCCGACAACTCCAAGGCTTCTGAGCTTTGAATATTGTCCGGCACAACTTCATCAATCAAGGTTTTAAGACTAGCTACGCCCAATGCGCCAAGCATTATTTTCTGATCGCTTACAGATGGTCCAATATGGCGGTGAACAAAATTACTGTGTTGCATAGGAATGTGTTGAGAGTCGGTTGTTAGTGATACGAATGCAATTAATGATCAGCCTTCGTTTTCAGTCATTGCCTGATAATCATCAGGGCCCATCAGGTTTTCGTAATCATCTAGGCTGTCTGGCATGATTGTGAATATCCAGCCATCGCCATAAGGATCGCTATTTATGAGCTCTGGCGTATCGGCCAATGCTGGGTTACACGCCACAATGGTGCCTTTCATTGGCGAATAAATATCAGAGGCTGCCTTTACTGATTCAACCACTGCAACCCCTTGCTCTGCATCGCAGCTCATATCCATTTCGGGTGTTTCAACATAAACAAGATCGCCTAACTGCTCTTGCGCATGTTGTGAAATACCAATAGTGACGCTTCCGTCATCATTCATGCGCACCCATTCATGGGACGGTGTAAAACGCAAATCGCCTGGAATTTCCATATGTATCTCCTCGAAATTACTGTAGTTTTAATTTAGTTAAAGATGTTAGTCATAAAATTGAACAAGACTAGGAAAAAGTGGCTTGCCCGCCCTTTATAAAAGGCAAGGCTACCGTTCTTGCTGCAATCGGCTTATCCCGAATAACAACGTCGCAGCTACCCGTCATGGGTTTGCTGGTGCGAATCATACCTATTGCTTTTTGTAGGCTAGGGCTAAAGGTGCCAGATGTCACTATTCCGATATCCTGACCTGCTAGCTGCACAACTTGACCGCTACGCAATACACCTCGGCCTTCTAGCACCACACCGGTAACCGAGAACTTGCCACCAAAGGCTTTGTGATCTTCTAAGACTTCCCGGCCAATAAAATGGCGTTGCTCGTCATCGCAATCGACCACCCAAGCCAAGCCACATTCGACAGCGCTATGTTCTTCATCCAGATCATTGCCATACAAATGCATACCAGCCTCTAACCTTAAGGTGTCACGCGCGCCCAAGCCTGCAGGTCTCACACCATCGTCAAGCAATGCTTGCCAGAGCGCTTGCACTGAGGATTCTGGTAGTACGATTTCAACGCCATCCTCGCCCGTATAGCCGGTACGGGCAATAAACCAATCGCCAATAAACTTTGCAGAAAAACGTTTGAGATTTTGCTCGCTAGTTATGTCAGGCAGCATTTTTTTAACAACCGTATCAACATGCGCAATCGCCTTAGGACCTTGCACAGCGATCATAGCCAACCCAGTGGGTACGTCTATTGTGACGTCGCCTTGTTTATTTTTTTGCATCCACGCGATATCTTTTTCACGTGTGGCAGAATTAACTATCACTCGATAGTTTGTTTCGCTAAGCCTGTATACGATTAGATCGTCCAGAACACCACCCTGTTCGTTACACATACAGCTGTAGAGTGCTTTGCCGTCGCTTAGCTTGGCTACATCATTGGTCAGTAATATACGTAGCCAGCTTTGTGCATCGCCACCTTTAACATCAACGACGGTCATGTGCGATACGTCAAACATGCCCGCAGCTGTTCGAACGGCTTTGTGCTCGTCAATTTGTGAACCGTAGTGGATGGGTAGTTGCCAACCAGAGAAGTCGACAATCTTGCCACCTGCCTCGAGGTGGGCGTCGTACAGCGGTGTTTTTTGACTTGTATTAGCCACACTAATTTTAGACAAACCGATCTCTCCCAGCGCGCAACCAAGGTGCGCAGACAATTGCTATTAGCTAAAGCCCCTCTGTCCGGGATACCTGAGAGATTCGAGCGTGTGCGCTCTTTCCCCGTGGGCGGGTATGCAATTGACCAGTAGTCAAGCTGCTAGTCAAGCTATACCTCTCTCCAGAGTCAACTGGCTTCGCTGGTCCTTTGTGCCTGAGCGTTTTCGGGCGATTGCGCCTTCGGCGCCGGTGCAAGACCGGACTCTCCCAACGAGCGTAAGTTGTAGCACCACTATACTGCTTTCCGCCTTGTTTGTGCCCAAAACATTGCAACAAACAACAGGCAAAATACTGCTATGGGGTAATTTCCAGTACGAGCGTAAGGTGTTACACCAGTGCGCGGAGTAACCGTCACATCCAGCACGCCTTGGCGGTTTTGCGCGATTCGCGCTCCAACAATTCCGCGGTGATCGATAACTGAACTCACTCCAGTGTTCGTCACTCTTACCAAAGGCCGACCTAATTCGCGAGCACGCATTTGTGCAATTTGTTCGTGTTGATGTGGCGCGACACGCGTACCAAACCATGCATCGTTAGACACATTAATCAGCACTGTGGCATCGGGCAGCACTGCACGCATCTCTTCGCCAAATACATCTTCGTAACAGATAGAAATACCCACTTGCTCACCCGCTACAGATAAGGGTCTGTGCGGGCCATCACCTGCAGACAAATCAGACATGGGTATCGCTATAAAATGCTTTATTGGTTCAAGCAAAAATCTAAACGGCATAAATTCGCCAAACGGCACGAGATGACGCTTTTTGTACACAGCACTTTGGCTGCCTAGTTGTTTGACACTATTATAAAATTTACCGTCTTCTTCAGTAAATACGCCTGTGAGTAAATCGACTTGTCGTGCACGCAATTGCTCAACAAACGGTGCCATCGTTGCTTCAACGGAGGAATAATACGAAGGGATTGCAGTCTCGGGCCAGACGATAAGCTGTGTTGCGGGGTCAAGCTTGTCCAAGGATAGTCGTTGGTATTGCTCAATGGAAGTACGTAATCGTTCCTGACTAAATTTAAGTTCCTGAGGAATATTCGCCTGCACCATGCGGATAGACAGCTGGGTAATTTTTGGAGCAGTAAACTCTACCCGGCTTAGTGCAACCAAGGCTGCGCCTAATATACCAACGCAAACCAGCATACCCATAAGGCGCAGCGATGACTGTTTAAACAAGTTGCTAACGCTTTGTGGTGCAACATTTGATGCCTGTGTAAAACCAGAAGGCACGAACGCACAAGCAAACCAAATCCATACAAAGCCGATGCCATACACACCAATCAATGGTGCCAAGGCTCCCATCAGCGTACTGGTTTGGCTATAGCCGACTAACAACCATGGGAAACCACCCATAATCTTGCCGCGCAACAACTCTGAAACCAACCAAATTGATGCAAATAATAAGGCGTTAAATACACCTCGGTAATGGCCACGTAGTTTCAAGTACAGCCATGCTGTTAGCGCAGGAAACACAGTCATCACCAACACAAACAACATTGTCACGGCGACGGCTAAAGGTAATACTGCACCGCCAAATAGCGACACACTATTGTAAATCCAATGCACGCCAAACCCAAAGTAACCCAAACCAAACCACCAACCCGCTTTTAGGCCCTGCTTGGGGCTAAGCTTGTTGACAACGTCAAACAGCACATAAAGCGCTAGCCAAGAGAGAACACTCCAGCCAAAGGGTGCAAAAGAGAAAGACATGGCAATCCCAGCCAACAACACTTTGATCAGCTGCACCGTAGGTAAGGCCACGGCTTGGGATGTTGAAGGCTTTGAGCGCACGTTAACCGGGTAACGTTACCTGGATCAGGTGTATTTGACGTGAATCAGATTGCAGCACTTTAAATTGACAACCATCAAGCACCGTTTCTTCACCGACAACTGGCATATGGCCAATGTGCTGCATCAGTACGCCGCCAATAGTTTGGAATTCTTCATCGCTAAAGCGCGTGCCCATGGAGTCGTTAAATTCTTCTATCGGGGTTAAAGCATGCACGTTATACATACCATCACCTAAATCACGAATGGTGGCATCTTCATCGGTATCGTGCTCATCGTCTATTTCACCAACGATTTCTTCGAGCACGTCTTCGATCGTAACCAGGCCTGCTACCCCGCCATACTCATCCATCACAATAGCCATGTGATTGTGATCAGCACGAAAATCTTTAAGCAGTACATTGAGGCGTTTGGTTTCAGGGGTAAAAGTTGCTGCGCGTGCCACGTCCGTTATGTCGAACACTTTTTGCCCTTTAGCGCCAGTGTATTTCAACACGTCTTTAGCCAGCAACACGCCCACTATGTTGTCCTTATCTTCATTGATCACAGGAAAACGCGAATGGCCTGATTCAATGATGACTGGTAGAATTTCATCTAACGATGCATCTTGCTCCAAGACTACCATTTGCCCACGTGGGATCATGATGTCACGAACGCGCATGTCAGTAACCTGAAACGCGCCTTCGACCATTTGCAGAGTATCCGCATCGAATAGTTCGCGCGCTTGTGCGTCACGCAGTAGCTCTAGTAATTCTTCCCGATCACGTGGCTCACCGCCAATCGCGTGAACCAGCCTGTCCATTAGGGTACGTCCGCTACTCTCCGAGGGCGAGTCTGTCATTTTGATTGGCTAAACACTGAGTTATAAGGATCAGGAATATTTAATGAGGATAGTATCTGAATTTCAGTCTGCTCCATAGCTTCGGCTTCAATTTCGGCGTGATGATCCATGCCGCCTAGATGCAACACGCCGTGAATCAATAAATGTGCAAAATGATGCTCAACTGGCTTACCTTGCTGCATGGCCTCATCTTGAATAATTTTTGGACACAACACAATGTCACCCAATAGCCCTGCGATTTCAATCGAGGGATCGACTAACTCCTCTATGGCAGAAAACGTCAACACATTAGTAGGTCGGTCGATATCACGATATTGTTTGTTCAGCGCTTGCATACTCTCAGAATCAACATAGGCCACCGAAAGCTCAAGCTGGTCACCGTGAACGTCTTGGATAGAGGTTTGTTTAACGGCTTCGTTCGCCCAAAATTCGAGTTGTTCGGCTGTGGGCATAAATAAGCTGCTATCACCGCCTTGAATCGCCTCTGAATTGCACACAACGGTTAGCACGGTGCTCATTTCAGCGTTGATCACCCTGATGTTCAGCATGCTCGTAAGCTGCAACAATACGTTGCACCAACGGGTGTCTGACAACATCTGAGGCGCTGAATCGGCAAAAGCCAATTCCATCGACATCTTCCAACACGTTTTGCACGTGCTTAAGGCCAGACAACTGGTGTTTCGGTAAATCCACTTGGGTTATATCGCCGGTGACAATCGCTTTGGAGCCAAATCCAATACGCGTTAGAAACATTTTCATTTGCTCAACGGTTGTGTTTTGAGCTTCATCCATGATCACACAGGAATGGTTCAGCGTTCGACCACGCATATACGCCAATGGAGCAATCTCAATTACGTTGCGTTCAACCAGTTTACCAACACGTTCAATGCCCATAAACTCATATAGCGCATCGTAGATCGGGCGCAAGTATGGATCGACCTTTTGCATCATGTCGCCAGGCAAGAAACCCAAACGCTCACCTGCCTCCACTGCTGGCCGCACCAACACTAAGCGTTGTACCTGTTCAGATTCTAAAAGTTCTACCGCACAGGCAACAGCCAAGAATGTTTTGCCGGTGCCAGCTGGGCCGATGCCAAACGTCAGGTCTCGCTCTTTAATACTGTTGACATATTCGCTCTGGCGTTCGCCTCGACATTGAATGGTCGAGCGCCTTGTTTTGATCACCACGCCCTGTGTTTCGGCAGCGCTGTTTTGCATCATC
The DNA here is from genome assembly GCA_937958675.1 of uncultured Granulosicoccaceae bacterium. GTDB lineage: Bacteria > Pseudomonadota > Gammaproteobacteria > Granulosicoccales > Granulosicoccaceae > Granulosicoccus. Next base: position 64,033 of record CALGND010000027.1, read on the forward strand.
TCTAGTCCTGAGTCCTGTAAAAATAAATGCACTCTTTCGGGTGCAAGCGTTTCCGTCTCTGTTGCAGCGTATAGGTGATTGATGAGTTTGCGCGCGTTTTGGGCTATTTTGTCTGGGCCCACTACCATAAATTGATCGCCGCGGTTGCTAATCTCTACCTTTAACCGCTCTTCAATTTGTTTCAAATGCTCGTCAAACTGACCACAAAGGTTGGCCAGCCTATCGTTATCAGCTGGGCTTATTTTAAATGCTATTTCTGTCATGGCACTTTAGGCATTTTTGCATCAATAGTGCCACGTAATGAATTAGGTCTGACTTCCGTTATGAGCACGTCGACAAAAGAGCCGATTAGGCTTTCATCACCAGCGAAATTAACCACGCGATTATTTTCGGTTCGGCCTGCGATATCACCCGTATGCTTACGCGCTGGCCGTTCGACCAACACAGATTGCACGGTGCCGATCATCGCTTCGCTAATTGTCGCAGCTTGTTGTGCGATCGTTTGTTGCAGATGAGCAAGGCGTTCTTTTTTGACTCCCATCGGAGTGTCATCAGCAAGGCTTGCAGCTGGTGTACCGGGGCGCGGGCTATAAATAAAACTATATGATTGATCGAAGCCTATCTCTTCAATCAGCTTCATTGTGTCTGCAAAGTCTTGGTCGGTTTCCCCTGGAAAGCCAATGATAAAATCGGATGATAAGGTTAGTTTTGGACGTACAGCTCGCAGCTTTCGTATCTTTGATTTGTACTCCAGTGTTGTATGCCCGCGCTTCATCGCCGCCAAGATACGATCTGACCCACTTTGCACTGGCAAATGCAAAAAGTCGACAAGCTCAGGCACGTTGGCATAAGCCTCAATCAGCGAATCATTAAACTCAACCGGGTGCGATGTCGTAAAACGAATTCGCTCAACTCCTTCAATGGCTGCAACGTAGTGCACCAACACGGCTAGATCAGCAATACCACCATCGTGCATAGGGCCACGGTAGGAATTTACGTTTTGCCCCAGCAAATGGATTTCACGAACACCTTGATTAACTAAGGCGACGATTTCTGCCAGCACGTCGTCCATCGGGCGACTGATTTCTTCGCCGCGGGTGTATGGAACGACGCAGAAACTACAATACTTGCTACAACCTTCTATGATCGACACATAAGCGCTCGGCCCATCGGCATTAGGTTGCGGCAGGCGATCAAATTTTTCGATCTCAGGGAAGCTTATATCCATCACAGTTTTCTTCTGTGCTTGGGATTGTTTCAATAGTTCGGGCAAGCGGTGCAGCGTTTGAGGGCCAAACACTGTGTCCACATAAGGTGCTCGCTGCCGGATCACATCGCCTTCTTGGCTAGCCACACATCCACCAACGGCAATCAGTAAGTCCTTACGGGCCTCCTTTAGCGGGCGCCAGCGCCCGAGCTGCGAAAACACCTTCTCTTCAGCCTTCTCGCGGATGGAGCAGGTATTGAGGAGCAGAATGTCAGCATCAGCCTCGTTATCTGTTGTTTCGATGGGGCCGTCTTCGGTGAGCACATCCAGCATCTTCGCTGAGTCGTACTCATTCATCTGACAGCCGTGCGTTTTTATAAATACTTTTCGTGTCATGGTGTGCCGGAGTCTCCGGCATTAAACAGCAAATAAAGGGGAATCATACGCGATTTGGTGTGGCTCAGTGAGTGAGTTAGCTTGCTCAGGGACTAACACACCGTCCAATATATTGACTCATCTCATCGTTTACATACAAGGCTCAGGGCCAGGGAGTAGCTCGTGGACAGGTGACCACAATACACTAATATAGATTTCACTTTAATAAAATTGCCTATCCTTTTGATTTATATAGCTTTATACTAAATATAATAATCGCCGATAACATTATTGAGCCCAACTAACGGGTTGCACAAGGCCTTTAATAACTCACCCTTAGCTAAGGCACGAAAAATGTAGAATAATTAGCAACATAGCGTCGTATTCTCACCCATTTTGGGCGACGGCTGCAACATTGACAATTAGAGAGATAAATTTTTGATGAGTAATCCAGCAATGAAAGTAAGCGATCAGAACCATTTGGATAACAATATCCAGGGCAACCAAAACCAGCTGCGCTTTGTCACCTGGGGCAGCTTTAACGATGGCAAGAGCACGCTCGTTAAACGATTATTGTCGGATGCAGACAGTACTGTTGATGCGCGTCTTAACTTTATCGTCGCCGATGCGCCTGGCAACGAGCTCTACACGCCTGAAATGATTTCTGATGCATCCAGTGCTGATGTGGCGATTATTTTGTGCGATGCGGATGAAGGCGTACAAAAGCGAACGCGCCGCCATACCTATGTTTTGTCAACGCTGGGCATTAAACAGATCGTTCTCGCCGTTAACAAGATGGATCTAAACGGCTACAGCGCTACCGTATTCAATAATATTGTCAATGACTTTCGCGAGTACGCGCTTCAATTGGATTTTGACAGCATTGTGGCGATACCGCTGTCCGCCTTAGAAGGCGACAACGTTAGTAGCAAAAGCGATGCGACACCCTGGTATGACGGCGACACCCTGCTCTCTCATTTAGAAACCGCAAAGGTCGATAACAGCGAACGCTTAGCTGCACCGTTTCGCATGCCTATTGAATCAGCCGACTCTATTAACTCTGACACGCTAGGCTTTAACGGCACTATCGTGAGTGGTTCCGTAAAATCTGGCGACTCATTGCGTATAGCACCATCAGGAAAATCAAGCACGATTGATCGCATAATAGAAAACGATGCTGACCTTACCGAAGCTGTTGCAGGTCAATCGGTCACAGTCACACTAAAAGACAATGTCGTACTTGAGCCTGGAGACGTATTGGCCAGTACTGAAATGCCGATCAGTGCGGCGGATCAATTTGAAACCACAATTGTTTGGATGAGTGAAGATGCGCTTTTCCCTGGCCGCCCGTATTTACTTAAGCTCGGCAGCAACACTGTAGATGCCACAATTACAGACATTAAACACAAGGTTCACGTGAATACCCTGAGCCAACTGGCGGCTAAGCAGCTCGAATCAAATGATATAGGTGTGTGTAACATCAGCACAGGCCAACAGCTTGCTTACGATGCTTTTAGTGATAACCACGATATGGGTAGCTTTACACTGATTGACCGAGAAACCAACAATACTGTTGGCAAAGGATTGGTGCATTTCGCATTGCGTCGCTCGGACAACATCCATATGCAAGCCGTGGATGTGGACAAGCAAGCCCGCTCAACCATGAAGAGCCAGAAAGCCTGCGTAGTTTGGCTAACCGGTCTATCAGGTTCGGGCAAATCAACCGTTGCGAATATCGTTGAACGAAAACTTGCAGCGATGGGCCAGCATACCTATCTACTCGATGGCGACAATGTACGCCACGGACTTAACAAAGATCTGGGCTTTACTGATGCCGATCGTGTAGAAAATATCCGCCGCATTGGCGAAGTAGCCAAGCTCATGGTCGACTCAGGCTTGATTGTTATGACAGCTTTTATCTCCCCGTTTAGATCAGAGCGCGGCCTAGCCCGTAGCCTTGTAAATGAGGGTGAGTTTATTGAGGTGCACGTTGATACCCCGCTTGAAATAGCGGAACAGCGCGACCCAAAAGGTCTATACAAAAAAGCGCGCAGAGGTGAGCTGAAAAACTTCACCGGGATCGACTCACCCTATGAGGCACCTGAGAAACCAGAGATCAAAATTGACACTGGTAAAAATTCCGCCGAGGAAGCCGCTGATATCGTAATTGACGAGCTACGTAAGGGCGGAATACTGGGTTAGTCGCTACAATTTCGCTAACAAAGCGCACCGTAAAGCCCCGGCGCCTACCACGGCAATGGGGCTTTTTTATTGCATAATTTTAACAATAAGACTATTTGAACTATTCAACCGACGGTTAGCATCACCTGGTTCAGAAGAACCTGTATTCTTTGCATTGGGCTTTTAACGGCGAGTCAATTGAGTTTGAATGTGAAAGAGAAACTACACCAAGTTCTGGAATGGCGGCACTTCGAGACGGCAATACTCGTTCTTATAATATTAAATTCGATCACCCTCGCCCTTGAGACTAGCCCCGCAGCAATGCAAGCCATAGGTGGCTGGATCTTTTTTGTCGACAAAATATTTTTGGGTATTTTTGTTGTCGAGTTACTTATGCGCCTAAGTGACGATTTCAAGGGCTTCTGGCGCGATCCTTGGCGAATATTCGATTTCTTTGTGGTTGTTATTGCCCTGCTCCCAGCCACCGGCGCACTGGCCGTACTAAGGGCATTACGTATTTTACGAGTGCTTCGATTGATCTCGGCAGTACCTGCCATGAGGCGTGTAGTAGCAGGTTTATTGGGTGCAATGCCTGGCATGGTATCCATTGTGTTTCTAATCGCGCTTATCTTTTTTGTGTTCTCTGTTATCTCAACCAAAATGTTTGGAGCAGCGTTCCCTGATTGGTTTGGGTCTTTAGGTGCATCGGCATACACCTTGTTTCAAGTGATGACGCTAGAGAGTTGGTCAATGGGCATTGTAAGGCCAGTGATGGAAGTCTTTCCTTTAGCATGGGTACTGTTTATTCCGTTTATTATTCTCACCGCCTTCACTGTACTAAACCTTTTTATTGGTGTCATTGTTGACGCAATGCAATCAGAGCATGAATCAACTGCCAGCACAGAACGCAATCAAATGATGAACGACAACGAAAATATTCTGGCCGAACTTCGTAGCCTAAGGAGTGACATTGCTGAACTTAGATCGCAGATCAAACCTTCTTGATCAATTCGGTGAAGAAGCGAAATCAACCCCTTTAGGTAGGCAATAATACTCAAGCGTATAAAAATCAAGCTGCGAGATGAACCCTATTCATATCTGTTGAGAAGTATGCCATGCAATTTTTACCTTGCGCCTTTGCGCTGTACATCGCCGTATCGGCATGCTTGACCAAAGTCTCAGCATCGGCTCCATCATCAGGAAAAAAGGCGCAGCCTACACTGCCACTAACCGTTAGCGTTTTGTTATCTATACAAAACGAACAGCACAGCTCACCCAGGATGCCATCAATAAATCTAGTGATCTCGGCTTTGCGCTCGGCCCTGTCAATGATGATGGTAAATTCGTCTCCACCCAAACGTGCAATAAACACTGATGGCGATGTGTTTGAATTGAGCAGCGCCTCAAGCCGCCTAGCTACCTCCTGAAGCAAATGATCTCCCGCGTCATGCCCTAACGTATCGTTAACATGTTTAAAACCATCAAGATCAATAAACAGGACCGCAAATCTAATTTGGCTGACAGCCGCCTGTTGGCACTGAAGGGCTAGCTGCTGTTGAAAACTTAAGCGATTGGGTAATCCCGTAAGCGCATCATACCTAGCCAAGGTATAGAGTTCGCTATTAGCCGCTTCTAGGCTATTTTTTTGCTGCTCCAAGGTTTCAATCAAATAATGATTACGCATAGCATTACCTATACTGTTGCTTGTACTCTCGAGATCAAGATGCTCTTGGCCTGATGGATCTAGCAAAAGATATCCGAAGAGTGTTTCGCCAGCATGTATCGGGCACATAATCAGCAATCCATTGCTTAGCTCACCCCGTAGCGATTCGGGTAGCAAATCTGTTGCTAAAAACGTTTCATCGGAGCTATGCTCAACTTTTCCATACCGAAAAACATGCGCCAAAATGGCATATTTACTGGGTTGCAGTGCAGGCGACGTAAATCTAATCAAAAAACTTCGTTTAATTTTTAACGTCTCTAGCCAATTAGCCAGCACATGGAGGATCTGCCCAAACTCTGTGCAAGAACTCATTTGCAACTGCATTCTGTTTTGTAAAATCTCTGACCTATGCAACTCAAATTCATGATCAAGGCTGACCGACCACGCACGTTCACGTATACGCGCCAAAATTGTTAATACAAACTGCTCATGTTGCTTGTCTTGTAGTTGCATTGACATGACTTCGGTAAGACATGTCAATTGATGACTCAAATTACTCCACCAATGTATCTCTTCATATTTAATTTTGGCATCTAGATGTTGCTCGATGTAATCAAATAATTGGTCATCGCCTGACGTTAACGACGCCCAGTACGCTTTAGTGATTGCAGCGATGCTCACGCCATTGGGCACATTCAAACCTGCCAACGATAAACCAAGGTCGTTGACGATTTTTTCTTCCGAGTAGTTTATTGAGTTGCTACCATTTTCAGCTTGACTCAAAGTTGATCCACGCACTATTAGCTCGTTATCAACAATAACGACATCGGACGTGTGTGCAGCTTGCGTAGCGCATGAATATTCATCGATTGTTTGTAACAATAGCTCAACACAACTGTTGGCAATGGAATCAATTGGCTGTCGTACGGTAGTGATGGCCGGCGCGTTTTTGGTGGCCTCTGGTGTGTCATCAAAACCCGTTACAGCAATATCATGCGGAATCCGGAGGCCTTTTGCTGAAATCGCACGTGCAGCGCTCAAGGCCATCAAGTCATTGGCCGCCACTATCGCATCTGGTGGCGCTGTGTCATTCAATAGTTGCGTTACTGCTGCATAGGTTTCAAACTTATCGTAGTTGCCTTTAATAAAAAGAGATTCATCAATCGTTCGGCCTTGTTCTTTCATCACTTGGCGAAAGATATTTTCGCGGCGCAAAGAATAAGGATCATAGGTATAACCTCGAACATAGGCAATACGTTGCCTACTCTCATCTTTTAGCAGGTGAATCATGAGCTGATACATACCGCTTAGCTCGTCCAACAGCACACTGGGCACACCCGTTGTTGACGCATTGAGACAGATTTTGGGAATGTCAAACTGTCCAATAAATCGATCTAATTCACTCGCATCCACACTGTGCCCAATACTGCCAGAAATACTGATCAATCCTTTAATTTGTTGTGAGTGGGCCAAGTTATAAATTGCATTGCAAACAAGACGTGCATTATCAACACAATTATCGCTACGGCTTAACTCTCTACCGGCAATACACAGCAAACCATAGCCTCGTTGCTTCAAGCCAACTGATATGGTGTCAACCAATAGTTTTGGGTAATGAATGTACTCATCTGTGAGTATGGCTATCGTGCCCTTAACGTGACGATCTATCTCGTTAATCTTCATTTGAAGCAGCTCGTGTGTAATACCGATACGTTGTTGTCAAAGTGACATCGTCTTTTCGCGACCATTAAACGCTAAGGTCACTAATAGTTTCGGCCAACGCTCAGCACACTTTTGGATAAGGATAGGCGCGATGTCGCATTTCACACGAATGGTAAAAAAGCGAGTAGTTATAAACGCGCTCTTGTGCGATCACTGCCGCATTTTCTACGATACTGTTACACGTATTGGAAATCGCATTGTGGCGGGCAAAAAAAAAGCCCCGAAGCCTTGATAGACTCGGAGCTTTTTGATTTATTGCGTCGTCTGTTTAACGACTAAAACTGAGCTTAGTAGCGATAAGTCTCAGGCTTGAATGGGCCTGAGTTATCAATACCTAAGTAATCGGCCTGATCTTTACGCAGCTCGGTTAGGTTAGCACCGCACTTAGCCAAGTGTAATTCAGCCACTTTCTCGTCCAGTGCTTTTGGCAGTACATGCACATCAACGCTGTATTGATCGGCACGTTCCCATAGTTCTAGCTGAGCCAGTACTTGGTTAGTGAATGATGCTGACATCACAAAACTTGGGTGGCCTGTAGCACAACCTAGGTTAACTAAGCGGCCTTCAGCCAACAAGGTAATTCGCTTGCCGTCAGGGAAGATAACTTGATCAACCTGCGGTTTAACGTTCTCCCAAGTGTACTGTTTAAGGCCAGCAACGTCGATCTCGTTATCAAAGTGACCAATATTACAAACGATTGATTCGTTCTTCATCTTAGCCATGTGATCATGAGTGATTACGTTAACGTTACCGGTCGCTGTAACAAAGATATCTGCTTGATCAGCAACGTCATCCATGCGAACTACACGATAACCTTCCATCGCTGCTTGCAATGCACAGATTGGATCAACTTCAGTGACCATAACTGATGCACCCATACCGCTGAACGCTTGAGCACAACCCTTACCTACGTCACCGTAACCAAGAACAACCGCTACCTTGCCAGCAATCATCACGTCAGTCGCGCGCTTGATACCATCAAGTAGTGATTCACGGCAACCGTATAAATTATCAAATTTTGATTTAGTGACCGAATCGTTTACATTGATTGCAGGTACTTTCAACTTGCCAGCTTTAGCCATCTCATAAAGACGATGCACACCAGTTGTAGTTTCTTCTGAGAGACCTTTAACGTCAGCCAGTAGCTCCGGATAATCTTCGTGCATCATCACGGTTAGATCGCCACCGTCATCAAGAATCAAGTTAGGCAACCAACCATCAGGGCCTTTGATTGTTTGGTGGATACACCAGTTGAATTCTTCTTCAGTCTCACCTTTCCAAGCAAATGTAGGAATTCCCGCGGCTGCCATTGCAGCTGCTGCATGATCCTGTGTTGAAAAGATATTGCATGAAGACCAACGAAGCGTGGCGCCCAAATCAACCAGTGTTTCCATCAACACTGCGGTTTGAATTGTCATGTGCAAGCAACCAGCGATACGCGCACCTTCTAGTGGCTTTTTGCCTTTAAACTCTTCACGCAGTGCCATCAAACCAGGCATCTCGTGCTCCGCCATGGCAATTTCCATGCGACCAAAATCTGCTTGTTTGATATCGGCAACTTTGTAATCTGTACTCATTAGTAATAATTCCTGTTTGTAGTCAATACCGCGTAGTCAATACCGGACTAAATTCCGGCGGCCTGACGCAAAGCATCAGCACGGTCTGTTTGTTCCCAAGTGAAATCTGCATGCTCACGACCAAAGTGGCCATACGCAGCTGTTTGACGGTAGATCGGACGTAATAAATCGAGCATCGTCACGATGCCATAAGGCCGTAGGTCGAACACATCACCAACAATGTCTTCAATCTTTCGATCGTCAACTTTGCCCGTACCGAAAGTATCAACCGTAATAGATGTTGGCTTTGCAACACCGATTGCGTAAGAAACTTGGATCTCGCATTTATCAGCAAGGCCAGCCGCGACAATGTTTTTTGCAACATAGCGACCTGCATATGCAGCCGAACGGTCAACCTTTGAAGGATCTTTACCAGAGAAAGCTCCACCACCATGACGCGCCATACCACCGTAGGTATCAACAATAATCTTACGTCCTGTTAGGCCGCAATCACCTACCGGGCCACCGATAACAAAGTTACCAGTTGGGTTAATGTGGATGTTCTCGCTTGGACATTCAGCTAACCAATTTGCTGGCAAGATTGGCTTGATGATGTTTTCCATAACACCTTCGCGCAAATCAGATAATGAAACGTCTGGGTCGTGCTGTGTAGATAAAACAACCGCGTCGATAGCAACTGGCTTGCCTTCTTGATAACGTAGAGTTACCTGACTCTTCGCATCTGGGCGCAACCAAGGTAATGTCCCTGCCTTACGCATCTTGGCTTGTTGTTCAACCAAACGATGTGAGTAGGTAATCGGCGCAGGCATTAGTACGTCAGTTTCGTTGTTGGCATAACCAAACATCAAACCTTGGTCGCCAGCACCTTGCTCTTCAGGAGCAGCACGATCAACACCTTGTGCAATGTCGACAGACTGCTTACCAATGCCGTTTAATACCGCACAAGTTGCGCCATCAAAACCAACATCAGATCGGTCATAACCGATCTCTAAAACTGTTTTACGAACCAGATCTTCTAGGTCAACATAGGCTGAGGTTGTCACCTCACCGGCAATGACAACCAAGCCGGTTTTTACCATAGTCTCAACAGCAACACGCGAGCCCGGGTCTTGAGCCAGCAGTGAATCCAATACCGCATCTGATATCTGATCAGCCATCTTGTCCGGATGACCTTCAGAGACGGATTCGGATGTAAATATGTAATCTTTAGCCATTCGTGCAATCTCTCATTTGTAAGGCGAGCTTATTGTACATTTAAATACATAAAGAAATCTTTATATTTCTACAAGCCTTTGTCTTAAAAGGGTTGTAGGGCGACCTGGTCGTCAATATACAAGCACTTAGCCTTACAAAACCAATGCCAAAACAGAGCAAATGCTCAATCAAATCGCTACTTTAGGGATATTGGGGTAAGACATGCAGGATGTGGTTTTGAACCCGGAGGGCAATAGCCTAAGCCCACCTTCGTGGGAATGGCAGTGTGTTATTACTTGCGAACGAAGCTCGGTAGTTCGATTACGTATGAATCGACCGAACCTGAGTCATACCAATCCGAGCCAAATATGATACGTGTGCCCGATGGGCTCATGGTGGCGTGGGGTTCGCCAAAGTAAGGAGGATACCCGCCCTGCTTTGCGTGTTTCCCAAATGAACGATGTTGTGCCAAACGGCAAACGACTTCGTTTTCAGGATCGGTGTTGGCTAGATAGATTTCGGAGAACAAGGCAGGCGCTTTACGGTCATTGGAAAACCACTTGAATTGATCGTATCCGATACTCGACATAGCCACCCACCCAGGCAGCTGATAAGCCTGTGCAGATACATGTGTACCACTTGTGGTGTACGGATACCCTTTTGCTTCATTAATGATGGGGCGACATTCACCGGTTTCGAGATTGTGTTCAACCAAGTGGCCAATCCCTTGCCAAATGTCTTCATTGCAGCCATTTGGCGACGCATTAAATACGGTGGTATAAATGGCATCCTGGCCATCATGCGTACGACCAACATTGGCATGCTCGTGGTATTTAACCATGTCCAAGCGTGCCTCAACCGTTTCTAGATCCAGCCCCAGTACGGTCCCTTGATACCAAAAACGCTTACCACTTGGTGCTGGGGAGGGTGCGGTCCATGGGTCCCACTCTGTATCTTTACCAATGGCTTGAACGACTGTTTCGTCTGTGCTTATTCGATAAGACAGCATGACGCCTTTTTTATCGGCTACAGCGCAACGAAAGCCAAATAAATCATCATCCAAAGATTGCATCTGTATATCGCCGCCGCCTGTGGGTAAACCGCGCGATCCACACTGCTTGGAGAAGTCCTTTATGACGGAAGATTTATTCTTTTTAATGTCATAGCGTTTAAACAAGCCGTAGTCGCCTGATGCTTTGCTAACAAAAAAGAACTCATTAGGGTCCGAGTGGCTCCAATGGACTTCTTCTAGATCAGACGGGATCATTTTTAATTCACGAATCGGCTCATAGGTTTGACCATCAAGCAACACATGCTTACCGCCTGAGGCAGTCCGCTGAAACAAAATCATCAACGATTCATCGGCATTCCAAACTTGCATAGTGCTGTAAGCAGGTTTGCGTACTTCGCCAAACTTACTGTCAGTAATACGCGTTACGTGCGTGCCAAAAGCAGGATCCTTATAGGCTTTTAAATAGGGCGGTTTAGCAACAGGCTTAACCGCTACTCGCTTTGTGTCGATAGGTAAGCCTTCACACAAATTAATGCCGCTAGTGTTTTGCGCAACTTTGAGCGCAACCTTCGAAATCCTTGCAGCTTTAGTCGACGGTGCTAGCTCGACCACTTCGGGCGTGAGCACCGATGCTGTGGCAGCTCTCAGGGTCGCTGAGCTTGCAGTGACTGCACTGCCTTGCTCTGGAGAATCGTATCCACAACTAACAAGTCCACAACTAACAATGGATAATGCTGAAATTGAAAAGAGAGTTAGTAAGCGCATAGCCTTCACTGGCGTATTGATATGTTTAGAAGTATTGGTATTGTGAATTATGCAACGATGTTGCTAGAGAAACCGTGCAGCACTAATCAATTTGCTAGTGCTACACGGCAGTCAAAGTAGATAGCTGCCTAGAACGGTATGTCGTCATCAAACTCAGCACCCGCCGGAGCAGCCATCGCAGGCTGTTGTTGTGGTCGTTGCTGCTGTTGATTATTTGATGGCCTAAAATCACCACCGCTATCACTAGGGCGACCACCCAGCAATTGCAGATTATTTGCAATAACCTGTGTGCTGTACCGATCTTCACCCGTCTTTTTATCTTGGTACTTATCCGTGCGGATAGAACCCTCGATATAAACCTGCGAACCCTTCTTGCAGTATTCGCCAGCTATCTCACCGAGTCGGTTGAACAAGGTCACGCGATGCCATTCGGTGCGCTCTTGTTTTTGACCGGTGTTTTTGTCTGTCCAGCCTTCTGATGTGGCGATATTGATAGTCACAACGGCGCTGCCGCTGGGGGTATATCGAACCTCTGGATCTCCACCCAGATTGCCAACCAAAATAACCTTATTTACACCTCGTGCCATGATTTGTTTCTCCTGTGAATGATTAGCGCCCGTCCGTGGCGCAGCCCCAGTTTACCGCAAGCTAGGAGCATTGGTATTGCTAAAGTGTGACTTGTCGATATTGGGTGGGCAACGCCATCATCCAGCGCCACAGCTACCTGTTGAACCTCGGCAGATTGCTCAATTCAACGGTTTATGGCCGCTTTTAGGGAAATTCGAGAAACTGCTATTCAAAACCAGTGCCGTGACAAATCAGCGAAATGTACCAGTGCCGTAGGAGCGCTTAAATTTGGTCAGGCTGCCTGACGTCTCATCGAGCTGAAAAGTGTACTGTAACCAAACACCCTTATACCCTGCCCGGTTAAAAAAGAATCCAGCTGTGAACCACTTTTCATTAGCAGGCAGCGCTTCTCCCTGCCACAAAACATCATTTTGCCAAGCATAGCCATTGTCGGTCATGTTAGCCATATCGAGCATGACACCGGGTTTCGACATAACTTGCCGCTTGATAGCCCATCGCTCATCTGTCGTTAAGGGTTTGTTTGTGGAGTGTAAACCTTCAGCGTACGAACCAGTGCTGTAGCCGACAAACAAAAGGAGCAACAGCAGAGCCGGATAATAGTGAAAACGCGTGTTCATAAAGCAATCCCAATAGAGAGCCTGGGATCAGGCTAGCATAGCAGGGAGTGAGTTTCGAATACTATTCACACTTGGGTTAGCGCACGCTAGGCAACTGGCGTATTGCCGAACTGTGACTTGTCGATCTTTAAGTAGGCAACGCCCTCATCCAGCGCCACAGCCACCTCTTCAACGCCTGGCAGACTAGACAACTCAGAGGTAATTGCCGCCTCTCCGCTTGCCATCTGGCTCTCTGACAGCACCTTACGCAACCTGCTCAGCTTCAATGGACGCTTAAAACCCAGTAACACCAATATCCACAATAAACAGGCCACAGCCAAAACGATAAATAGCCATTGCGCGTTAGCGACGCCTAGCAACCAACCACCACCTGCACCACCCACAAAAGCACCCATAAATTGGCTACTGGCGTAAATACCGGTGGCACTGCCCCGCGAAGCTGCCGGAGCAATACGCGATACTAGTGACGGCAACAGGGCTTCCATGGTGCTAAAAAAACCGAAAAATAAAGCCATGCCGATCACCAGCATTTTGACCTGTGAGGAGAATTGCGAGAACAGCAATAAGGACACCATCAAACCAACAATGCATATGATCAATACACCACGCATCATTTTGCGTTCGGCCAACATCAGTAAAGGGATAAGCATCGCGATAGCGAAGGCGAATGAGCCTAAATAAAGTTGCCAATGCTGATCAGCAGGCAAACCGCTTTTAACCAATAGTGGTGGCACAGCGACAAACGTGGCGGTTACCAATACGTGTAAGTAAAAAATGCTGAAATCCAAACGCAACAATTGTGGGTGGCGTAAAAGTTCAAACACAGTTGAGGCTTTGGCACTGGTGTCAGCACTAAACCCACCCTGTAGCGGGTCAGGTACCAAAAAGTACAACACCAACAAACCCAGAATCGCCATGCCACCAGTAAACCAAAACAGCCAGGCAATTGATAACCATTTAATGAGAACGGGCCCTAGCAACAAGGCCAATAGAAAGGAGAAGCCGATGCTGGCGCCGAGCATCGCCATCATTTTGGTGCGTTGATCATCACGGCTTAGATCAGCGGCTAATGCCATCAACACTGCGGCGATGGCGCCGGAACCTTGCAAGGCCCGGCCAAAAATGACCCAGTAGATCGAGTCGGATAGTGCCGCCACGGCACTACCTACTATCATCAGAATTAAGCCAGCCGCTATAACCGGTTTGCGCCCAAATTTGTCACTTAATCGGCCAAAGGGTATCTGCAGCAATGCTTGAAACAAGCCGTACACACCGATGGCTAAACCAATCAAAAATGGTGTGCTGTGCTCGTAATCAGTGGCCAGTAAGCTAAATACCGGCAAGATCACGAACAAACCCAGCATGCGTGTAAGGTAGATCAGTGATAGTGACCACGCTGCGCGCTTTTCTGATGGCAGCATGCCGCTTGAGGGAGAATTAGACAAAAAACCGATGACCCTGATTAGTGGATAACGCGCTATATTAGCAACACACACGCAGCCCATATTAGCAGCAATAAGGGCAGCGTTAACGATTTACCTGCCCCGTTTTTAAACACTCAGGCAAGCCTACGCCCTTATGGATACAATTCGCATACGCGGTGCCCGAACGCACAATCTCAAAGCCATTGACGCCGATTTACCCCGCGACAAGCTTATTGTGATCACCGGTTTATCAGGCTCGGGTAAATCATCACTCGCCTTTGATACCTTATTCGCTGAAGGCCAGCGCCGTTATGTTGAATCGCTGTCAGCTTACGCGCGCCAATTTTTATCAGTAATGGAAAAACCCGACGTCGATATGATCGACGGGCTTTCCCCTGCCATCTCCATCGAACAAAAATCGACTTCGCATAACCCTCGTTCAACCGTGGGCACTATCACTGAGGTATACGACTACCTGCGCTTATTATTTGCGCGTGTCGGTACGCCAATGTGCCCCAAACACAATGAACCACTAGAGGCACAAACCATAAGCCAAATGGTTGACTTGATATTGGCGCAACCCACCGGACAAGCAATGGCACTACTAGCACCTGTCGTGAAGGATCGTAAAGGTGATCATCAAACTGTGCTTGAACAACTGCGCGCTCAGGGTTACTTACGTGCTCGTATTGATGGCACCATTACTGAACTTGAAGGCGAAATCAAACTCAACGCTAAACGCAAACACAGTATTGATGTGGTCGTTGATCGTTTTAAGGTCCGCGATGACATAAACCTGCGGATGGCGGAATCGCTGGAGACAGCCACCAACCTTGGGGAGGGTTCCGCAGCCGTTACACTACTCGATGGCAGTGGGGAAGATATTGTATTCTCCACTCGCTACGCCTGTAGGCTTTGCGGCTATGCTTTTGGCGAGCTGGAACCACGCGCTTTTTCATTTAATAGCCCCCATGGTGCCTGCGGCGAATGCGACGGCTTAGGCGTTAGCCAGTTCTTTGACCCAGATCGAGTAGTCACCGATCCTAACGCCACGCTTGCCGAAGGTGCGATACGCGGTTGGGACAGCAGCACTCATTACTATTTTCAGATGATCACCTCCTTGGCGGCACACTATAAGGTCAAGATCGATGTGCCGTTTAAGAAGCTCCCCGCCAAGTTTCGTAAGATATTACTGTATGGCAGTGACGGAGAAGAGATTACTTTTAAGTATGAAAAAGAAAGAGACAAAGGCAAAGCCGTCAGGCAGTCAGTACATGCGTATGAAGGCATCATCCCAAACTTGCAGCGCCGTTTTAGAGAAACAGAATCCAACGCGGTAAGAGAAGACCTGGGCAAACTACTCGACTCACAACCTTGTACTACTTGCCATGGTGACAGGCTAAACGAAGCGGCACGTCATGTACTGGTGGCTGGGCATAACCTGCCCTCTATTGTGTCAGCCTCCATTGCCGACACCCAACAACTGATCGCTAAACTAAAACTCAAAGGCCAACGCAAAGCAGTCGCCGAGAAAATCACCACGGAGATTTCACTACGCTTGAGCTTTTTAGTGAATGTCGGGCTTGATTATTTATCACTTGACCGAAGTGCGGACACCTTATCTGGTGGCGAAGCTCAACGAATCCGCTTAGCGAGCCAAATTGGTGCAGGCTTGATGGGCGTGATGTACGTACTAGACGAGCCCTCAATAGGATTACATCAACGCGATAACGACAAACTACTCAAAACACTTCAGTACCTAAAGGACTTAGGCAACACAGTAATAGTGGTAGAGCACGACGAAGAAGCGATACGGGCCGCAGACTATATCCTTGACATCGGCCCCGGCGCTGGCATGCATGGCGGAGAAATCGTTGCGCGCGGCACGCTTAAAGATATTTTGAAAACTAAGGAATCATTAACCGGACAGTATCTATCGGGCAAAAAGAGCATCGCTGTGCCTAAACGGATAAAGCCTAGCAAAGATATCATTTCAATCACTGAGGCTACCGGGAATAACTTAAAAAAACTTAGCGTTGATATTCCGATTGGTTTGTTTAACGTGATTACGGGTGTATCGGGCTCGGGCAAATCAACGTTGATCAACGATACGCTCTATCAATCAGCTGCGGCCACAATTAATAAGTCCAAACGGAAAATCGCGCCGGTCAAATCGATCACTGGCATTAACAAATTCGACAAGATAGTCGAAATCAACCAAAGCCCGATTGGCCGCACGCCGCGCAGCAACCCTGCTACCTACTCTGGATTATTCTCTGTGGTGCGAGAGCTTTTTTCTAATACGCCAGAAGCCCGCTCGCGTGGTTACAAATCAGGCCGTTTTAGTTTTAACGTCAAAGGCGGACGCTGCGAAGCTTGCCAAGGTGATGGTTTAATTAAAGTTGAAATGCATTTCTTGCCCGACATTTTTGTCGCTTGCGATGTATGCACCGGCAAACGTTATAACCGTGAAACCTTGGATATTCGTTATAAAGGCAAAAACATCCATGAGGTCTTAGAGCTAACCATTGAACAGGCGTTTGAGTTTTTTGAAGCTGTGCCTAATTTGCATCGTAAGCTAGAAACCCTAATGGACGTAGGCTTGTCGTATATCACTTTGGGCCAAAACGCCACCACGCTTTCAGGCGGTGAGGCTCAGCGCATAAAGCTTGCAAAGGAGCTATCGAAACGCGATACCGGCAATACGCTTTATATACTCGATGAGCCAACCACCGGTTTGCACTTTGAAGATGTAAACGCTTTGCTTAAAGTGTTAATGCGTTTACGTGATGCCGGTAATACGATGATCGTGATTGAGCATAATCTTGACGTCATAAAATGCGCAGATTGGATTACTGATTTAGGGCCTGAAGGGGGCAATGGTGGCGGGACTATTGTTGCATCTGGGCCGCCGGAAAAGGTAGCTAAGAATAAGAAATCTTATACGGGGCAGTATTTGAAGAAGATGTTGGAGTAGTAGTGTCGTCCCGCGCAGGCGGGAATGAAAAACCCTATTTCAACTAGGCTCTAAACACTCAATACTAAACAGCTCAGGCTCACCACCCCTCGCTCCACTACCCGCCGCTATCCATAATTTTTGCTGATAAACACAACAGTTAGTGCCATGGCGAGCTCTGTTAAGGGGTGCGCCTTCTGACCAGCTATCTGCAACAGAATCAAAAATCTGCATATCAGTATGGGCTTCAGGGCGGCCGGACTCACCGCCCACGTAATAGATTCTGTCTTTTATTACACCGGTTCCACCGGCTGCTGTTTCTACTGGGAGTGGGTCTTTATGTACTGACCATTTGCCAGTATCAAAATCGTATATATCAACATCGCTTATGGTCGCAAAGAACAATGCATTGTAGTCTGTACCATTGTGCCGGCCTGTTTCTCTGCCGCCAAAAAAGTAGAGTTTGTTTTTAACTATTGCACACGGTGCATGGTCACGTTTGTTTGGCGCATCAGCAAGAATCTGCCATTCACCGGTGGTTGGATTAATACGATCAAACCAAGCTTGCGTGCCTGAATGGTGGCCGTCAATGATGCCGCCAACAACATATATCCAACCATCGGTATGCAGCGCACAAGCGGCAGCACCACGGCGGCGTGATTCAGGGATTGCCGGGCCTCGTTTCCATTGATCGGTATCGGGCTCGTAGATCATGACATGCTCTAACGGCGTTTCTCGTGGGAACTCACCCGTCATGGTGCCCAGTAACCAGATTTGATTAGCGATTATGACGGGCTGAAAGTGATGTATCTCAAGCGGAGGCTTGGATGCCGACGTCCAGGTTTGAGTTTGCGGATCGTAAATATCAACTGGCTGAATTCGTCTGCCGCCAAATAAGTAAAACTTGCCTTTGTATTCTGCGAAACCATTTTCGTGGCGACAATGTGGCTCACCATGACAATCGATTGTTACCCACTTCGACATTTGCATTCCAAGGATTAATTTAGTGATGATGTTGCACTGGCTACAGCTTACCAGTGGTTTCTAGATTGATTCCAGCGATACAGCACGCGTGCAAATAGGTTGTACCCAACAACTGCAATTGCGTGGAATCCAGGCAAACTAAATAGCTTGGCCTTCCAGCGCTCTTTAGGAGAGTGGCGCCAGATGGTAATAAACGCATCAAGGCCAACCCGTATCTGCTGGCGTTCATCCACTACATGCAATCGCTCTCGCACAAACGCCAGTGGCGCCTTCAGTTTATGCGCTAAGTTATTGTCCAAATGTACGTCTTCATACTCTATTGCACTATCACTGGTTTTGCCTTGCTGGCTTTTAATGCCCGCGTTACACACCGGGCACGCCGAGTTATAAAACACTCTTATCGTGTCGGGCTCGGTTGAGGAGCCTTTGTGCGTAGGCTCGTTCATGGCCCCACCATGTATCCACCGTCCACTGGAATAATGCCACCAGTAATATAACTGCTTTGTTGGGAAGCCAACAAGAGCAAAGCGCCATCGAGTTCGTGCAACTGCGCCACTCGACGCATAGGGATGCGCCGTTTGATCATAGACTGCCCACTATCGCTTTGCAGATACTCGTGATTGATCTCCGTGTCGCAATAACCTGGTGCAATAGCGTTAACTCTTATGTTGTATTGCGCCATCTCTAAGGCCATTGCCTTTGTCATGTGTATCACAGCTGCTTTCGTTGTGGAGTAACTCGCCAAGCCTTTCACCACTCGCTCACCCAGCACAGAGGCGATGTTGATAATACTGCCACCCTTACCGGCCTGCTGCATCTGTTGGCACGCCAACTGTCCCACCCGCCAAACCGCTGTTTGATTAACGGCAAATACATCCGCAGTATCAGTATCAGTTGCATCCAGGAACGCTGCTCCTCGCGCCACACCAGCATTATTGATTACGATATCTAGCGCGCCAAGCTGTGTAAGAACTGAATCGAAGCTAGCTGTAAGTGCTGGGAGCTGGGTGACATCCGTAGCCAGTACTAAGGCTTTGCCTCCAGCATTTTCGATCTCATCAGCAAGGGCTTGCAAGGCTTGCTCACGCCTAGCCAATAACACCACTGTGCATCCCCGGGCTGCTAAAACCTGCGAAAAATGAGCGCCCAAACCCGAAGATGCGCCCGTTATCAGCGCAACCTTACCTTTGAGGTCAGCGAAGTCGTTTTCAGCCATGGTGATTTAGACCAGATCAGATGTTGACAGTCTATGTTAAACCAATAGTTAGTAGGTAAACTAAGCCCAACAAAACGACCCACGACACAGCAATGGCACGTACGGCAATACTGATGATGGTCGCAGGTACCGCGATCGTGCCTGTGATGGATGCAATTGCTAAATTTTTGGTGGATTCAATGTCGCCAATTCAGGTCACATGGGGCCGCTTCTTTTTCCAGTTTTTGATTATGGCGCTAGTCATGCTGGCCATCAAAGGGCCGCAGGGTTTACTCATTAAAAAACCTTGGGTTCATACACTGAGAGGTATACAGCTCGCCATTAGCACCGTACTGTTTTTTTGGAGTTTGCAGTACCTGCCGCTGGCAAACGCGATTGCCATTTTCTTTGTGCAACCGATGATTCTTACAATGATATCGGCATTGGTATTAGGTGAAAGTGTTGGGTGGCACAGGCGCATAGCAGTGGTGGCAGGGTTTATCGGCGCTTTGTTAATTATTCAGCCGGGTTCTGATACGTATAGTTGGGCGTCGTTTTTACCATTAGGCTCAGCCTTGTTTTATGCAAGCTATATTGCCACTACACGCGCCTATTCCAACATCGATCACCCTGTTGCCATGCAGTTTGCATCAGGCCTTGGGGCGACTATCGTTCTAACCATTGCTTTGCTGATTACCAACACCTGGGACGGAAGCCAGTTCGCGCCTTCGGCTCCAACAGGCGAAGAGTGGTTATGGTTATTGGCAATCGGCTTTATTGCCGCGGCCGGCCACTTGCTGGTAGTTATGGGCGTGAGCCGAGCTCCTGCGTCGCTACTGGCACCGTTTGGTTATGTCGAAATAATCGCCGCCACCCTACTGGGGTGGGTATTTTTTGATGAATGGCCCGACTGGCTAAGCTGGGTGGGCATTGCAGTGATCGTCGCCAGTGGCATCTATGTGTTTGAACGCGAACGCCGTGTTGCCGCGACTTAAGTTATTTAGTTAAGCGCAGCCTATGTTGCGCTAGATAAACTAAGCCCAGCACTATCAAAGTGATCATCATTCCCATACCTTCGCGGGCGGTTTCTACTTCCCACCAAACCTCCTTGGTCCACCAATTGTCGCTGCTTGGCCAGTAATACACTGTGCCAGCGATAGCGGCCAACATACCTACCAAAAGCACTCCCCGTAAGGCAGGCGAGCGGTACCAATCAGGGCAGCAGCCAGCAAATAGTGCCAGTAAGGCGGGAAAACCATAGATCAGCATCCATTTGGGGCCATCTGGGTCGTTATATTGCACGGCGGCAAACAGCACCATCAGCGCTGCTAGGACAAAACAGAGTATTCGCATAATCAACTCAAATTAAATAAGCACCAAAACAGCGATATTTACAACAATCGCCCTGTCAATCTGAGGCGATTTAAACAGGAGTGGTATAAAAATAGCACTAATCCCGTCAGATAGGCCGCTCTTAGGGTGGCTCAGCTATTAACCAAGCAACACACCATCTAAGGGTAGGTTTCCCATGATAAACAACGTAGCAAATCTGTATTCCACCTCCACCGCTGTACAACAGTTTAGTATTCCGTACAGCTACCCGGTGAGCTTTACTTACGATTTGTTTAACACGGCCAACCCTCTGCTTACCGATACACTTTGCATGGCAGGCGACGACAAGCGTCATCGGCTGGTTATTTTTATCGATGAAGGCGTGGTACATGGCCAAGCCGATTTACTCGCTCGCATTGATCGATACGTAAGTCATAACAATCGCCATATCGACTTAGTGACTCACGCCGTAAAAATGCCCGCAGGCGAAGCCCTTAAATCCGATCTAGCTTATATCGATCAAATGCAGCAACTGATATGTCATGAACATATCGATAGGCATTCTTTTGTTATTGGCATAGGTGGTGGTGCCTTGCTCGATGCAGTGGGTTTAGTGGCCGCAACATCGCACCGCGGTATTCGACATATTAGAATCCCCACCACTGTGTTAGCACAAAACGACTCTGGCGTTGGTGTCAAAAACGGAGTGAATTTGTTTGGTCAAAAAAATTATCTTGGTACGTTTGCTCCACCCTTCGCCGTAATTAACGACTACCAATTTATTGAAACCCTACCCGATCGTGACAAGATTTCAGGAATGGCTGAAGCTGTAAAGGTTGCGTTAATTAGGGATGTTATTTTTTATCATTGGCTGGAAACCAACAGCGCAAAGCTAAAACGCTTTGATGCAGAAGCGATGCGTCATATGATCAAGCGTAGCGCTGAGTTACATATGCACCAAATAGCCAACGGTGGTGATCCGTTTGAAACCGGCAGTGTGCGCCCCTTAGACTTTGGCCATTGGGCTGCACA
>CALGND010000028.1 GCA_937958675.1 uncultured Granulosicoccaceae bacterium
CTCAAACACATCTTTTGCCAAATCTATCGAAATCACTTTACACTTCATATCGGACTCCTTCTGTGGTTACTTGCGTAACGATTGCTGAATCGATACTTTGGCACATAGATGCCGTGCAAGTAAAAAAGCAGGGGGAGTCCATTTCATCAACGATAACTTGCGCAGGAGGCTGGCGCGGGTTGTGGGTAAAGCCCACGTTCCTTGACAGGGTCCAGCGTCGAGTGCATCGAACCGTTAGGCATGCGCCGGCGAATAGCTACTGCTTATCAATTTCGTTAACGATACTTTTGATGTCATTTTGCCATTTTACCAAATCACTTTCCATAGTAGCTACATGGCCTGCACTAGGATAAAGAGAGTACTTTTTCCATCCCTTTAGCTGATCGTGGACAGCATTAGCTTGCTCAATTGTGACTCTAGGGTCTAATACACCGTGCAACACTAATGTCGGACAGACTACCAAATTCGCGTAATCAACTGGATTGTGTTTAAAAGCATTAAATCCGGAATGCCATCCACCCCAAAAAGTTAAGAGTTCAGCAAGGGGCATACTTGGAACACCCATCGCGGAAAATCGATTCTTAACCGTGCTAATCATTTTGTCGTATATGGATTCAATAACTACAGCATCAGGGTCGGCATCATGAACTGCAATTGCCCTCATAATTGCAACTGCCCCCATAGATTGGCCATAAAGAATTATCTGAGAATCAGACCAATTCTCCTCCGCATAATCCAAGGATTTTTTAACATCTATCGATTCGAAATAACCAATGGTTGTGTCTGTGCCTCCTGACCCTCCGGATCCAAAAAAATCTACTAAGAGTGTGCTCATACCCATAGTATTTAGTTGGCTGGCGATGGGCAGCAGAGATTCTTTACTTGAAGAGTAGCCGTGAAACAATAAAACAAGCATCTCTGCCCCCTCCACTGGAATATGCCATGCCTCTAGTGAAGTATCGTTAGAGCCAACGAAATTATGTGTATCAAAAGCTAGCGAATAATCATCGGGGGTTTGAGAATTACTAGGACGCGGAATATTTACTCCTCTAAGTAATACTCCAACCTTAGAAACAAAATCAAGTTCCTCTGGGCTGCTCGTTCGTGACGATGACTCGGTGAACTGCGTCATTGCTTTAGCATGCATGAATGCCAAAGCATTTACGCAAATGATTCCGAACACACACAGCATGATCAATATTTTGAATATCTTGCTGGGCATCTGTTCCGTCAATCTTTTGTAAGTTTCGCTAGTATGCCTAACATCATCGATCTTGCGTTGGAGGCTGGCGCGGGTTGTGGGCAAAGCCCACGTTCCGTGACAAGGTCCAGCGTCGAGTGCATCGAACCGTTAGGTGAGCGGTCTTGGCGCACTCAAGCTTCTTTTTTTAAAAGTTCGCATCGTGCCCAAATCGGACAGTAGCATTTGATCGCTTAGAAGCAACCCACTTGTTACATGGGCTGCTCCTATTTTACATCTTATAAATACTTGTGAAAAACAATTTTGTCGTCTCCGACGCCATAGTATTCGCGTATCCGCGCCTCTTCGCTATAACCAAGCTTTGAGTAGAAGGCTCTGGTTCTAATGAAATCATCGGTACCAGAGGTTTCAACTAGTAAAACACGAACGTCTTCTGCTGATAATCTATCTTCAACATAAGTCATTATTCGGGCGCCAATGCCTTCACTCTGGCGATCAGGATGTACGGCAATTAATAACAAATTCCACGTACCATCAGTCATAGTTTCTTGAGCACAGTAGGCGATTGCTGCAGGTGAGCCATCGTCAAAGGTGAGCCAAAATTCGCTCTGTTCTGGGTCATCTGAGCCAGCGCAGAACATTTCGTCCAATAACTCTGATGGAAACAGCTGCACGGCATCGATTATTTCCTTTGCAGCTGATAAATCGCTAGGGATAGAAGATCTAATATTAGTTTTAGTCAATGTTTTTTACTCGAAATTTAAACAATAGAATGCTGATGGTCTGAATTTAGAAATTCAGACTCAAGCGCTGTTCAGGGTGCTCCCTCTCGGAAACCCGTCAGCAGGTGGTGCAATACCTCAACATTAAAACTCCGAATAATTAAGTGCTAGGGTTCCAGCACCTGAGCAAATTTTAACTGAATGAGTGAGCGCTGTGGGCGGATAGCAGATCTTTGTAAATCAACTTTACAAGAAAGTTCAGCGGTACGCCTAACTTCCAGCGTGAACAACAATTGCAGCTTACGCGAGCTATGAGGTACTCACCGTTTCGTGAGAGCTGCAATTGATAGCTTCACGCCTCTGTTAGGTTTGCGACTTCAGGACTATATTGGGATTCTCCCTCACCACCATCGGCCCAAAGTGTACATTCGAATAGTAGTAAAACTATCGTCCCCTCAAGTTATCGCGATCCTCTATTAAATACTGCTAATAGCCTTCTCGAATTAAATTAGCTTTTTCCGGGCTAGTTTCATAGAAAGCCCGATACACAGAATGTAAGGTAGCGCGAAACCGTTTAACCAAATCAGTGCATCCGAACTTAATATACTCGGATTGGCACTGATTCCAGATGAAACCCAGTTCGGCGCACTATTTATAAGTTCTTGCAGTTCCATTTCCAACTTATCCCCCACATCTATCAATCCCACGTCACTTTGCGACATTTCAATCCTAGACTGTACATCAGTGTGTTGATTCATCCATTGGTTTTTCTTATATTCTGATGCAGTGAAAACAACTCCGATAAGAATCACTGAATAATAAATAAAATCAACGTATTTTTCGTGTAACCGACGAGCATAGGGAAACATAAGTGAATAGGCGAGCACCAACAAGACGTAATAGTGCATTCCGCCAACCGCATATTCATAATGCAAAATAGCAAGGACCACCAGCGGCACGGTAAATAAAATTATAAAACTGATTTCTTTCGTGGCTACCCAGGCATTGCTGACTACCGTAGTTAATAACATTAATAAATTCTCATCCTAAGGATTACCTTTTTGGCAATCTGGCTCAAGTGTAGTGTTTTTACCCAAAGCGACGCCGTAAGCACTTTGTAGACTAAACAACTGGTCAAGTAAGTCGTTTTGTGAATTGACACTATTGGTCGAATTACCAACTCTAACATGGTGATTTTTCTATCACGCTAACAATCGGCTGGTAAACCTAGCATCCAAGTTGAGAAACGCTTGCTACAGGCGCCGGTTGTGGAGTAAGCACGTTCTGAGACTATAGCAAGCGTTTGCTCCAACGACCTGTTAGGTTTCATGTGCACAAGGCTACCACCACAACTCAGTAAAATTTCTAGTTTTGGTACAAGAAACTCAAATTGCCTCGTCAATCTGCATTATCATGCTCAGGGCATAATCATTGCCGATAAGGAGAATCATCGTGAAAAAGCAAATCGAACAACTTTCCTTTTGAGCCGACAAGTAAACGCCGCAGAGGGTTTCCCTCCGAAACCAAAGTAAAGCGCGGAGTAAGAAAGGTCGGTAAAGATAAATTCCTCACCGAAAAACTAGGCCGCAATGATCCCTGTCCATGTGGATCGGGTCGTAGATTTCAAACGGTGTTGTCTCAAGCGCAGAGGATTACAAGGCTCTGCTAGAGATGACTACTATCGAGACTAGCCGATTCTAAACACGGCGCTGGCGATTTTATTCGTCAGCGTCGTTACCTCAATCCCGTATAAACCGAATGAAATCTAACATCTAAGTTAATAAACACTTGAGGCTGACAACCCGAAGCGCCAGCGTAGGGGCCGAAGGGTCAAGTGATTTATCCAACGACCTGTTATGCAGCACCGCGACTATGCCAAGAAAGATCTAATTCTCTTTCTTTTGCCACACAGTCTCTAAGATATAAATTGATTAGCGTCTGGTACGGAATTCCTGTCTCTTCTGCCATCGCCTTAAAATACTCGATTACATCATCGCCCATTCTTATCGTCACCTGGCGTTTTAGCTTTGCCGCATAGGGATTACGACGAGACTTCATCTTAGATAGATCGTATTCTTTCCTCATGGTTTTGGCCCTTCATAGAGTTTCTTTTCTTTAGCAGTAGCTTTTCTTGCTGAGATGATTCGAATCACTTCGGCCGACTCAACTTCGCAATGACACACGAGAAGAACTCTAGACTGATTGCTAACTCCCAGCATGAGGAAGCGGTCCTCATTTTCTGAATGCGAATCGTCGAAAAATTGTCGAGCGTAGTCATCGAAGAATACCGACCTTGCTTCCTCAAAAGATACGCCGTGATTTTTCTGGTTCCGCTTTGCTTTAGCCGGATCCCATTCAAATTCGATCATACATATATTGTATGTATAACATCTAGAGGTGTCAACAGCGCCAATCAAAGCAGCGCCCCGCCATCCATGGTATCCAGCAATAGGTTAATTTGGTGGGGCTGAGTTCATCTAAAAGTGTGATGCTGCTGCATAACATCCGCCATCAGGAACACTTGAGGCTAACTGACCAGGGCGGAAGCGCCGGAAAGGAAGGGTCAAGTGATTGCTGCATGGCTCCGTTAGGCGTGGATTCATTTACCCAAATCCGATTGCCCTCGTAATCGGTCAATTTCTGTTGTATCTTGCTTTTCACTCTTTGCCCAGCTGTAGACATAGTCCCAATCAATGTCTTGCCGTATTGCTACCTCTATCGCCTGATCCCAAGTTTGATTGTCGAAGTGATACCAATATGCAGATAGCCTATCCATGATGGATAGCGTGGGAGTGATCACCCTAAGCGGTCCAAACTGTGTTTCCAGCAAAGGAATATTTTCGGAATCAACAATTGTATCGCCAAAACCTAGCGGCCCAGGCGGAAACTCTACAAGCCAGTCAGTGTCTGGGTGCGAATAAAGCCTTGAACTATTGTATGGCTTGAAACCTAATTTCAAAACAGCAGCACTTAGTTGTTTCTTACCTTCTGATGTGACGAAATCCAAGTCTGCACTTTGGTATGCGTTATCACTATAAATAGTCACTGCAGCGCCACCGGACAGTGTCGCAACGATACCGGCGTTGCTAAGCGCAACGCTGATCATTACTGCCAGCTCTTCCATAGGTGTGGCTTTGCTAATACTCATACTCAGAGCGGCTTACCTGTTCGGCGCGGGCGTTGCCTTTGCCGGAAGTATTTCTTTGTCGTACTTTTTGGCAAAAGCTCTAATTCTGCGGCTAGAAAAGACCGCAGGTTTCTAACTGTCGGGTTGCGCTCGTTGAACGAAAATATACGAGAGCGACCTACCATTCGGCTGATAAGCACCCCGTTATCCTCCAATCTTCGGAGTTGCCGTTGAATACCCATTACAGAAACATCAAAAGTCTTGGAGATTCGAGAGGCATGCCCTTCTTCGTAGCTCTGTAAAAACAGCAGCACATAAGTGGCTGATGTATTACCTAATACAGATTCTAATACCGGATTCATCCAACTCTCCACTACCACATATTGTGGTCATATTACCACGTTATGTGGTTGTCTTTCACTGAAGAGCAATTTCGGCAAAAAAGGGAGGGCTCTTCCTCGACTCGCTAGATGTATCAGACACGCCTAACATCCAGCGTCTTGGGTTCAGACGATCAGCGCAACACCTGCGATAGTACGTATTCAGGTGTTTTATAGCCTAGTGTTTTCCGAGGCCTCGTATTTAAACTCTT
>CALGND010000029.1 GCA_937958675.1 uncultured Granulosicoccaceae bacterium
ACAGTGCAGGGCGTGGCGGTAATAACGCAGACACCTCAGCACACTTGCTGTTACTGAAATCTGGATGAGAACAAAATTAATGGGAGCAGCACGTCATCACTTTTCGAGGGAACAACATTTAATACGACGGGATGATAAATCAAAATTTGCTTTGAAACGGGGACCGAGCAATGGAGACTTCGTGCTTTATGAGGTCCGTTCTAGAGAGTCTCTCCGAACAATACTTAAAGATCATGTGTGAGAATTCCTAATCTTCGAAACTATGGATCACTGAAGAGTATTCTCAACTACTACGTTTGTGTAGCCACTATCAACACAGTTATAGAGGAAAAGGATATTTGGTCTCTACTAATACTCCCGTAACACGTAAACTTTTACTGGGAGTCACAATCACATGGGAATCACAGATGTGACTCCTAGTAAAAGTATACGCATTTTGCTCGTTTAAGTTACTGATTCTAATAGGACGTGTGATTGACAGGAGTAAAGTGGTACACCCTATTCGGGAGTAAAGTAAGTCCCACTAGTGAGAACAGGAGTAAAGTTGGTCGCATTAGTGAGAATTCAATTATCAGTGTGATTAATTGAAGACCAAACGGAACCCTTGGTGGGTTGTTGTAGAATCAGGGGTGGATCCAGTACGTGCGGCGATTCGGTATCTGAAGCAGTAGCTCTTGTGGCACAGGTAGGATCCGCCTTTGAGTATTTTTGTGCCTTTGTAGTGTTTTGCATGTTGCTTTGATTCAGTTGACCGGCCGTTTAATTTGAACCTGCCGGACGTCCATTCCCAAACATTTCCGCACATATTGTACAGGCCGTAGTTATTGGGCTTGAATGACTTTGCGGGTGCTGTGGCTGAGTAACCATCAGTGCAGGTATTTTTATCGGGGAACTTACCTTGCCAGATATTGCATGGTTGAAACTCGTAATCATCCGGCTCCTGATTGCCCCAGGGGAACAATACATCTCCAAGTCCGCCGCGTGCTGCGTGCTCCCACTCTGCTTCTGATGGAAGACGCCCACCAGCCCAATCTGCAAAAGCTTTGGCATCATTCCATGACACATGCACTACTGGATGATCTTCTAATGGCTCTTGTTCGGTTTCAGGTCCTGCTACCTTGTTCCAACAAGCACCCTCGACTTTGTACCACCATTGTGAACCTGCTACGGATTGTATGGCTTTGTGTTGATTCGCAAGTAGATCGTAAAACACGAAAGACCAGCCAAATCGTTGGGCGTCGGTTTTATAGCCGGTATCTTCGATGAAGTCCTTGAACATTGCATTAGTAACGGCAGTCTGCATCATCCGGAAGGATTCAATCTCCCGATATCGACCAGGGCTTTCTTCATCAATCGGGATCAGGCCATGGTCAGTACCGATTAACGCGGTGCCACCAGGGATATCACAGAGTTCAAATGCCGTGTTGGTCCTTTTGAATAAAGGCGAGGATGAGACAGGTGTGGAGCGCGGATTGGTTCGTGGTGGGCAGCAAGTATGGTGTTTGGGTGTTTGTGGTGCCATAGCCGACGTATTCTACAACGGCCGCCTGGCTAATGAAAAAGTTTGACCGTTTGGCCCTGCTTCGGGCCTTGTAGCCATATATAACGCTAGATCTGCTACCTCATCAGGATGTTTTAGCCGTTCAACATCAGGCAGGTTAGGGGGTGGGTTACCCGCAAAACGCCGCAGTAAATCATCAGGTGACGTACGCTCACCAGACTGCTTGTCATCAAAAGCACTGGTTGCCGTGGGCCCCGGTATGAGATTGTTCACGTCGATACGCCTTGGTTGTAATTCGTTGGCTAAGGCTTCAGTGAACATGTGAAGGCCGGCCTTGGCGACGTGATAAGCACTATTCTGACTTCCCGCTCGAAGAGCGACACCGGTAGAGAGATTGATGATCTTTGCGCCATCGACCAATGAATCGAGTAATAACCTGGTTATCAGGTATGGCCCTTTGATGTTGAGTTCGACTGTCTTCCACCACTGATCAATATCTGATTCTGCGATCTTTCGTTTTTCAATCAAGCCGCCCGCATTATTGACCAGGATATCTACATGCTCATATACACTGAGCAAATTGGTGCAAAACTGCTCTACCGCGAGTTTATCAGTCACATCTGTCACGCCGATAACACACTGTGAACCTAATGCCTCAACTTTATTGCGTACTTCTTCCAATTCGTCTTTTGATCGAGCGCATAAAGCCAGGTTAGCGCCGTTCTTTGCAAACATAATTGCGATAGCACGACCAATGCCTCTTCCGGCGCCGGTCACTACTACCGTCTTTCCTTTAAGTAGCTTGTTTTGTTCGCGCATGAAGGTATCAGTCTTCTTTTAGTGTTGTAGCTAGATCACCGGGCTCAGTCGGTGCTGCTAGCCAAAACCCTGCGTAGTGGTTTTTTTCGACCTCACGGCACTTTTCACAATATTTGGGAAAGCCACCGTTGTACGGCATAAATACATTAGCCTTACCTGCTATGTTGGCACCGGTGTACCAACTCTTCGCAGTTTGTTTCAGACCGGTATCGGCTACCTCCTGAACATGTTGCCACCATGTCTGTTCAGCACTGTCGTCTGCTTCAATGGTGGAAAGATTGTTCTGCTGCATATGCGAGATACAGTTGGTAATCCATTCGACATGATGCTCTATAGACGGCAACATATTGGTTAGCACTGATGGGCTACCGGGCCCGGTGACAGTGAACAGGTTAGGGTAGTCGTGCATGGCCAGCCCCAGATAGCTGCTTGGGCCTTCGCTCCATTTGGTGCTTAAGGAAATCCCAGAGCGTCCGCGAATATCCATTTGGTTTAATGCGCCTGTCATGGCATCGAAACCGGTGGCAATGACAATGGTATCAACATCAAACTGTGATCGTGATGTTTGCACACCGTGTGCGCTTAAGCGAAGAATAGGCTGGGCGTTTAGATCGATGAGTTTTACGTTGTCTCGATTATAAGTAGCGTAGTAATCGGTATCCACACACATGCGTTTGCTGCCAATAACATTATCTGGCATTAACATCCGGGCAACTTCTTTGTCATGTACGATCGATGCTATTTTGTTGTGAACAAACTGAACCAGTGTCTTATTAGATTCAGTGTTTCGCAGGAGGTCTCCGTATGCGCCCAGAAAAGTGAGGCCACCGTGATTCCATCGTTTCTCATACTCGGCATTGCGCTCTGCATCACTAACGCTCAATGCTGACTCTGTTGAGTAGTGCCCATCAATCGCATTGTGTTTTTGACTTGCTGATTCTCTTAGCTGAGCATAATTCGCCTTAACGGCAGCGGCTCGGTCGGGGTCAAGTGGAGCGTTATGTGCCGGTACTGAATAATTAGGGGTGCGCTGAAAAATCGTGAGCTCTGTGGCATCAGCTGCGATGTGGGGTATTGACTGTATACCCGATGATCCTGTGCCAATAACTGCAACCTTTTTACCACTAAAATCAACTCCGTCATGTGGCCATAAGGCTGTGTGGTGTATCTTTCCGTGAAAGTCATCATAGCCATCGATTGCAGGCCAGTTGGGTTGTGACAGGCACCCGGTTGCCATTATGCAAAAACGTGCGGTGAGTATTTCACCGTGTTTCGATGTTAGAGTCCAGCTGGAGCTTTCAGGATCAAACTCAGCACGTTTAACCGTATGCTCAAAGTCTATACCGTTCAACAAGTCGAAACGTTCGGCAACATGTTGAGCATATTTGAGAATTTCAGGTTGTGCGGAGTAACGTTCCGACCAGTTCCATTCCTGTTGAAGCGCGTCATCGAATTGGTAGCTGTATTGCATGCTTTCAACATCGCAGCGAGCACCCGGGTAGCGATTCCAATACCACACACCTCCTACGCCCGCGGCTTTCTCCCAAATACGTGCAGACAAACCAAGCTGACGACAACGATGTAACAGATACAAGCCGGCAAAGCCTGCTCCCACAATAGCGACGTCGTATTGAATCTCTGAGTTTTTCATGGCTGGCATATCTAACACTTGCTGATTCTCTCTTCAAGCTCTTGTAGCCCGGCCTGCCAGTCAGCACTGGCTTTGGCAACATAGTGTGCATTGGGGAGTACGGCTTGAATGCAGTCGACGCCGGCAAAAATCAGGGTATCGCAAACAATAACGAAAGGCTTGTCAGCGGTGTTTCTGGCCTCTTCAAATGCCTCCAGTATCTCAGCGATGCTGTTGCCATTGATACGCTTTGCGCCAAAACCGAAAGTTTCAAATTTTTCCGGTACTGGCTCTACGCCTAGTACATCTTTCGTGGCGCCGGTTGCTTGCAGATCATTGTTGTCAATGATGTAGACAAGGTTCGAGAGCTTCTGGTGTCCGGCAAACATGGCAGCCTCCCACACGTTACCTTCCTGCAGTTCTCCATCGGAGAATAAGCAGTAGATTCGTTTATCTGAACCTTTTAAACGCTCTGCATAGGCAATGCCTGCTGCTTGTGACGGGCCTTGCCCAAGGGATCCTGCGGTAATCTCAAAACCAAACTGCCCTTCAATAGGGCTTTGATCTACCTTGGTGCCATCAGCGTTATAGGTACGTAGCTCTTCCATCGTGTAAGACCCTTGCTCAGCCAGTGCACCATAGGTCATGATGGCATCGTGACCATTGGATAAAACAAAACGATCGTGATACCAGTTGTTATTGTCGGGCCGCATCTCATCAAAGTATAAACACGCAGCGATGTCAGCCAGCGCGACACCTTGCCCGGCATAGCCACCACGTTGCATACAAATATCAAGCACATTGCGACGTATTTTTGTTGCCATCAATTCCAGTTCGCGAATACGTGCAGGTGAATTACGCTCCATTGCAGACAGCCTCAATTTTCTTTGCAAGTGAAGGTGCGTCCAGTGCTAGCTGTGATCTTATGTAGGGCAAGGTGCCACCAGGGGCCCAAACATCCGGAATGCCGAGTCGGGTAATGCGAGGGCCGCGACCGATATCAGAGACAATTTCTGTTACCAAGCTTCCAAGGCCTGTAACAATATTGTGGTTTTCAATCGTGACTATTTGATCGTGTGCAAAACAGTAGTCTGATATTTCTGTTTCATTCACAGGTTTAATGGTCGGTACATGGAGTAGTGAGTGTTCGACACCTTTTTGCTCAAGCAGGACAGATGCCTCGAGTGCCCATTGTGTTGCGTGACCTGTGGCGATAATGCCCACACCGCTACCGGTTCGAAGCGGGTAGGTTTTACCTAATTCAAATTTGAATTTATTGTCGTCTAATAACACCGGTGTATCACCGCGGTGCCCACGCAGATAGACTAGTCCGGGGATATCGACTGCCACATCAAGCGCTTGTTTAAAGTCAGTGACATCCATGGGATCAATGACTGTTGCATTAGGAATTGCGCGAATCATCCCGAGATCTTCAGCTGCCTGGTGATGAATGCGTGCAGGGTTTGCTATACCGGGTGTGAAGCCGATAACCACATTGGTGTTTGGCCCGGTGCCCATACAAATCATCATTTGATCGTACGCTCTGCGAGTTGCGTAACAGGCGAATGTGGTAGCTATCGGGACGTAACCCGCCTTGGATACACCCGCTGCAACGGAGATCAGATTTTGCTCAGCCATACCGACATCGAGGTGTTGATCGGGGAGTTCCTTTTTAACCCGTATGATTTGTGTGTATTTGCTTAAATCAGCACTCATCAGCATGACGTCTTTGCGACGGGAGCACAGATCAAAGCTGATGTGATCGAATGGTGCTTTATCTATAACGGGTTTGGATGTAAGAAGCATTATTATCTATCGGTGTCACGGTACATGAATGGCGTTGGGTAAAAGTTCATTTTCCAAATACACCTTTGCCTCTTCGTGAGTTAAAAAGTCCGGTGGCGGGAAGTCTGCTGCCATATCCCAATCATCCCCTGTCGCCTGCATGTGAGTATCGATGCGAGCATCAAGTGAATCCATGAGTGTGGTGTAGGTGGGATCGTCAACCAGATTAATCTGCTCGTGGTAATCATCGCGCTCATTGTGCAGGGTAACGCGTTCGTTCTTGTGGCGTACATAAAGCCAGTCTTTGGTCCGAATACCGCGTTGCGCAAACGGTGCGAACTCCCCGGGGTTACCACCAGTCTGGGTGAACACCTGATACATAATTGCGTCACGGGCTTCTGTAGAGTGTCCATCGAGTACGCTCAGGTAGCTTCGACCCTGCATCTCGTCGGGTGCGTCGATACCACACAGCTCTAACAGGGTTGGCATCATATCAACGCCAACATCAACCATCGCTTCTGATTGTTGCGGTTTGAATCGTTCAGGGTAACGAATGATTAACGGCACATGCATGGAGGCGCGTTGAGCGTGGCACTTGATGCCACAGAACGATCCATGCTGACCAAACATATCACCATGATCACTGAGAAATATCACCATCGTGTTGTCTGCGATTTGCAGACGATCGAGCTCATTTAAAATGCGCCCCAGATTCCAGTCTATGTTATGAATCATGCCATAGTACTCAGCTATGAATTCACGAATCTCCGCTTCAGTTTCCGGCTCGCCTTTGGGTTTGGTTTCGTGGGCTGCATGGCTTTTATGGCCGGATCGGGGGTCTCCCTTACACAATACTTCGTTGCGGTGTTTTTGTACTGCACGTTGCAGCTCAGGATTTGGCACACCAGGCGGGAGTGGCACTTCATCCGGTGAATATATTGTGCGCAGAAAATCGGGCATATCCATCGGGAAGTGTGGTGGCCCGTAACTCACGTAACCGAAAAATGGTTTACCGTCTTCAGCAGTGGCTGCCATATTGATGTAATCCAGAAACTGATCAGTTTGATAATCCGGTTCATAACGTGCCGAGTGATATGCCTGACCATCGTCATCGAAGTAGATTGATGCGCGGTAGTCATGCCCACGATTAAAGCCTACAAAGTGCTCGAAGCCGAAACGCCGGTCTGGTGGAACAAAGCCGGGTTTTGGCCCGCCTTCAAGATGCCATTTACCGACATAACCGGTGCGATATCCGACACTTTTTAAACACTCTGCTAAAAAAGTTTGATCACCACGCAAAGGAAAATGGTTTTGCGTCATGCCGTGAGATTGTGCGTACTTGCCGGTTAGCATGGATGCGCGGAACGGGCAACAAATAGGGTAGGACGTATAGGCTTCTGAGAACTGCACACCTTCACGAGCTAGCTTATCGATGTGCGGTGTTTTAATTACCGTGTTACCCGCACACCCCATAGCGTCATAGCGCATCTGGTCCGGGTAGATGATGAGTATGTTGGGTTGCGTAGTCATGATGCTTTTCTTCGC
>CALGND010000030.1 GCA_937958675.1 uncultured Granulosicoccaceae bacterium
CTACGGGTACAACTACGGGTACAACTACGGGTACAACTACGGGTACAACTACGGGTACAACTACGGGTACAACTACGGGCACAACCACGGGCACAACCACGGGCACAACCACGGGCACAACCACAGGCACAACCACAGGCACAACTACATCAATATTTGACGGTAACTGGGTTCGCCCTTGTAGCGATCTTGATGGTGCTGGCTTTAGTGTTTCCGGTTTGATCATTGATGGAGCAAACCTAGGAATTGGAGTGCTCTTCTTTGAAGATTCAGATTGCTCTATTCCTAGTATTCCCGCAGAATCTTCTGGCCTTTTCTCCGTGGTTTATCCAGGTGGTTCTACTGATACGATTTTGGGAGTTGCAACTCACGTTGATGTCACAGAGGTCGAATCTTCCCTTAATGGCGAAACAACAGTTATTGAAGATCCGGAAACGTTTTACGGGTTGTTTTTAATTTCTAATGGCCAGCTTTTCTTAGATGATACTGAAGCAGCGTTTGAACTAGATGGTACTACGCCGGCCAGGCGGCCTACGGATCTGGACTTTGATTTTGTCTTCGATCGGCAGTAAGCAGGCAGTAGGTGACTTGGGTCGTATAGTAGCTCTAATGGCCTTAATAGCCCAAGCCTTCGCGTGAAAAAATAACTAAATGATCTAGCTCTAGGCGAACACCAAATTTTTCGCCTACTTGATGGTTATGATGCGAAGGTGCTAAGCAAAGTAGGCGTGTGCTGCCTGGCATACGCAGGGTATATAAATGTCCGGCTCCTCTAAAATCCTTAGCGATGACCGTTGCCTTGTTTGGGCTTTTATCATCGTGAATAATATCGTCTGGCCTAACCAGTAATTCAATTTGCGTACCTGCTTGAAAATGCTCGGACAGCTCCCCGTGGATAATGCCAAGCTCGGTTTGAATCTGGTTGTTTTCTAGGGTGTTTCCACAAACGAATACACCTTCGCCAATAAAGTCAGCAACGAAGCGATCAGCCGGTTTGTGGTAGAGATCAAACGCGTTGTCCCACTGCAGTAGACGCCCGTCGGCAATGACACCGATATGATCTGCTATCGCAAATGCTTCGTATTGATCGTGTGTGACGAGAATTGCCGTAATGCCGTCGCGTTTAAGAATTTCTCTTACTTCGTGCGCTAGCTGTACACGGCGTTCGGTGTCCTGGCTACTAAAAGGTTCGTCCAATAGCAATACTGGAGGGCGCGGAGCCATCGCGCGTATCAGCGCAACACGCTGCTGTTGCCCGCCTGAGAGCTGATGCGGGAAGCTGTCACCCAAATGGCTCATACCCACCAATTCGAGTAGTTCAGCGACGCGTTCTTTGGTGGCGGCTTTGCTATGGTTGTCCATTCCAAATGCGACGTTTTTGCTAACCGTCATATGAGGGAACAGCGCTAGATCTTGGAATACCATGCCGATTCGGCGCTCTTCTGGGCCTGCCTGCTCGTCGGCGGTGGCAACGGTTTTACCGGCGATCTTGAGTTCCCCGGTGGTAGGTGCCTCAAACCCAGCGATTACCCGTAATAGTGTAGTTTTGCCACAGCCACTGGGCCCTAACAAACAGCCGATTTCGCCATCGGCTAACGATAATGAGAAATTGTGGACTATCCGTTGTTGGCCAAGACAAACAGAAATGTCGCTAAGTTGTAGCTGCGGAGTCATAGCTTAATGATACCTGATGACAGAGCGTCTACACTGCTCTCATGCGGAAGGAATGTTCCAATACCCCCCAATTGTGCCGATTCCGAGCTAAAATTCCTATACTTGAACAAGCGGTCGAGGTGGGCCTTTTGGCTAAAAGCTGAGCAAAACGCTAATGGAATCTTATTTGTCTTTGCGTCGTGTGCTGTAGCAAATTTTATTCGTGGCTAAGCTGGTCCATCAGTTAACGTATGTGAGTTAACGGTTGTAAGTTAACGTATAGTTTTTGTTAATATGTAGTGAATAGGCTTAAGTGTTAAATAGCCTTCAACACAAACGAGATAGCCATGAAGCAGTCCAACGCAGAATCACTGGTAGAAGTCACAAAAGATCAACTGCCACTTCACTGCCCAACACCTGACGGTCCACTTTGGGACAGTCATCCCCGAGTTTTTATCCCGCTGGAAGAAACCAAGGAAGCGTCTTGCTCGTATTGTGGCACGCGATATCGACTAGTCGACACACCTACTAAGTAGTTTTGGTATCTTGCCGTGAGCAAGATCGATCACCTTAAAGAAAAAAACACCATCTGGTGTTTTTTGGCAGGGCCCTCAACTTCTCCCACGACGACAGCTAAGGCGTTAGATAAACGTTTGTTTGATATTGAGTGGTTGCAGCAACAGGGATTGGTCACCGGCGCGCCTAAGGCTGGACGAGGTAATACTATTTTTTTCAGTGTTGATGGCACAGAGCTAGTGCTTCGAGAATACTTGCGTGGCGGATTGGTACGATATTTCAATCCTCGGTATTATGTGTGGAAAGGTTTGCAACAGACTAGGGCGTTTCGCGAATTACACATGCTAAGTTGTTGCGTATCCAAATCTCTTCCAGTATCGGTGGGATATGCCTGTAAAATTGAACGTCGCGGGCTGTTCTATGTGGCCTCATTAATTACCCATAAGCTTGATGGGGTAACGCTTGCTGACCAGCTGGCAAAAAACGACTCCAACGTGCCAAAGCAGTTATGGCAGAATATTGGTAAGACAATAGCTCGATTTCATAAAGAAGGCATTTGGCATGCTGATCTAAACGCGCATAATATCTTGATCGATAGCGATCATGTAGAAGTATCGTTGATCGATTTTGACCGCGCACGCGAACTTGTGCCCATGGCAGCAGCAATGAAATCTAACATCGCACGCTTACATCGCTCCTTACTAAAAGAAGCTGGGAAGGGTGGTTATAGTTTTGATGCAGAGGGCTGGGCTAGCCTATTACAAGCTTATAGGGAATGCGTTTAACACTCGCATGGTAATATCAAGTAGTTCCTGGTAGCAGTAAATTTAGATATGCGTAGGTAATATCGCTATCTTTGTTGACGGCCTGTTGTGCGTTTGCCCCAATTTTTTTAGCCCAGAGCGGTTCTTCAACAGCACGTTTTAGTATCGCTACTACCTCTGATGCGGTGCTCGCTCTAAGCACGCCATCTGCATCTTCAAGTAAGCGAGTTTCATCCTTAAAGTTACTCATGCTAGGGCCTGTCACAATCAGCTTTGCAAACCGCGCAGGTTCCAGCAAATTGTGCCCGCCACGTTCAATTAATGATCCACCCATAAAGACTGCGTGAGCGTGGGCAAACCAATGGTCCAGTTCTCCTAAGGTATCAGCTATATAGAGCGGTGCATTATTTAGTGATTCTGTTTTGCTACGCAACGGTATGTCACTTAAGCTGCTTAGTTTATCTCGTATAACAGGGCCGCGTTCAGGATGCCTGGGCACGATAACCAATGTGCAGTTTGGTGTAGCTTGCAACCAAGCCTTGGCCAGTTGCGCTTCTTCATCATCATGTGTGGATGCCGCAACGCAGTAGGGTGTATCTAGAATAGGTGCACTGATACGAGCTGTAGCGCGTGCACTAAATTTTAGATTACCAACAGTTGTAACCTTGGCGCCGTTGTTGGATAGCAATCGATAGCGTTCTGCTTCGTCATCATCTTTCGCCATTACCCTTACCCCTTCAAGGCTCTTAGCGTAAGTTGCACCAAATATTCCGTTCCGGGCTCGAAGTGTTTTTTCGGTTATGCGGCCGTTGATTATTGTTAACGGTATGTTTTTGTTTTTACATTGTGAATATAGCCAAGGCCAAATTTCTGTTTCCATTACCCAGGCAGCGCTTAAGCGGTGCGATGATAAAAACCGACTACAAGCGCCTGGCAAATCGATGGGTAAATAGCGATGGATACAGTTGTCAGGTAGTTGGTTTAGTAGTGTCTGTTTACCGGTAGGCGTGTTGGTCGTGACTAACATCGCTTGCGATAAGCTACTCGATTGCAATGTTTGCAATAGTGGCAGAACAGTATTGACTTCACCTACAGAGGCTGCATGAATCCAAACTCGATCCGCCGTGTCATCAGCAGGAAAAAAGCCGAACCGTTGGAAAAAATATGACCAGCCTCCGTCCTTTATGCTTCGCACTACGCTGTATATCAGCCAAAGTGGGCTGATCAATCGTGCGAGCAATCGGTAAATGGCCGCAGGCTTAGCGCTCATTTGTAAGGGTTGGGGTAGTTTGCTGCAGGTGGCTTGAATCGTTTATGTACCCAAAAATATTGCTCGGGCTGGTTAACGATTTGTGATTCAAACAAATGATTAACCTGCTGCGTGGCAGATTCAATGTTCTGATCGTCGAGTGTGATTGGCGGTAATATTTCAAGCGTGTAAGCACTACCATCTTCACTGCGTCGGGGGACGAACGGCAGTACCAATGCTTTAGTCATCTTTTGAATTCTGGCAGTACCGGAGCTAGTAAGCACCTTTTGTCCAAAGTAGGTGGTATCAACACCACCACGTGCGCGAGAGACTGCTTGATCAGGTGAAAACCATACTATGCCACCTTTCTTTAGGCGCTTAACCATTTTTCTGATATCACGGTTTTCTATTAGCTCAACCAAATGCCGGCCACGTTGATGCAACAGATAGGCTGCGTACAAAGGATTTTTGGGCGTGTCATACACTGCCGCGATTGGCCATCGGCTACCCATGGCTGCGCCACATAGTTCGATGGTACTGAAGTGGGCTTGCAACAATATCACTCCATTCCCTGTGGCCAATGCATCATCCAAAAAGTTAGCACCTGTGATGGTAACGCGAGGGGTAAATAATGACCAAGGTCGAAACCATAGGCTTGCAGTTTCTAAAGCCGCCATTCCAATATGCCGGTATACACGTTTACTTAAGGTGGCTAGCTGTGTGGGCGTGTCATCGGGGAAGGCGAATGATAGGTTGGTTGCTGTGATTTTACGGCGAGCAGGTATTGCGTAATAGAGCAAGCTACCCAGCGTACGACCAAAGCTAAGCTGAGCGTTTAGCGGTAATCGGGAAAGCAACCAGAACAAAAAGAAGCCTAGCAGTGTAGGCCAATATTTTGGTGTGAGGTAACAGCGCCAATCAAAGCCCGTTTCAGTATCTTTCGCAGAGCTTTGCTCAACCAAGGCCGTTTTATTTCGCCTCTATCAAAAAGTTATTGATTGGCTCAAGGTCAGCCTCGCTCAGTATGCCTGCAGCAGCGCGTAAGTTAAGCGCGTTAATAATGTAGTCGTAACGAGCGCTTGCATAGTCTGATTGTGCGCTAAAGGTGTCGCGTAGAGCCCGTAAAACATCGACCGACGTACGTGTGCCGGCTCTAAACCCTGCATCAGTAGCTTGAGCTGATTTACGAGTAGAAGAGAGCGCCTGGCGTAAAGCTTTGACACGACTTATGCTCGCCACTACACCGCGATAGGCATTGCGAGTACGTTGCGCCGCACGACGTTCTTCCGCGATCAAGCCGGTGGCGGCCGATGAAGACTCTGCTGTTGCTTGATTAACGAGGGCTTTGACCCTGCCGCCTGTGTATAAAGGCATTCGCAGCTCTAGTCGGAGTTCTGCTGCTGTTTGATCAGTTCGAGCTCTTTGGTGTGTTTCACTTTGTGATGCTAAGCCGATCAAATCAAGCGTTGGATAACGCGCACCACGCTCAGCATCAACGCTGAACTGCGCAGTTTTAGCCGCCATCCGTGCAACCATTAAATCGGGGCTGTTCTCTAGTGATAGCGCGACCCAATCTTCGATTTCAATCGGGTCAGGTGCTTGCAGAGGTAGGTCGGCTGCTAAAGTCTTAAGCTTAAGCTCAGAATCACCAGTAATTAAAAACAAGGCTTCTCGCGCAGATGCAAGATTATTCTCAGCTGCAATTCTTTGAGCAAATGCCAAGTCATATTGTGCCTGAGCGTCGCGTACATCCGTAACGGGTACTAAACCGACTTCGAACCGTCGCTCGGCTTGCTCGCGTTGGCGAGCGATAGCACGCAGCTCTGATTGGCTAAATAGCAAATCAGCTTGTGCTCTAAGCACCTCAAAATAGGATTCAGTTGTCCGCAGAATTAAGTTTTGTTTTTCTCCTGCAAACAGTGCATCGGCCTGGCTCACACCAGCTCTTGCTTGGTTGAGAAGGGCCTTGTTGGGTCGGTTGAACAGCGATTGCGATATAGATAGCGTAACTCTGTTGTCTTCGTATGACTCGTCAAAATCAGAATTAACACCACTCACGCCAGAATCTGCTGCAACACTGATTTGCGGTCGAAAAGCTGACTTTGCAATTGGTAGTCGTTGTATCGCTGCCTCATAATCGGCGTTAGCTACGGCGATGTCAGCATCGTACTGCGAGGCTAGGGTATAAACTTCTTTAAGATCGGCTGCATTTACTGCATTAACTTGAACGAGCAGAGCGCCAGCAAGAACGCAAGCCAGAACTCGAGGTGTTGTGCGAATCCAATTAGCCTTTAGGCGAAACAATTGCATTGTGGTCACTCTTTTTTTTAAAAGATAAAAGTAGACTCATTGGCAGCAAAATTAATTAACGGATCGAGACGTGTTTCAAACAGGCTGTCAGTACGCCATTCAGTTTCACTGATGCGCGTTATGAGTCGAGCTTCCATCGTGGGTTGGTCTTTATTGCCTACTACAGCAAATAGCCGGCCACCCACCGCCATTTTGTTCTTATAAAACGTTGGTACTGTTTCGACAGAGCCACCAAACGCAATCGCATCGTAGGCGTCACGGGCATCCCAAGGTTCGGCTGCGTCTTGTTGTAACAGTGTCACATTCCCGATGCCAAGCTGTTCCAGCCGAATGCCAGCTGAGCTTGCTAGCTCAGGGTGGATTTCTAGGCTGTCGCATTGCTGGCCCAATCTGGACAAACAAGCGCTCAGATAACCGCTGCCTGCTCCAATCTCAAGAATCGAATCAGTGAGATGGATATTGAGCGATTGGAGTAAGCGGCCGTCTATGATTGGCTTTAGCAACGTTTGACCGAAGCCAATAGGTAGCTGGAAATCGCTAAATGCCAGCCCTCGGTGTTCATGGCTGACAAACTCTTCTCTGGGGACGCTCGCAAGAGCATCGAGAACACGTTGATCAAGCACGTCCCAAGGGCGAACTTGCTGTTCGATCATATTGTCTCGGGCTTGCTGCAATTGTGGCTGATGCATTTTTTGATGGATACCGGCTAGAGGGATCGAACTTACGGGATTATGTTTAGATATTCGAATTATATGCCAAGCCGGGCCGCTTGGCGGGAAGAGCGCCATTCTTTATGAAGACAAATTTTTGTCACTTGGCAGAACGCCGGGCTTAGGGTAAGCCCGGTTTGCTAGGCGGAAGCTACCAAATATGTACTTCTTAGCTTTCTGAACTCGCTTACTCAGCGACGACAGAACTCGCCTGAGGCCCTTTTGGCCCTTGCTCAACTTCAAACGAAACTTTCTGACCTTCGGCTAGGGTTTTGAAACCGTCACCTGAGATGGCGGAAAAATGTACAAATACATCATCTCCACCGTCATCTTGAGAAAGAAACCCAAATCCCTTGGACTCGTTAAACCACTTTACTGTACCTGATGCCATTTTCCTAAAACCTCTACGATTGAAAATACGCCACCGTGTGGACACAATTAACCACAAATAGGGACGAGGGATAAGTCTACTGCTTTTTGATCACAGAGCAATGTGCGTTTAGCGCGCCGAAGCGAGTAGTTGGGACTTTATGGACCGAAATACTCAGTTACTATTAAGTTTGTATTAAATTTGTATTAGTTGAGGTTATTTAACCTTTGGTTTTCGGGCCGCTTCGGCGTCGATTCCCGCCTCGAGAAGGTTTACCTGTTTTTTTACCCTTGTGGTTTGGTGGAGGTGCTCTTTCTACTCTCACCCTTGGTTTTGGTTTGGGTAGCATTTCATCGGTGATTGGTATGTTTTCGATCGATTGGCCTATGTATTCCTGAATTTCGGGTAGCGAGAACGAATATTCTTCGCAAGCAAAGCTGACAGCCACACCTTGAGTGCCCGCACGGGCTGTACGGCCGATTCGATGGACGTAATCTTCGGCTTGTTGCGGTAGGTCGTAGTTGAATACATGCGTGACATCATCGATGTGCAAACCTCGTGCAGCCACATCGGTAGCGATCAGTACTGGTAATTTGCCTGCAGTGAAATCTGCAAGAATTCGTTGACGTTTATTTTGTCGGACATCACCTGATAATGTGCCGCAGGCAATGTCGTTGCCTGTTAAATAACCCTCGACGTATTCTGCTGTGCGTTTGGTGTTGACAAATACGATTGCGCGGGGCGGAACCATCTCTTGAAACAAGCCCAACAATAATGCGATTTTTTCATCTGTTGCAGGCTGATACATTGATTGCTTCACCCCATCGGCGGTCACACCGGTGGAGACGGTCTTTATCTCCATGGGATTATTCATATGTTCATAAGCAAGCTCCATCACGCGATGTGAGAGCGTGGCCGAGAACAACATGCTCTGACGTTCGTTAGGGGGTGGCATACGGCGCAGTAAAAAGCGTATGTCGGCTATAAAGCCAAGGTCAAACATACGATCTGCTTCATCTAGTACTGCAATCTCAATTGCCTTTAAATTAAACACTTTTTGCTTAAAATAATCGATCAAGCGACCAGGTGTACCGATAATCACATCAACACCATCGGCTAACTGTTTACGTTGTTTCTCGTAATCAATTCCACCGTACACTGTGGCGATTCTGAGCCCGGTATGTTTGCCTAATGCTTCAGCATCTTTGCCTATTTGAATGGCTAATTCGCGAGTTGGCGCAATCACCATCATACGAGGTTGATTGGTGGCTTGATTTGCGGCATCACTGTCCTCACTATTCGCTTGCAGTATTGCGAACGACCCCAATATAAACGCTGCAGTTTTACCAGTACCGGTCTGAGCTTGCGCAGCAACATCTTGCCCGCTAGTAATGACCGGAAGAGTTAAACCCTGTATTTCGGTGCAGTTTGTAAAACCCAGCTCGTTGGTGGCTTTCAATAATGATGGAGTCAGTCCGAGCGAGTCGAAAGATGGCGTCGCATCTGAATTAATTGTCATGTGATCTGTTAGAGTATTTGCTAGGCCAGTTTGAACTTTCTGAGCCAATGAAATCTATGGGTGTAACCCCATGAATATTGTTTAACGGGAGAGACACAATGAATGAACATGTTACCGCGATTACCGATGCCACTTTTGATGAAGAAGTGCTCAAATCGGATACTCCCGTCCTGGTTGATTATTGGTCCGAGTACTGTGGCCCTTGTAAAGCAATGAACCCAGCCATCGAGGCGCTGGCCGAAGAATATGCTGGAAAGGTCAAGATCGTCAAAATGAATATCGACGAGAACCCTAACACAGCGCCTAAGTTTGGCGTGCGTAGTCTGCCCACGCTGATGATTTTCAAGAATGGAACGGTCGAAGATACCAAGATGGGCGCCTTGTCTAAAAACCAATTATCGGCGTTTATCCAAGAAAACGCCTAGAAACGTACAAAAATCTGTCGG
Organism: uncultured Granulosicoccaceae bacterium; assembly: GCA_937958675.1. Taxonomy (GTDB): domain Bacteria; phylum Pseudomonadota; class Gammaproteobacteria; order Granulosicoccales; family Granulosicoccaceae; genus Granulosicoccus. The sequence continues at coordinate 9,538 of CALGND010000030.1, forward strand.
TAGCCCAATGGGCTGCCGGGCCAAAACAAGACCAAAAAAGAGCGATTTGGCTAAATTATTGCAGGTTTGTTCAATAAACACCCATCTAGCTCAACAATTTGCGGCATATTGAGCAATAGAGCTAGACGCTGGCGTAGCAGCGTGATAACTTTCGTTTCATCCTACTTGGCCAGTGTTCGGTTCTTCGACACACGTTGCCAGAACTATCTTTGAATTACTCATTAACTCTTAGAAATAGTTAAACCGAATTGTCAACCGAAGTAGTTAACCGGATCAGTTAAACCGAATTAGTTAAACCGAATTAGTTAAACCGAATTAGTTAAACCGAATTAGTTAAATCTATATTAAGTAAAATCTTTGTTTACAAAATATCTAATCGTAGAAACTAATCCTAATTTTTAATCTTATAAACTCTAAATAATCAATCTGAGCCGAATTTTTTGGCAAAGCCTCTCTGTTAATCTCTCTTCTCTTCGTCTATCTGTATGAATCTTACCGACCTTAAAAAGAAAAACCCAACCGAACTCTTGGAGCTCGCGCAATCAATCGGTGTCGACAATGTCGCTCGCCAGCGCAAGCAAGACATGATTTTCGCGATCCTCAAAGCACATTCGAAAAAAGGCGAAAATATTTTCGGTGGAGGCGTGCTAGAGATACTGCAAGACGGGTTCGGATTTTTACGTTCGGCAGACAGCTCATACTTAGCCGGCCCTGACGATATTTATGTATCCCCTAGTCAGATACGCCGCTTCGCTTTGCGTACCGGCGACACCATCATGGGCAAGATCCGTCCGCCTAAAGAAGGCGAGCGATACTTTGCTTTGCTTAAAGTAGATGAAATTAACTTTGGACCACCAGAGCAAGCTAAAAACAAAGTCCTGTTTGAAAACTTAACGCCGTTACATCCTAACGAACGACTAACGATGGAGCGTGGGAACGGCAGTACGGAAGACATCACTGCTCGTATTATTGATTTCGCATCACCTATCGGTAAAGGGCAACGTGGTCTATTAGTATCGCCACCTAAGGCCGGTAAAACTCTGATGCTGCAGAATACTGCACAGAGTATTGCTGCCAATCACCCTGAATGTATTTTGATTGTCCTACTCATCGACGAACGCCCAGAAGAAGTAACCGAGATGGAACGAATGGTTCAAGGTGAGGTTATCTCCAGTACATTTGATGAGCCTGCTAGCCGACACGTTCAAGTGGCTGAGATGGTTATCGAAAAAGCCAAGCGTTTGGTTGAGCATAAAAAAGATGTTGTTATTCTGCTTGACTCAATCACTCGTTTAGCACGTGCCTACAATACGGTTGTGCCATCTTCGGGTAAGGTGTTAACGGGTGGTGTGGATGCCAACGCGCTGCATCGTCCTAAGCGTTTCTTTGGTGCAGCACGAAATATAGAAGAGGGTGGCAGCTTGACGATTATCGCTACTGCTCTAGTTGATACTGGTTCCAAAATGGATGAAGTCATCTACGAAGAGTTTAAAGGCACAGGTAATATGGAGCTACAACTCGATCGCCGCATCGCTGAAAAGCGTGTCTTCCCTGCAATCAGTATTAATAAATCGGGTACACGCCGTGAAGAGTTGATGATGAGTCAGGAAGAGCTACAAAAAGTGTGGATACTGCGCAAGTTTATCCATGCTATGGATGAGGTCGAAGCAGTTGAATTTTTACTTGGCCGCTTGCAGCAAACAAAAACCAATAGTGAATTTTTTGATGCGATGAAGCGTTAAACGCGCTTCGCTCGGGATGCCGGACCACGGCATCCATGCCTCCGAGACCCTAGATCGCGGGCAGTCACACGATCATTCCCTACTTTTTTTAGAGGCGCTCACAACTGCAATCTTTCGTTGTCTTAATCAGTAGGCAGCCGTGCAACCGCTCGGTAGCCAATATCACGCCTGTGGTGCATGCCTGACCAGCTAATTTTGTCGCAACCTTTATCAGCCAATGCTTTGGCCTTGCGGATATCGTCGCCCAGTGCGGTTACACAAAGTACACGCCCACCATTTGTCACAACTTGTTCACCCTCTTTGCGGCTGCCAGCATGAAAGACTTTGCACCCGAGTGCGTCTGCATCTAAGATCCCTGAAATAATTTCGCCGCGACTGCTGCCTGCGGGGTATTCGCCTGCTGCTAAAACAACCCCAAGGGCCGATTGCTTGGACCAACTAATTTCTTGTTGATCAAGTTGACCATTAATAGTCGCGAGGCAGAGTGTCACGAAATCAGAATCTAATCTCATCATTAGCGGTTGAGTTTCTGGGTCGCCGAGTCGAACGTTGTACTCAACCACTTTTGCGACGCTGTTGTCATCTATCATCAAGCCAACATACAAGAAACCCACAAACGGTGTGCCGTTGTTCCGAAACGCATCAATAGTGGGCTGAACTATTTTGTTCATGACCTGTTGATGGATTGACTCGTTAATTACTGGTGCAGGTGAGTAAGCACCCATGCCGCCGGTGTTAGGACCGCTGTCGCCTTCGTCACGCGCCTTGTGATCTTGGCTGCTGGCAAAGGGTAAGCTATGTTCTCCATCAACGAGTACAATAAAGCTGGCTTCTTCTCCGGGTAAAAATTCTTCAATAACAACGTTCGAACCCGCGTCCCCAAAAGTTTGCTCGGACAACATCGACGTAACTGCGTCAATCGCGATTTGCTCCGTTTGCGCTACCACCACGCCTTTTCCTGCTGCTAAGCCATCCGCTTTAATCACTAAGGGAGCTTCGTGCTGTTTGATATAAGCAATAGCTTTATCGGTATTTGTGAAGGTTGCATAGTGCGCGGTAGGGATATTGTGTTGTTGCATAAAATCTTTGGCGAACGCTTTGCTGCCTTCAAGTTGTGCCGCTGCTGCACTGGGGCCAAGAATTCGTAAACCGCGTGATTGAAAGTAATCAACGATGCCGTCAACAAGCGGTACTTCTGGGCCTACAATGGTGAAGCTAACAGCTTCTTTTTTGGCGTAATTTGCCAGAGCTGCAAAATCGTTAGAGGCAATATCAACGCACTTGACCTTTTGTTCTGATTCGATTGCATCACTACCAGGTGCCACACTGATCGCACTACTTTGGTCTGATTGCGCCAGTTTCCAAGCCATGGCGTGCTCACGCCCACCGCTACCAATTAATAAAATATGCATTGCGCTTATCACTTGACCGTTGCTGTTTCTATTCGGCTATTCTACTTAATATGACATCGTATTCGGTAACTTGATGACCCGCGCTAGATCAATATTGGCTGATTTCTCCGTGCAGAGCCTGATAATGGGTCTGTTGGTCGCGGTGGTGGGTTTTACAAGTTCATTTGCCATTTTATTACAAGGATTTCGCGCATCTGGTGCCTCAGACGATCAAGCGGCAGCAGCGCTTCTGGCTGCATCCATCGCCATGGGTGTGGCAGGCATTATATTGAGCTTGCGCACGCGTATGCCTGTCAGCGTGGCTTGGTCAACACCAGGTGCCGTGTTGTTGATTGCCTCGGGTGGAGCGCTGGGTAGTTTTAACGAAGCCGTGGGTGCATTTATTGTGTGTGGTGCTTTGTTAATGTTGTGTGGCTTGTATAGGCCTTTGGGCCGAGCTATCGAAGCCATACCATCTAGCCTAGCGAATGCGATGCTGGCAGGCATACTTCTAGTGATCTGCCTAGCGCCGGTTAAAGCACTGGTGTTTGACTGGACGCTCGCTTTGCCGGTGCTATTTACTTGGTGGATCATCACGCAATTCGCTCGTTTGTATGCGGTGCCCGCAGCTTTGCTTGTGCTGTTTGCTTTATTAATTTTGAAGGCGGGTTTGCCGACCGATTTTCAAAGTCAGTTAACTCAATCGCTAGTCCCCCCCGTCTTATTGACGAAACCTGTGTTTACGCTTAGTGCGTCGATTAGCATTGCGCTACCCCTTTTTATCGTCACCATGGCTTCTCAAAACGTTCCTGGCATTGCGGTACTGCGAGCTAATCACTTTGAGACCAAAGCTGCGCCCTTACTCACCGTCACTGGAGCTTCATCGCTAATAGCTGCACCTTTTGGTTCGCATGCCGTTAACCTGGCTGCAATAACTGCTGCTATGTGTGCAGGTAATGATGCCCACGTTGATCCAAAACGTCGATACTGGGCATCGTTGACTGCAGGTATTGCTTATGTTTTTTTAGGTGTGTTGGCAGGGGCTGTTACTTACATAATGACATTGGTGCCTACAGTGCTCATTGAAGCCATTGCAGGTTTAGCGTTGATCAGCGCATTTAGTGGCTCTTTGGTTGCTGCGTTTAAAGATATTGCAGAGCGCGAAGCGGCGGCCGTAACGTTTTTATTGTCCGCCTCTGGCGTTACGTTAGCAGGCATCGGTGGAGCGTTCTGGGGCTTACTCGCTGGCTCTGCAATGCTGACGTTTTCGAGATGGCGATCGCGCTGACGCTATGCAAAATTCTAATCCTGATGCGCAGCAACCGAACCCGATGCTGCTGCCACCTATTACACTGTTAATTGCTGTATCCGCTCTAGGGCCATTTGTTTTGAACGGTGTATTGCCCGCTAACACGGTCGTGATGGGTGATCTGGAATCAAGTTATTCGTTGGTTCAACTAGTGCTTACTGTATTTCTGATTGCATCGCTGCTTGGACAGTTGACTCTAGGGCACGCTGCGGATACATGGGGGCGGCGTCCTGTGTTAATTGGTAGCTTGGTGGTGTTTTCAATTGGCGGTGTTGTTTGTGCAATCGCGCAATCTATCGAGTGGTTATTGTTGGGGCGGTTCATACAAGGTTTTGGTGCGTCTTCGTGCATGTTCATTCCGCGCACCATAGTGCGTGATGTGTACTCAAGGGATCGCGCTGCGAGTGTCATTGGCTATATGACCACTGCTATGATGATTGCACCATTGTTTGGCCCTGCTATCGGCGGTTGGGTTACCGACAACCTTGATTGGCGGTTTCTGTATGTCGGTTTGGCGATATTTGGTTTTGTTTTAAGCTTGCTTGCTTGCAGGTTTCAACACGAGACGCTAAAAGAGCAGGTAACTGAACAGGAATCAATTTCTTGGTACAAGTCTGCGGTAAGGTTGTTCGGCGAACGGGCGTTCGTTATCTATGTGTTAATGATGACGGGTTCTGTCGGCGTGTACTACTGTTTTCTGGCTGCTGCGCCCTATGTAGTGATGGAGAGTCGCGGATACAGCGCAACGATTTACGGACGCTGGTTTATTGTGGTGGCGATCGGGTATTTGTCTGGCAATTTGGTTGCTGGACGTTTTTCACAGCAAGTGGGTGTGGAAACAATGATCCGCTTGGGCTTGATTCCCTATTTTTTTGCGCTGTTACTGTTCTGGATTTTTTCAGCATCCACCCATCCAGCAGCGTTGTTTGTCCCAATGAGCATGGTGGCGTTTTCAAATGGAGCGACCTTGCCCAATATGTTGTCGGCGGCAATGAGTGTCAGGCCTGAGCTTTCCGCTACTGCCTCTGGCATTGCGGGTAGTTTGCAAATTGCTTATGGCGTGATCGCAAGTGTCGTGCTAGGGGTGATATTGCCGTACGGGGATTACTGGATGTTTGTTGCGATATCGGTAGCGGGGCTGATATGCGTTTTGGGTTATGTAAAAAATCGCGGGGCCAACTAGATGCTAGCTGGCCCCGATAATATTAGTGCACGAATAACTAGTTCACGGCCAAGGGATATATAAGGGTTTGTCCTGGATAAATCGCGGTGCCACTCATTTTGTTCAAGCGTTGAAGTGTCGCTACATCGGTGTCGTGTTGTACTGCAATTCGTGAAAGTACATCACCGCTTCGCACCACGTATTCCATAAATTCGTCTTGAGCTGGCTCGATTGAATGACTCTCTTCAATTTGCTTTGCCACAACTGCCTCTGCCGAACCATTGTTAGCACTGGTGTCATTAGCTGCAACAGACACTGTCATATTGGTAGGTTCTGGCGGCATTTCAGGCGCAGGTATCACCACTTTGCTGCTGGCTGGTATGGTCACAGCGCTGACGTTTTGAGTATTTTCGTACCAGCGGAAAATGCCCACAGACAAGCCCGCGGTGGCTACGACTAAAATCATTAAATCTGTTTTCTGTATCATGAGCTCTTAGGCTCCTTTGACGGTTAGTTGACGCATCATACCGGGACATCTAACTTGGGTGTAGTAGACAGTCTATTTTTTGCGATTTTATGCACTTCGAGAAGTAAAAAATGAGCGCCAAGCGGGGTTTAAATACCCAAATTAGAAGAAATCTAGTGTTTTAGCGGCTGTCATGGCCATCGTCTGTAGGGCTGGTCGTAGTCTAGGGCCCCCTGGAAAGGGCCTGTTTGGCAGATTTTCGAGCAATTTTAGTGTCCTTGAGTCCCCTAAAATGGCATTTGCCATCGCCTGGCCGACCATTGAAGACAGCGCCACACCGTGCCCGGAGTAGCCTCCGGCGGCTAAGCAGCGGTCGTTCAGGCGTCTGATTACAGGTAATCGGTTTGCCGTGATGGCGAGAGTGCCGCCCCATGTGTAATCGATTTTGCAGTCGTGCAATTGCGGAAACACACTTAACATTGCGCGCCTTACTGTGCGGGCCATGTCGCTTGGGAACCGGTAACCATAGTTTTCACCACCACCAAACAACAACCTACCGTCCTTGGATAAGCGATAGTAGTTAACTACAAATTTGGAGTCGGCGACGGCATCATTAAAAGGCAGAATCTCAGCGGCACGTTCGCCTAACGGTGCGGTGGCCAGCATAAAGTTATTGATTGGAAACACGCGCCGTGAAAACGTAGGATCTAGTTCGTCGATGTAACCATTACAGGCCAAGATAATATGTTTAGCATTAATCTTAGCGTGCCTCGTACTGATGTCGCCTGTTGCATAGTCAATGTTATTAACTTGGCTAAGCTCAAATAGGGAAGCGCCAGCGCTTGCCGCAGCCTTTGCTAAGCCCTGTGCAAGCTTTAAAGGGTGTATGTGTCCAGCGCCGTTATCGACCGAGCCGCCAAAATAACGATGGCTACATACGCGCGCTTCTAGTTCTGACTGATCAAGAGTGTGTATTTGATCGTAACCGTATTCATCGCGTAATTTATTGCAATAGGCATGATGCGCAGCAACAAAGCGTTTACGATGCAGGGCGGTGACAACGCCTGGTGTGTATTCGATATCAATATCGTATTGCTGGCAAATTGATTGGATGTTAGTTTTTGCGTCTTCGCAAAACTGCCAAAGCTGTTTAGCCTGAGCCATGCCCAGCTGCTTTTCCAGTGTGTCTTGATGCAAGTTAAGGCCAGTGCCAAGCTGGCCACCATTGCGCCCAGACGCGCCCCAGCCAACACGATGGGCTTCAAGCACAACAACCTTTACGCCAGAGCGCGCCAGTTGTAACGCTGCGCCAAGCCCTGTGTAACCACCGCCGATTACGCACACTTCGGTGTCTATTGAGCTCTGGAGTTGAGGATACTGCTGATGTTCAGAAGTGGCGTTATACCAAGACTCAGCATGCTGGCCCGCAGAGTCGTTAGCGTGTAACAAGTGCATCGTTATACGTTAAGCAATAAATGCTCTCGTTCCCAAGGGCTGATTACTTCCAAGAACGCTTCAGATTCGTGCATTTTGATGGCGGTGTACAGATTGCAAAAGGGTTTGCCCAACATATCCTGGATGGGTTGGCATTCTGTAAATAGATCTAGCGCTTCATGCAAGCCGCGCGGTAGTTCATGGGGTAGGGAGTAAGCATCGCTTGCCAAGGCATCGCGAGGTTTGTTGTTTTCCTGCATACCAATTAAGCCGCAGGCCAAGCTTGCAGCAATGGCTAGATACGGATTGCAATCCATGCCCACTATCCGATTTTCAATACGGCGGCTTTGCGGCGACGATAGCGGCACACGCAAGCCAGTTGTGCGGTTGTCAAAATCCCATTCTAGGTTGATGGGCGCTGCATCATCGCGAACAAAGCGGCGATACGAATTGACATAAGGTGCAAGTATGCAAAACACGGCAGGTAAGTAGTTTTGCTGGCCGGCTAAAAATCCAAAAAACTTATCGGTCGGCTGATCGTTTTCATCATTAAAGACGTTTTTTCCAGTCTTGGTTGATATGACACTTTGGTGAATATGCATAGCACTACCGGGCTGGTTTTGCATAGGCTTTGCCATAAACGTAGCAAAGCAATCGTTTTTAAGTGCAGCTTCTCTGATACTGCGTTTGTAGAAAAATACTTGATCAGCCAGCGCGATTGGATCGCCGTGGTGTAAGTTGATTTCTATTTGCCCTGCGCCGCTTTCTTGGATGATCGTGTCAATCTCAAACCCCTGAGCTTCAGCAAAGTCATAAATGTCGTCGATGACAGGGCCGTATTCTTCGATGGCGCTAATGCTATAAGCCTGATGGGCAACGCCTTGTCTTCCAGTGCGACCGATCGGTGGCTCTACAGCGTTGATAGGATTAGTATTCGGTTTAGTTAAGTAAAACTCCAACTCAGGTGCCACAACGGGTTTTAGACCCAGATCAACATACTTTTCGACAATTGATTTAAGTAAATTACGTGGAGAAAACGGAACCGGAGTATCGTCTTGGTAGTAGGCGTCATGTATGACTTGCAAGGTGACATCGTCTGACCACGGCACTGCTGTAGCTGCGCTAAGGTCAGGTTTTAATACTAAATCAGCTTCGGTCCATTGATTGTCCATATCATCAATATCTGCGTAACTGCCATTGATGGTTTGAAAGTAAATGGATACCGGCAGATACATGGCTTCTGCTCTAGCAAACTTTTTTGCAGGCATCGCCTTGCCCCGAGACATGCCAGCAATATCGGCAACGATGCATTCGACATCATCAACGCGACGTGTGCCTAGCCACTCTTTAAAGGCTGCGGGTAGGCCAGCTTTCCAATCTGTGTTTGACATCTTTATGTGCGAGCCAAAAATGAGCGAAGTGTGGCAGCGATTGCGTCATTAGATAATGGTTGGCCAATTGATGCGCTGGCGTATTCCCGATTTTTGTCGGGTATTGTTGCGCCACGTGCGATAACCAAATCGCTAACAAACTCGTCGTAGAATTCGGGATGGGGCTGAAGGCTTAGCGCTTTGCCATCGCCATAAGCTAGGGCTGCATATTGACAAAATTCGTTTGAGCCAACGACGGTTGCCTCTGGTGGTTTTTCGACAACTTGGTCTTGATGCCAGGCAAGCACTGCAGCATCACTAAGGCCTACAACACTTTCATCCATGGTGTATTCCATTCGGCCCGTTGCCCAACCGCCGTCAAATTTTTCAACCTTTCCACCTAAAGCCTGCGCCAGTAATTGATGACCAAAGCAAATACCCACAAGCGGTATGTCGGCTGCATAAGCGTCGCGAACAAATTGTTCAAGTGGTTTGATCCAGTCGTGATCCTCGTACACACCGTGCTTTGAGCCAGTGAGCAACCAAGCGTCAGCCGTATGCACGTTTTCAGGGAATTGATTGTCTACTACGAAATACACTTGATAATCGAAGCTGTCGACACCCAGGTATTCTTGAAAGCGTTGGCCATAGTCGCCGTGTGACTCGGCCATCTCCTCCGGCGTGTGGCCACATACGAGTATGCCGAGGCTTGTCTTCTTTGCCATTGAGTTGCTTGCTTGAGTCATGATTATCCTAGTATAGCGGCCAGCGCGAGCGCTGTATAAGCTGCAGCCTTATAAGCCAACTTTGTCACGAAAACCGTACCACCACGAGCCAATAGTTGAATATTGGACCCTAAATTTTTGACCACCGGGGAAGGCGTGCCACGGTAATTGGGCAAAACGATCAAATCGCGTGGTGTTCCCGCCAATAGCTTCAGACAAAATACGGCCAAACAGGTGAGACCCAGTAACGCCGTGTCCGCTATAGCCCATTGCGTAATAGGTGTTGTCATCAAGGCGACCCATCTGTGGCACCCGTGAATAGGATAGTGCAAAGTTGCCACTCCATGCGAAGTCAATTTTGGTGTTTCGCAGCTGCGGAAAAACCTTGAGCATGGCTGGGCGTAGTTTACCTTTGATGTCGCTAGGGTCAGTTCCACCATAAACTGTGCCACCACCAAACAACAAACGTTTGTCTGCTGATAAGCGGTAGTAGTCGAGTATGTATCTCACATCCTCTATGCATACATCGGTTGGGAGTAGTTCGTTTGCTAGTGCGTCACCAAGTGGTTCGGTTGCCATTACTTGTGTTGATACAGGCATTACGCGGCTAGCAAGCTTTGGTACTGCATCACCAAGATAGGCGTTCCCGCAGAGCACTAATGTATTGCAGTTAATGCGCCCCTTATCTGTAATAACGACAGGTTTGCCGCCGTTCTTTTCGGTGCTAAGTAGTCGCGTTTCCTCATAGATGGTACCGCCGTTGGCGCGTAAAGCTGCTGCTTCACCAAGCGCCAAATTAAGTGGATGGATATGCCCGCCAGATTTATCCATCATGCCACCAAGATAACGATCACTGCCAATATGTTTTTGCATACCTGCTCGATCCAGCATTTCGTGATCATTCATACCGTAGCGTTCCCAAAGTACCTTTTTGGCTTCAAGCTCCTTCATTTGTTTAGGGTTGAATGCTGCAAAGATATTGCCTTGTTTTAAGTCGCAATCAATAGTGTAGTCACTGACGAAGCCACGAATAATTGATGCGCCTTCTGTCACCAAACTGCCAACAAACTCGCCAGTTTTATCGCCATACCGGGCTTTGATTGTTTCTACGCTTGCGTTCAAGCCATGCACGATTTGACCGCCATTACGGCCACTGGCGCCCCAGCCAACTCGTGCGCCTTCAATCAAGGTGACTTGTCGGCCAGCTTTGCTTAAATGCAGGGCGGTACTGAGCCCGCTGAACCCACCGCCCACGACGCATATATCGGCATCGACATCGCCCGCAAGTGAGGTTGGCAGTGGTGCACTATTGGCTGAGGCGGCGTAGTAGCTATCGATATGGCCTGCATTGGCAGAATAGTAGGCGTTAATGGCTGTAGCGCTCGGGTTTCGTTGTAGGTAACTAGTATACTCAGGCTTCAGCCAATCAACCAGAATGCCCTAGTTAAATGAGTGATTCTAAGTACCCCCGCGTCGCGATACATAGGCTTGCAGAGCTCACGCCTGCACAGCGGACAGAACTGTTACGCCGTAGCGAAGATGATCTCCAACCGTTCATTGATGGGGTCAAGCCACTCATTACGGCAGTAAAAGAGGATGGCGACGACGCACTAGCCCGATTTGCCAGGCAGTTTGATCATGCGGACATCACGGCATCCCAACTGGCCGCAACAAAGCAAGAGATGGATCAGGCGTTTGACCAATTGGATAAGGACATGATCGACGTGCTGGAGTATTCAGCCGACAACATTCGTCGCTTTCACGAAACTCAATTGCCAGAGCCCACGACGATGGTTGAGATTCAGCCCGGCGTAATGGTTGGAGAACGGGCTTTGCCAATTGACTCGGTGGCGTGTTACTCACCGCGCGGTAAAGGTTCGTTCCCATCAGTTACGTTAATGACAGCGATACCGGCTGTCGTGGCGGGCGTGCCAGAAGCCATTATTCTCACTCCAGCTGGAGCGGACGGCAATGTTGATCCGGCGACGTTGGTAGCGGCACGGCTAGCAGGTATTGAATCTGTGTTTAAAGCCGGTGGTGCGCAAGCCGTAGCCGCGGCAGCCTTTGGCACACAAACCATTCCGCGTTGCCGCAAAATTGTTGGCCCGGGTAGCCCTTGGTTGGCGGCAGCAAAGAGAGAGTTGCAAGGTGTCATTGACCCTGGTTTACCAGCAGGCCCTAGTGAAACAATAGTGTTAGCTGATCCATCTGCAACGAGTTTGATTGCAGCGCTGGATATCATTATTGAATCCGAGCACGGCAATGACAGCAGTGCATTTTTAGTCACATGGGATGAAAAGCTTGCTAACGAAGCCGCTGCGGCAATCCCTGCCTACTGGGCAACAATGAACGATGCGCTTGCGGGTTTCTCATCGCACGTGCTTAGCTCAAAAAGCGGCGGTATTGTGATTGCACCGGATGCGCAGGCTGCCTACGATTTTGTTAATGATTACGCACCGGAGCATTTGCAGATTCTCTCAAGCGACCCCTATCAGCATTTAGATCACATCCGTAATGCATCGGAGATTTTATTAGGCGAAAACGCGCCAGGCTCGATGGCCAATTACATGATGGGTCCCAACTGTGTGTTGCCTACGGCTGGTGGCGCACATACACATTCGCCTTTGGGCGTTAGAGATTTTATACGCACGGCATCAATTGGCCATGTGACGCCCGAGGGCTACGCTGATATGGCACCTCGTGTTGAAAAATTTGCTCAATATGAAGGCTTTGATGGCCATGCCAATGCGGTGTCCTGGATGCGTGGAGAAGCGTTCAAAGGGCACCTGCCAAATCGTAAAGCATAATAAAAAACGATATAAGGAGCTAACCACTATGCGAAATCTTATATTGCCAGGGCGTTCACCAGTACATGGAATGAATGCAATGGCCTGCACATCGCATACGCTCTCTACACAAGTTGCTATAGATGTCTTAAAAGCTGGTGGCAATGCAATGGATGCAGCGATTGCTGCTTGTGCCGTGCAGTGTGTTGTCGAACCTGGTTCAACCAGCATGGGTGGCGATTGCTTTGTGATGTATGCACCTAACGGTGCAGGTGTTCCAATTGCTTTTAACGGATCCGGTCGAGCACCGGCTGCGGCAAGCGCTGCAAAGTTTAAGTCCCTAGGCGTAACCGAGCTAGCCAGAGAGAGTGCGCACTCTGTTGTCGTGCCCGGTGCTGTCGACGCTTGGTTTCAACTCAATAAAGACCATGGCGTGATGCCAATGTCTGAGCTATTAAAACCCGCTATAGATGCCGCTCGTAATGGTTTTGCAGTGTCATCTCGAGTGCATTACGATATTGCCCGAGAGCGTGATTTACTTCGCAGTAAATCTCCTGCGGCTGAATTTTATCTTGATAACGGTGAAGCACCAGCGGTAGGTAGCGTGATGCGATTACCTGCCATGGCTGATGCGTTTGAGGCAATCGCCAAAGAGGGGCGCGATGTTTTCTACCATGGGCATCTGGCGGATGACATGGTGCAAACTCTAGAAGATGCAGGTGGTCTACATACCAAAGAAGACTTCGCCTATACCCGTGGCAATTACGTCACGCCAATAGCTACACAATATCGCGGCCATACGGTGTATCAATGCCCACCGAATGGGCAGGGTGTGATTGCACTGCTACTGCTTAATATGTGGAACAAGCATAATGATTCGCAGCAAAGCGTGTTAACGGCTGATCGTATCCATCGAGAGCTAGAAGCCTGCAAACTTGCCTACCGTGTCAGGCAGCAGTATTTGGGTGATCCCGATCAAACATCCGTTAATACTGCCGGTATGATCGATCAAAAATTTGCCGATGCGCTATCAGCCATGATAGATATGCAGCGCGTACGTGACGACGAGGCAATACCAGCTCCACCGGCGCATAAGGACACAGTCTATTTATCGATAGTTGATAAAGATCGTAATGCCTGCAGTTTTATTAATACGCTTTACTGGGGATTTGGAGGCGGTTTAACCACATCCAGTGGCATCACGCTGACCAATCGAGGTATGAGTTTTTCGCTTGACCCTGCTAGCCCCAATTGCATCGCGCCTAACAAACGCCCTTTGCATACTATTATCCCAGCGATGACTGCCATTGATGATCAAATCCAACTGTGTTTTGGTGTGATGGGCGGTGAATATCAGGCGATGGGGCATATGCAGTTTTTGAGTCGCTATTTAGAGATGGGGTATGACATTCAACAAGCCATGGATCTACCACGATGGATGGCTAATCCGTTTAATGGGGATGTGACACTGGAAAGTAGCGTGCCCGACGAAATTCGAGCAGAGCTAAAAGCACGTGGACATCGTTTGACTAATGATGAAAAGCCAGTGGGCGGGTCGCAAGCGATTGCGATTGATTGGAGTAACGGTGTGCTCACTGGTGGCTCTGATCCGCGCAAAGATGGTTGCGCAATGGGGTACTAGTCACATTGACTAGCCCTATTAAGCGATAATCGTTTGTCGAAGAAGTCGGATAAAAAAGGAGCCCGTAGGCTCCTTCTTATTTAGCCGCTAGTTGTTAAATTACTGAGATGAATCAATCGGCAGGCCTGGCTCTGTCTCCACATTGACTAGGCGTGTAGGCTGCAGGTTTCTACGCCATTTGAACCTAACGTTGCCATTTTTGATAACCACTTTCCATAGGTCACCAAAGTCTCGAACTTTGCCGTCCTCATCGCGTGGAAAGTCACTCGTGTCGCTGGTATCAATACCGATTCCTTCCATGATGTCGTAAAGCGTACCGCTGTGACCAGCAATAACAGCCACATCACCACCTTGAAGGTTAAAAATAGCCTCAATAGTGGGTTGTTCGCTTGGGCTAGTTGACTGAGGGTCTAGTTCTGTTTTGTCCGCTGGCAACTGTTGAACGCCATCACTTATTAGATCAGCGTCGTTGTTAAGGCCAGCACGTGTGGCTATCTCTTCAACTGTTTGACGAGTTCGAACCTTGTGGCTTGAGTACACGTGCGTGATGTTACCAGTAATGTTCTTACGATCAAACCAATCAGCAAGCATCTGAGCACGCAATAGGCCTAATGCGTTGAGCTCTTCAGCACATTTGCTGGCTCCGCATTGGTCATCACGGTTGCTGCCGCGATTACCATCGTCTTCTAAGCTATAAGGTAGTGGGGTTATGTCGTCGCGAACGACAGTAGTGGTCTTCTTTTCAGCGTGACGAGTGAAGTAAATTACAGTACGATCTGATTGATAGCCTTCGTCAGCGCTAACGATAGTGGGCAAAGTCGTTGCACTTAGTAATGTGGCAGCAAACAATGTTGCTGAGAGTAGCGATACAGAGTTGGATTTAAGGTTCATATTTGAGTTCCCAGTAGATACAAAAATGTGTCTATAAAAATTCACATCGATTGTGTCAATCGGCGAAGCAGAAGCTGATCTCAACACACACTCTGGTAAGGTTGCTCAAAATCGTGAACAATGCATCACAAATTGTTTATCAGTGATAAACCTGTAATGCAGTACACCGGTTTGTCTTGCCTGCACTACTGCAAGCAACAATGACTATGCGGTGCTGTTGTGCTCTGGTTAGCCCTTTTGACGTTGATGAGCAAGGGCAGATGAAATTTCGCAAGCTAAGCGTGCATTGTTTTTTATTAACGCTTGGTTGCAGGCTAGACTTTTTCCATTAGTCAATTCCATAATGCGTTGCAACAACCAAGGGGTTACAACTTTGCCTTGGATCTTCTGCGCGTGAGCTTCTGCCAGAGCCTGCTCAATATAGGCGCTCATCTCGTTGCTAGGGATCTCGTGTTCGGCTTCAACGGGGTTGGTTATTAGTAATCCACCAGGCATATCTAGATTCTCTCTAGCTTCGATAAAGTGTGCAATATCGTCAGCGGTGTTAAGTCGTAGTGGCGCTTTAATCCCGCTATCGCGAGACCAAAATGCGGGTAATGAGTCTTGGCCATATGCCACCACTGGTACGCCCTGGGTTTCTAATACTTCAAGTGTTAGTGGCAAGTCTAGAATCGCTTTAGCGCCCGCACAGACCACAGTAACGTTTGTCCGGCCCAGTTCGTTAAGGTCCGCAGATATATCAAACGAATGTTCCGCTCCTCGATGCACCCCACCAATGCCGCCAGTGGCGAATACATCAATACCAGCACGACTAGCTCCGATCATCGTAGCAGCGACGGTGGTTGAGCCGTTGCGCTTTGTCGATATTGCAAAAGGTAAATCGGCGCTGGAGAGCTTCATTACGTCTTGCTGCTGTGCAAGTGAGTCGATTTCCTTATGCGATAAACCTACCATTAATTTACCTTCGATAACTGCAATGGTTGCCGGAACCACACCTTTGGATTCGATGAGTGATTCAACTTCAAGGGCGGTATCGCGATTCGCAGGGTACGGCATGCCATGCGTAATGATGGTGCTTTCAAGCGCTACTACGGGCATGCCAGCTTTTAAAGCTTCGGTCACTGGTTTTGATACCGAAATTAATTGAGTATTCATAATTTATGCGTTTAAGTAATGGGTAAGTAGTGGGGCTAATCCTGCCTAGGCACATCAGGATAAGTAATAGCTGAGTTTGTCAAAACGCACTGGGCAGCTGCCAAACCTGCAATTTTAACGCTAGTAGTTAGGTCGCCAGTGTTAATAAAGTGTGCCAGTGTTGCGCCGGTGAGCGCATCGCCGGCACCATTAACATTACCCGTTATTTTCACCGATGGTACTGTAATGCTTTCAAGCACACCTTGATGCAATACGTTAATCGGCTTGTCCGCATCGGTCAAAACGATACTCGCAAAACCCCTATCTGCTAGCGCGGTTACTAAATCGTCGCTTGCTGATGTCGCGTTTAAGTGAGTCAGCGAGACAGCTTCGCGTCGGTTACAAAACAGCACATCCACCTTAGTTGCACAGCTTTGCCATTTTAGGGCTTTTTCTGGTGAGATCGGCAGCGCTACAATCATTGCTTTGGGCTTTTCGCTGGCTAGCGATTCAACTAACTCCTTAAGGCATTGCGAGCTTAGGTTGGCGTCGATAGCATAGGCTGCTGCAGGGGCTTGTATATGCGGTTGAATGTCGGACAAGCGCAGTGACTCGGCTAGTTCGGTCGAGGCTAGGCCCACAAACAGATCACCGCTTTCTGTGAGCACGGCAGTATAGCGATCAAACGGTTTTTCCCGCTTTATCCACTGACAATGGACAAGGTCTAAACTGGCATGGTTAAGCAGGGCTGGAGTATCGTTACCAACAGCACTTACTAGGCTTGTGGTTTCGCGTATTGCGGCAGCTCTGGCCACATTGGCAGCCACGCCACCCACGCCTTGAGTCCATCGCACTGGATTAGATGCTCCGGCATGCAGCATTTGTAGCGGCTTTGCAATATCATCCACTAATACAGAGCCAACGCAGGTCAGACCCATTTCAGATCCTTTGAAGGGGGGTATCTTTTTGACATTGGTGTGGTTGGTCGATTGTTTATGAAGGTTAATTGAGTATAACTGGATGAAGGACTGGATCAGTAATCAGGGTGAGCTTTCCGGGCAAATATTGGGTTTTGCCGGCAATGTGCTGCTGGCTTTGACGATATTTTTTATCGGTAAGTGGGTTGCTCGTCGAGTGGTTGATATAGGCAAGCGAGTTGCATTGGAGCGCGGCCTTGAAAAAACCGTTGGCGGATTTCTAAGCAATATTATCTACATAGCATTGTTGGCCATGGTCATTATTGCAGCGATGTCGCAATTGGGGGTGCCCACCGCGTCGTTCATTGCCATATTGGGTGCGGCAGGTTTAGCCATCGGACTTGCTTTGCAAGGCTCATTGTCCAACTTTGCATCGGGTGTACTACTAGTGACTTTTCAGCCCTGCAAAATCGGTGACTATATAGAAGCAGGTGGAGCTTCCGGTACAGTTACCGACATCACAGTATTCAGTACCACTTTAGTCACGCCTGATCAACGAACGATCACTGTGCCAAACTCATCAGTGTTAAGTGGCCCGATAGTCAATTATTCAACTTCGCCCAGCCGACGCTTAGACTTAGCCATTGGTGTTAGCTACGATGCCGATATAGAATCTGTCAAAACATTACTGCGCGATGTGGTCGAAGCTGATGAGCGAGTATTGAAAGCACATCCTGTACAAATCGGGATAAATGAATTAGCTGATTCATCGATGCAGTTTACTGTGCGCCCGTGGGTAAGCAGTGGAGATTACCTTAACTTAAAATTTGATTTACACGAAAAAATCAAAAATGCCTTTGATGCAGCTGGTATCAGTATTCCATATCCTCAAATGGACATTAACGTCACCAATACTGGCAATTCACAATAAAAATAGAGAAATATCGAAGATGTCTGTACAACCCAAAATAGCTATATCGCGACGTTTACGTTCTACCCCTTGGACATCGCGCTTGCATCAGCAAGGTGTTAAAGGTTTTACCGTTTATAACCACATGTTGTTACCAACAGAATTTGAAAGTTTAGAAGCTGACTACTGGCACTTGTGCGAACACGTACAAGTGTGGGATGTGGGTGCGGAACGACAAGTCGAGCTTACCGGCCCAGATGCCAGTAAGCTGGTGCAATTGATGACACCTCGTGATGTTAGCAAGGTGGCAATTGGCCAGTGTGTTTATGTACCTTTAGTCGATGAGGGCGGTAAACTGATTAATGATCCGGTGGGTTTGAAGCTTGGTGACCAAACTTGGTGGTTGTCAGTGGCGGACTCTGATGTTTGGCTGTGGGCCAAGGGTTTAGCTACGGGTGCAATGCTGGATGTGAGCATTCGCGAACCTGAAGTCTGGCCCTTGGCAGTGCAGGGTCCAAAAGCTGAAACGTTAATGGCGCGAGTGTTTGGTAGTGATGTAAAAGATATTCGCTTTTTCCGTTTTGCCAAACTTGATTATCAAGGCCACGCTTTTATTGTGGCTCGCTCGGGTTGGAGCAAGCAAGGTGGCTTCGAAATTTACGTCGATGACGCAACGCTAGGCCAAGCGATGTACGATGAGCTTTTCGCGCAGGGCGAAGATCTTAATGTTGGCCCTGGCTGCCCAAACCTTATTGAACGCCTAGAAAGTGGGTTGTTGTCTTATGGCAATGATATGGATTTTGCACACTCGCCGCTTGAGGCAGGCTTGGGTGGCTTTTTACACCTGGATGCTAAGATCGATTCATTATCCCTACCAGCTCTACGACGCGAACGGGATGCTGGACCAACAAAAAAAATTGTAGGCCTACTCGTGCCTGCGCCGTATGGCGAGATGCCGATAGCGGAACGGCCATTTGCCGCTAGCTCTGATGTTGATTGTAATTTTATCGGCAGTCAGGCTTGGTCGCCTCGCTATAAGCATCAACTTGCCAGTGCAATGGTTGCAAGTGAACTTTTGTTAAGTGACACTATTACCATTGATTTACTCGACGGTACCCAGGTAGAGGCTCGAATCGCGGATATCCCGTTTGATTTCGCGGCCTTGCAGATTGATGCTGCTGTTTAACTCTGGAGCTTGGCTCTTTAATTGGTAAAATACAATAACGTTAGCCGGTAACGCTAACAATAATTATTAGTAAAATTATGTTTAAGAATATAGTAGTGATAGGTGCGGGCACGATGGGTTCTGGCATTGCGGGGCAAATCGCTAATGCTGGGCATAAGGTGTTGTTGCTCGATTTACCAAGCGAAGATCAAGCTAATGCACGCACAGAGGCTGCGCTTAAACGGTTGCTAAAATCAGATCCACCTGCGCTAATGCATAAACGGGTAGCCGATAATATCAAGGTGGGGAATACCCGTGATGACTTCGCTGCATTGGCATCGGCTGATTGGATAATAGAGGCAGTAGTAGAGCGTCTGGATATCAAACAGGATCTCTACCAGCGTCTTGATGAAGTTATCCCTGATACTTGCATCGTGACTTCCAATACATCAACAATCCCAATCTCTCTACTAATTGAAAAAATGCCCGCTTCATTCCAGCAGCGTTTTGCCATCACGCACTACTTCAACCCGGTACGCTACATGCGCTTACTTGAGTTAGTGAGTGGCGAGAAGAGTGACCCGAAAATAATCGACAAACTTGCCCAATTTAATGATCAAGAGCTGGGTAAGGGCGTTGTGCGTTGCGGCGATACTCCAGGATTTCTGGGTAATCGAGTGGGTGTGTTTGCTTTGCAAGTAGGTATTGATGAAGCCATTAAAAACAATTTATCCATCGAACAAGCTGATGCTTTAATGGGTAGGCCAATGGGCATTCCTAAAACAGGTGTATTCGGTTTGTATGATTTGATTGGTATCGATTTAATGGCCGATGTAGTGCGTTCACTGCGTAGCATCTTGCCAGAGGGTGATGAGTTTCATGCTGTTGGCCAAGAAAGCGACATGATCAACACGATGATAAGCCAAGGCCTAACCGGAGAAAAAGGCGGTGGCGGTTTTTATCGTGATATTGATGGCCTGCGTCATGCTCGTGTTCTTGATAGTGGGGAATACCGTTTGGCATCAGACGCTTTACCTGCATCAGCAAACGCTGCAGCCACTGCATTGGCAGAGCTTGGTGAGCCATTGTTACCACTTGTGCAAGGCAACAACAACGAGGCGCAATTTTCTCGTAATGTGTTGGGTCGTGTTCTGGGATACGCCGCGTCATTGTTGGGTGAGGTGACGGATTCAGCGCAAAACATCGATGACGCTATGAAGTTAGGCTTCAATTGGGTGCGTGGCCCGTTCGAAATGATCGATGCACTGGGTAATGAAACGGTTTGCGGATATTTGAAGGATGCCGGCTTTGATGCACCCACAGCGTTGCAACAAGCCGAACCATTTTATTCGCTAGTGGGAGGGCATCTCAATGTGCGACATTCAGATGGCCAGGCACGTCCGGTAGCATTACCTGAAGGCGTTGTGCGTTTTTCTATGACGCGTCGCGAACTCACGCCGATCAAACAAAATTCTAGTGCGAGCTTGTTTGCCTTAGACGACGACTTACGCTTGGTAGAATTTCATAGTAAAGCCAATGCGCTTACTGATGAATCGATGGAGATTGTATTGGCTGCAGCTACCGATCCTGGAAAAGGCATCTTGGTACATAATGATGCACAGCATTATTCAGCAGGTGTTGATCTAAACGAATTTTTACGCCTGATAGATGCTGGTGACTGGGATGGCATCGATTATTTCCTTGCCCGTTTTCAACATGCAGTAAAGGCATTGAAGTATTGCAAAGCGCCGGTTGTAGGTGCGCCCTCAGGATTAGCATTAGGCGGAGGTTATGAAGTCCTTATGCATTGCGATAGTCTGATCGTGCATAGCAACTCCGTGCTTGGCCTCGTCGAATCCGCTGTTGGACTACTTCCCTCAGGTGGTGGCGTTAAAGAAACTTATTTGCGTTGGTATGCGATTAAAGGTGACTGGAGCGAAGCGGCTTGGAATACTTGGATGAACATTGGTTATGGTGCTAGCGGCAGTTCGCCTGCGATGGCGGAACGATTAGCTTATTTCCGTCCTGAAGCGGACGATGCGGTAATGAACCGTGATCGCCTGGTAGTTAACGCTACGGCAAAACTGAAGGAATTGTCCACTGGCTACACCGCGCCTGTTGAACCTGAGCTTATGCTCTGCGGTGGTGATATTTTGGAGCGCATGTCGAGCTTTATGGATGAAGGTGTTGCGAGAGGGGATTTCTTCCCGCACGATAAAACAGTTGCAATGCATATAGCGGCAGTAATCTGCAGTGATGATGGCGATACGCAGCCTGTTACCGAGGATGAGCTCTACGCCCGCGAGCGCGCAGAATTCATAAAACTGGCAAAAACTCCGCAAACTCGCGCGCGCATACACAGTATGTTGCATGAAGCCAATTTGATCCGGAACTAGTTTTATGAGTACTAAGGGTATGACGACAGAGTACGCACCACAATCCGCCAACTATGTCCCGTTATCGCCACTGTCATTTTTGCAGCGTAGCGCAACAGTGTTTCCGCAGCGATTGTCAGTAGTGTATGGCGATAGACGTTATACCTGGAAAGATACCTTATCTAGGTGTCAAAAATTAGCGAGTGCCCTGGGTAAAGTTGGGATCCAACAGGGCGATACCGTTGCGGTGCTCGCGTTCAATACGCCTGAGCTTTTCGAAGCGCATTTTGGTGTGCCATTTTCAGGTGCGGTGCTAAATACAATCAATACACGGTTAGATGAAGAGACCGTTAGTTATATTCTTGGACACGGCAAAGCCAAGGCGCTTATTGTTGATGCTGAATTATTACCCGTTGCTACACCGGGTTTAAAGGCATTGCTTAGCGGAATAATTGGGGAAATTCCGATTATTGTTATCAACGATAATCAGGCTGGCAAGCTGCCACAAGCTGACCCAGATCTAACGACAACAGATTACGAAGCATTTTTACAAACCGGCAGTGATGACTTTGTAGGCTTAATGCCAAGCGATGAATGGCAATCTTTGTCACTAAACTATACCTCTGGCACGACTGGTCGCCCTAAGGGTGTGCTTTACCATCACCGTGGGTCCTATCTTATGTCGATGGGCACTATCGCGGGCTGGCAGATGCCGATGCATCCAGTCTATTTGTATTCTGTGCCTATGTTTCATTGCAACGGTTGGGGCCATGCTTGGACTCTTGCAGCCCTTGCAGGCACTTGTGTGTGTTTGCGGCAAGTGGATCCACGAGTGATGTTTGAGCTCATGGATACCCATAAAGTCACGCACTTTGGAGGTGCGCCAATTGTGCTCAATATGTTGGCGAATGCGCCGCTGGCGCATCAAAAAAAATTCGATCGCGAAATCAATGTTATGACGGCGGGTGCGCCACCACCTGCTTCAGTGTTGCAAAGCATGAATGAACTGGGCTTTAAAGTTATACATGTGTACGGGCTTACCGAAACCTTTGGTCATGTGTTAATGGCCGCACCACAAGTCGAATGGGAGGGGCGTAGTGATGCTGAGCAAGCCGAATTACACGCTCGCCAGGGTGTTTGTTTCCCGATGAGTGAAGCAGTAGATGTGCTGGCGGGTGATCCTCCAAAGCCAGTACCACATGATGGTGAAGCGCTTGGTGAAATTGTATTGCGTGGTAACACAATTATGAAAGGTTATCTGGACAACGCGGAAGCTACGAATGAAGCCATGCATGATGGTTGGTTTTGGAGCGGTGACTTAGCGGTCGTGCACCCCGATGGCTATGTACAGATCAAGGATCGTGCAAAGGACATTATTATTTCAGGCGGTGAGAATATATCTTCAGTTGAAATAGAAAATGCGCTGTACAAACACGAAGCCGTTGCCGAAGCTGCCGTAGTGGCGATGCCTGATGAAAAATGGGGTGAATCTCCGTGTGCGTTTGTTACCTTGCGTGAAGGGTTTGAGGTAAGTGAAAACGAGATTATTGATCATGTGGGTAGTCTGATTGCGCGTTTTAAACGGCCAAAGCGAGTAGTTTTTGGTGCATTACCCAAAACGGCCACCGGCAAAATTCAAAAGTACGAACTGAGGAAAAATCTGCAACAGTAGCATTAGCCGCTTCGCTTCACAAAAGCGCTCAGCTAAGCGGTATGTTGTTCTTCGATTTACCTGATTGATATTGCTCCGACAAGGTGTTGTAGCGAGCTTTGATGGATTTCGATCGCGAGCTCAAGGCTTTGTGATCGTTCTCATCAAGTGAGTGGATAATATCCATAATGCTAAAGCTCTGCCAGAAAGCGTTGCTGCGCCTATACTGGCCGGGATCAACGTTAAACACTTCTTTGAGTATTTTTAAGTCATGCGGGATGGCAAACTCATCACGTGAATCTTCGTGGCTAAAGAAATAATAGAAGTTATCAAAGCCTGCCCACGTGATGGCCGATAGACACAAGCTGCAGGGTTCGTGGGTTGAGACAAACAACAGCTGATCAATAGGCGTGCGCTCGCTTTCAGGCATCTCATAGTAAAGCTTTAGCAGATGCATCTCGCCATGCCATAGTGGGTTTTCCATTTCGTTATTGGTAGCGGCTAAGTAGGTTGATTGATCAGACTTTAGCAACAGTGCCGCGCCAAATATTTTATTGCCTTCAGCTACGCCTTTTATTGTAAGAGGAAGTATGTCGTGCTCGAGCGTGTCGATTAATCGAGTTGCCCATTGTGTGTCAGAAAGTGGAAGGCTCATAGTGTTGTTACAGAGAATCGACGAGGTCTAATCGTACCTCAACTGCGTGTAGACTGTGCGTAAATTAATGTCGTCCCTAGTGTGCTGAACCACGATGAAATTATATTTTCGTTTGTTATACCTTATTTTTACCAAAAGCTTGCGGCCGCGCTGTAGTGCATTTGGACCCTGCAATACCGCTCTTCGGGTATGGCCGAATGATCTTGATATCTTTTTCCATGTTAACAATGGGGTTTACTTAACCTTAATGGATCTAGGGCGTACCGACATGATGTTACGCTCGGGTGTGTTTAATGTGGTGAGGTCGAAAGGGTGGTACCCCGTGGTTGCGGCGGAGACAATACGGTTTCAACGGTCATTAAAACTATTTCAAAAGTTCAGTATTAGGACGGAAGTCGTCGGCTGGGATGATAAGTCGATATATATGGAACAAGTGTTCAGTAGCAAAGACAAACAAATCGCTATCGCGGCGTTGAATGTACGGTTTCTTAAAAAGAGTGGCGGAAAGGTTAGTCCGGCTGATCTACTTGGTCTGCTTGGTGAGCAGTTTGAAGATCAACCGGATTTACCTGAATGGATAAGCACATGGAATATCGCCACTGCCGCAATGCCGGTTCAGCGCGATTAGGTGCTTGCTACACATAAAGGCGCTATTGCCGCAGCGGCGCTAGTTTCACGGTACTAGGTTAATTCCACCTTCAACGTTACCGGTGTAGTTGACGTTAGCGCCAATTGTGACATCACAGCCGGTTTCATCGATAAACAAACCCCAGCCTAAGCTAAAATTTGAGCTCACATTTGATAGCTGTGCCCTTGCAGGGTTTGAGTTATTGCAATCCAATCTTATGTTTCCAGCGGTGGTGCTGTTGTTAGTTCCACCACCACCATACTCAACCACAACATGATCTAGTCTGTTGTTGACAGTGGGTGAGAAGCTGAAGAGAATACCGTCCCAATAACCTGGAGTCGGTTCTTGGCCGGTGAACACAATCGGCTGAGCGGCTGTACCGTTTGCGGAAAGCGCACCACCATTGTTTACTCGGATAGCGCTTCCAGCATCCATAATCATCGTAACACCAGGATCTATGTCCAGTTTATCTGTAAGGTTTAAGCCGGCCATACTGTAAGGGACGCCGTGGTTCAGCGCCGTTGCGTCTGAGCCTATGCCTATGCCGCCAGATCCAACTCGGATGAGATCTTCAGTATTGCCGATAAAATCGTTGCCAGTGCCGATTGAACCCATCATTGGTGCATCGACGTAACCGGCCCGCTGGTTTAGCGTGCTGCTTATGTTTTCAAATTGGCTCAGATTTGTAAAGCTATCAATATGGAACCCATCGGTTTGACTATTGCGCAGTGTCAGATTGCTCGCGTTAAGCCGCGCTGGGTTAGAACTATTCGCTCGCACAACAAGATTACCAGAGTTGTTTGTGGTGCCACCTCCGTACTCGATAATTACGTGTTCCATCGAATTTCCCGTATTACTAAAAGACACACTGACGCCATCCCAAAAGCCAGGAGAAGGTTCAACGCCGGTTAGCAAAATTGGATCGGTCGCGGTACCAATTGCATTCAGTGTTCCAGCGCTATTAACAGTGAAATTAGTACCTGCTCTAAATTCGACGATCACACCTGGGGTGATATCTAGTTTGGCATTTAAGACAAGGCTGCCTGCTTGATAGGGGATGCCTATATCGTTGAACGTGGTTGCCTTGTCAACTATATCGGTAGTCAATACTAGAACATCGTTTGTATTACCGGTGTAGCTTCCGCTGTTGGCTATCGCTGTGGCTATAGTGGGCTCGATTCTTCCTGTTGTAGCATTACCTGAAACGCGATTGCGATCAAACCTGTCAATTAACGATTCAGCATCGAACGAAAACCCAAACGAGCTGCTATTCAAGATAGACGTGTTACTTATTGCTACACGAGAACGGTTTGAAGTGTTTGCATTGACTAAAACTGCTGCATCGTTGTTGCCACCGCCCGCGTACTCAACTTGCACATGGTCCAGTCGGTTGTTGATGCTATTGCTGAAAGAGAAATCAATACCTTCCCAAAAGCCGGGTGTTGCTTCTCTGCCGGATAACACAATTGGGTCTGCCACTGTGCCTTCAGCTGTGAATGATGCGCCTGTTTGGACCAAGATGTCGCTGCCTGACCCAAGCTTAATAACAACGCCTGGTTGTAAGGTCAGGTTGGCCGGTTCTGAGACTGTGATTCCGTCATCGGCTAGGTAACAGCCTTTTGCCAACGTCGTGTTCTGGTCAATATCACGATCAAGAATTACGGTACAAGCGAGGTTCGAAATATCCACCATCGGTGCGGTTAGGCTGCTATTTCCAGGGTCAACTGTGCCACTAGGCGTAGTGACGGTTGAACCCAGAGTATTCTCACACGCCACTGAAGTTGGATCGGACTCATTACCGCTAGCATCCACTGCCGTCACTTGGTAGCAATACTGCGTGCCACTCATCACGCTAAAATCGGTTAAGAAGTTAGAAGTTACATTTGCCAAATCAGCTGATGCGCCCGTGCCGACACTTCTGGAGATATTAAACGCAACAACATCGCCGATCTCTGTTTGATTCCAGCTAATTCTCATGCTGCCTGTAGCAGGTGTAAGCGAAACGGCCTGTGGCGTGGGTGGCGCAATAAGATCTACCGCTGCTAAGGTTTGAGAGCTTGCAGGAATAGAAGATTGCGATGCATTACCGCTAGCGTCAATAGCCACGACATGATAGCTGTAGTCAACGTCGCTACTCAAGTTGGTATCTGTGTAGACAGGGTATGGTGTGGTCGCGATTAAAACAGCGTCTCGGAATACCTGGTACTCGGTAACACCTATGTTATCAGTGGAAGATTCCCAAACCACGACGATCTCGTTTGATGCCGATGCAAGCGCACGTACTGAACCGGGCACGGATGGGTCTTCGTTATCTGCTGCGGTAAGGTCAGTTGAAAGTGGTATGTTGGTGCTGGCTTGAGTGGATGTTAGCGTACCTTGCTCGGTAACGATGATGGTAATGCTGCCGTTATTTACTAAAACTGGGTTGCTATCCAGATACAAATCAACGCCTGAGTCGTTTGCGTCATAACTTGCGGTGGCCAAGTTTGTGCCTGCCAAGTTGTAGTCACTCAACACCGCAGCGACTATAGCAAAAAAGCTATTTAGAATGGCATCGATTTCAGCTTCTGTTGGTAGGTTCGCGATAGGCTGACCGCCTGCAAATGCATCATCAATGTTTAGACTATTAGTGGCAAACCAATTACGCAGTGCCGCATCGGTATAGCTATGAACGTTGCGCCTAACACGGTTTGATTCATCCGGGTAAGCGATTCCATAGAGGTAGTCATTGTTGCCCAGATCTGCACGTAACATGTAGGGGCCTGTACCCATCACATCGACAGATGAGAATCGTCCGGTAGCCGCAATGGTTGCTGTACTGCGTTCGCCGCTCATCGCTTTGACTTCAATGTCATTGCTAGCGTAAGAACGTGTAGTAGATGCAGTACCATCGAGCATGATGCCAGTGCCGATGATGCCGCCATCGTCACCATCGCTGCTGCAAGCAACTAGCGCTGCACTTAAGACTGCAATCCCTATCCATTTGCCGAAGCTTGCCAGTAGAGGCCTTTTACTATAGATCGCTCTCGTGCTAAACATGTTGCTTTTCCTCTTTTGGCTGCTCGTTTTCAATGTAATAAATGCCCCAACCAACTCGATGTCTTGGGGTGTCTTTTTCGTTGTCTTTCGTTGTTAGGTGCGAAAGATATTGATTCATGTGCTGCAGAAGCTCTGCTGCTTTCTGCTCGCTATATGCTTTGAACTCTGCAACAGAATCTGCCGACAAATTTGCGTACGTCACCTGCCGCTGCAAGCGTGTTTCGTCTGTGTTGCAATCCAAATTGTGTACCGCGGTCTTCAGTAAGTCGCCAGTACAAACCGACATAATTCTGATCTTGTCTAAATCATCTGCATGCGGGACGTAGCCTGTAGAGAGGAGCTCAACTGTATTGTTGTTTAGACGCCGGACTACTGATACGCGTTCTAGCTCATCGATAACAGCACCCAAGGTGATATCACCGCTGTAACGCGACACCAGCGCAGCAAAACTTGCGCAGTTTCCCTGAACGGGCAACACCATGGGCATTTTTTTATGATCTAAAAACTCGGCATCCGTTAGCCAGCCGTTAACCACTCGTTGCGCTCGATTTGGCAGCGCCTTGGCTGGGGGGAACGGCATATTGCGTAGTTTAGCCAGTCGTACCACTTCTTTTCGGCTAAGCCCGGTTAGAACCGCTACACGAGAATAGGTCGTTTTACGTTTTGGGATAGAGAAATGGTCGTAGGCGACGTCCACGTAGGCTTGCTTGGCGACTTCAGCAAATTCTGCAAACGACAGCTCTTGGCGAATCAGCACGCGCAGCAATGGCCTCAATATCAAGATGATGGCGCGAATGAGCTTGTTCTTTGTTCCGTCGTTCATGAATGGGATTATTATCCCGTTTTATTACAAAATCAAGCAGGAATTTCCTTATTCGCAGGCGAAAGGAGGCTTGCTCGACTGTTTTTGCACGCGCATAGCGCAGCAGAATGGGCTTTTTGGCCCGTTTTGCTTGGTATGAAATTAATTGGATTATTCGGTAAATAAACCGAAGCTGAAAGAGGGAGCTGGGCAATTCTATCCCGGCTCAGGCGGCCGGGATAGTTGTAGTGAGGTGTTATGCGGTTTGGTTTTTGAGGTGCTTAAGGCTTTTAAAGCTGACGAGCTGTTGGGACTGTTCGTCCCACAGAGCCAGCTTCACGCATCGTAGACTTTCCATAAAAGTCATGCGACCGATTTGTTTGAGTTCAGGGTTCTCGCGCAGTACCTGAGGCAACTTATGGAATGGAATACGACTGGATAGGTGATGGACATGATGAATGCCAATATTGCCTGTAATCCACATCAACGGCTTTGGTAGGTCGTAGAAAGAGCTACCCATTAGTGCAGCCTCTGCGTGAGTCCATTCGTCGTTACGGCGGTAGTGTCCTTCTTCAAACTGATGCTGCACATAGAACATCCAAATACCAATGGACGCCGCGAGTATCACTGTCGGTATTTGAATAATCAAAAACCATTTCAGGCCAGTAAACTGCACGATCACTGCCGACACGAGCAGAATGCCAGCGTTAGTCGCTAGAGCACTGATCCATGGTTTTTTGCCTTGTTTCATAGCGCCAATGGGCATCCTGTGTCGAAGCACAAACATGTACGCTGGCCCTAAGCCAAACATCACAAATGGGTTGCGGTACAGCCTGTAGATAAGGCGTCCCCATAGTCCACGGGTTGTGT
Source organism: uncultured Granulosicoccaceae bacterium (assembly GCA_937958675.1). GTDB lineage: Bacteria > Pseudomonadota > Gammaproteobacteria > Granulosicoccales > Granulosicoccaceae > Granulosicoccus. The sequence goes on from CALGND010000030.1 coordinate 38,602, forward strand.
ATTCTTCAATGGTGAGTGTATCGATTTCACCCATGCCGCGGCGATCAAGGTTACCTGAACCTGCATGATGCGTTGCGTGCATACGGCGCCAGTATTCATAAGGCGTAAATGTCATTATGCCCAATACGCGACCCACCCAATCCATCGCCTGTCGCGACGAAAACAGTGAGCCATGGCCACAATCATGCTGGATAATAAACAGCCGAACCAATAGGCCAGCGTTAGGAATTATAAGCAACAGGCCTAACCAATAACCGGCTTCTAGAAGTTGCCAGCTCGCTATCCAAAGGACAGTGAATGGCAATACGGTGATAAAAATTTCGAAGGCGGCACGCGTGTTATCGGGCGTTCGGTATTGCTGGAGTCGTTTGACCCAAGAATCGGTGGACATACACTGGAAAGAGATTTTGTCGGGAATAGAATTATAGCTCAGCACAAACATGCTGTACCGAATGGGGTGATGATTTTTTGTACGATTTAAGTCAACATAACGTCTTACTATGCACCTTTTGTGAATTCAAAGCCTGTCGTAGCGGGCATGAAAAATTGGTCAGTAATTGCACAGAGCTTGGTGGCGGCGGAACCAAGTACTAGCCGCCATTTTTGACTAAATTACCGATACCGCTTGCTCAATATCATGGCGGCCGTAAAACGAATTCGATAGACCAAACTGGTTTTCAAAAAGTCAGAGTTGAGCATTGCTTTTATCAGGGCCAACCGTGCAGGTTGTAGTTGTAAATATTGATAGAAGTTCTCTAACACTATTTTGTCTTCGGCTTTGAGTGGCGGTAGAGATTGGTTATTAAGTAAATGAGCAATAACCTTGTGCCTACTGTCTTCCATAAAAGGAAGTTTGAAGTCGCGAGCCCAAAGACGTTTCCAAAAACCTGCGCGATGTGGTTTGAGTCTTAAGGCGCTAAATTTTCTGACACTATTGCTGGCATTATCAGCATGCAAGCGATACTGTACCGTGGGGTGTCCAAGGAGGATTCGCCTGCCGTAGAGTTCTGCAATTACAGCCAGCCAGTAATCATGCACATGGAGTTCAGTGGGGAAGGGCAGCGCGAGTTTCGCTAAGCTACTGTTCATCAATATGGTGTTTCCCATCACACCGTTTTGGCCGAGGATCAATTGCATATTGCGCTGAGCGCTTACTCGGTAATTGCGTAGGCGAAAATAGGATGGGGCAATCGCTTCGCCAGTGTCGTTGATCACGGACAAATCGCTGTGCACTAATATCGGCGTAGAAAACGGCAGTTCTTTTTTAATTTTGCCAATTGCAAGCAGACCATTCTCTATACGGTCTTGACTCCATACATCGTCTTGATCGGCGAGCGCAATATACTCAAAGCCTTTATTCAGAGCTGCAGTTAATGCTGCTTCGAAATTTTTTACGTAGCCTAAATTTTTGACGTTTTGAGATACGAGGAATTGATCAGATTCAAAGCTGCTTAAAATTGATAAGGTGGAATCAGTAGAGCAATCGTCAAATGCCATCACTGTACAAGCTTGACTTTGGGCCAGAAGCGACTCAATTTGAGTGTTTAAGTGAGATTCACCGTTGTAGGTGCACAGCAAGATGGCTGTGTTGTTGGTGTTGGCAGGAGGGAACGAATTCGGCATGGCCCGAATTGTAATGGAGCCATGCCGAAAAGTGGAGCTTAGCTAAGGGGTATCTATGCTCAAAGCTTCTTGAACCGCCGTATAAGCAGGTTTAACTTGATAGTCTTCGGTTAGCAGAAGCGGGTCGAGCGGTTTGCGCCATGAATAACGATCATTGATGCCCCATACCTGCAATGCCTTACAGCTGGCTTGCGCCAAGCAAATATCAGTGATTTGCCCAAAGATTTCCCCTTGCTGAGCAGTTGTACCGCCGTCAACTATCGATACATCAAACTCAGTGATATAGATATCTAAGCCTAGATCTGCAAAGCGTTGTAGATTTTGTGCAACCTCGTCGAATTGATTAAAGTTGGTATCGATATGCATCTGAAAACCAATGCCATCGATAGGTGCGCCGCTAGCGATTAGCTCCTGCATTAATGTAAAGGCAGCGTCAGATTTAGCCCCCGGCCAAGAGATGTCGTAGTCGTTGTAGATCAGCTGTGCATTAGGCGCGCCTGCACGTGCGCGTTCAAATGCCTTGTTTATGTGTTCCTTACCCATCGCTTGTTGCCAGATTGAGTTGCGATACGTGCCGTCATCTTCGAAGGCTTCGTTAACAACATCCCAAATGCTAACTGTGTTGTAGCGACTTGTCATGGTGTCAATAAAGTCGAACATGATTTGCTCGCGCTCGGCCGCTGGCGTTTGCTGTACCCATTGAGGTAATGCGGTATACCAAACAAGCGTATGGCCGTGTATTTCCATGTTATGTGTATTGGCAAACTGCACTAGGGTGTCGGCAGCATCATAACGATACTCATTTGGCATAGGGTTTATATAAGCCCATTTCATCGAGTTTTCTGGTGTGACTAAGTTGTAGTCTTGGCTAGCTATGTCTTGATACAAATCAGCATCGGGCCGTTCATAATATTTAAGTAAAGATGCATAACCAATTTTGAAATTTCGCTGATCGGCAAGATCTCGCAAGCGCTCACCTGGCAACACGAAGTCCGCTACTGGCGCGACTCGAACATTGATCGAGCTTTGGAAGGTCATTGACGAGTCAACCGAATCAGTTGCCTCAAAATTAAACGTATGAACACCGATATCAGCAGCGGTTGGTGTCCATCTTAAAACCGAAAATAGAGGCTCATCAGTGCTGATGCCAAACGTTGCATTAGCGGGCTGATTTAGTAACGCTAGCTCAGGCCTTGTGCCATTAGGGTCGGTTGCTTTTACGTTTAGATTGAGAGTGTCGCCCACGCGTATCACGTGCTCTTCAACTAGATCTATGCCCGGTGGTAGATTAACGATAGTAGACGTATCGTCTGGCAACACAACGGTCAGGCGTACTGTTTGTGTCGTTTGTACGCTGCTGTCTGTTGAGTCTATCGCGGTGACATTAAAATCATAAACACCAACGTCAGGTTGCAGCGGGCGCCACCTTAAGGTTCGCGTGCCGTCTAGGTTGTCTTCTGACGCTACGCCTACGGGTAAGCTGCTAGTAAACATGCCAGGGTTGCCGCCATCGATATCTATAGGTTTTAAGAGTAACGACCAGTTTTCGCCTGCAAAAATAGTTTGATCAACAAGATTTTCGAAACTAGGTGGACGATTGTCACCTTCTGGCAAGGTCACTCTAACTGAGGCTTGTGAGAAATTTTGTGAGTTATCGAACGCGACAACGTAATAAGAGTAAGTCTGGCCAGCGGTCACGGTTTTAGCAAAGCTTGTGTCGCTGACGGTTGTTAGGTACTGGTT